>JAGGWS010000051.1 GCA_021163425.1 Candidatus Omnitrophota bacterium
AGAAAAAGAGGAGGAAGCTTTATCAGATGAGATTTTGGTCTCTAACAGCTCTTTACAGAGAGAAACTAAAATTTCTGTCTTCTTTCTGCCAAATCTTTCTATAACATCTTCCTTATCCACAAAACGAGCATATACCTGGAGAGCTAAATCTTTATCTGTACATGTAAGTAAGAAATATAAAAGATACCAGACTCTCTCAAAATCGCCCTCTTTCAAAATTGATATTATTTTATCTATATCCTCCTCAGAAATTTTTTGATTTTTTATATCTTTAATACGCAATACCTCCTCTTTTATCTCCCATCCTAACATTTCATAGTAAACAATGACTTTCTCCGCCCACCATTTATCATAAGGAGAATTAAAATAATCTGATAAAGAAAATGAAGAAACTACAGTTTTTGTTCCTTTTATTTTCAGCCTGTAAATACTTAAAGGAATATATTCAGCTATTCTTTTTATTTCTCCCACCTGATAAGGAATTCTTGAAGCATTTATTTTAAGTAAATCCCTGTAAGAAATATCTAAAATGAAAGTTACAGGATGTTCTTTATTTATTGTGGGTATAATTTTAGAAAGCCATTTTTTGTATAAGTTATCTTCTACAGGAAGAACAATATTTACTTCTTCAAGTATCTCTCCATTTCCATTAAAGTGAATAATCTTCTGTATTATAACAAACTCTATTATTTTCCACTTGCGTATTATTTGAGGTTTTCTTACCTCAATATACCTTCCTTCCTTTTCTTGAGGCAAAAACCCGAATTTATAACCAGAAGAATTCTTATCCCAAAAATATAGAGAAGAATCTCTGCCAAAAATTTCTTTAAAGCTTAAATTTAGCATATTTGCATCTTGAAAAGTAAGAGGAGAAGAGGCAAAGGCTTTTTCAACTATATCTGGAGGAAAGATTCTTAAAAGCCCTTCTTTCTTAAAATCTTCTCTTTGGGGAGACCTTCTCCAGTCAGCTAAATTTAAAAGATACTCCTTAAGCTGGAATAAACTCCCCTTTTCCAATTTTCTTAAAGCACACAATTTTACAGGATAAATGTCTTTTTCTTCTATTAATTTAACCAGGTCTTTTTTATTTTTCTGTATATAGAAAATCGGGTCTTTAAAAAAGGATTTATGAATCATTAAATCTCCTTCAAAGATACGAATATCCTTTATAATCTTTCCTGAAATTTTTGTAAAATTCAAAAGGCTTTTTACAAAAAACTCCATTAAAAATTCATAAAGAGAGCAGGAAGAAAATATCTTAAAATCATCCTGCAAATCTTCTAAATTGCTCCAAATATATTGTTTATCCAAATAGGCCGGGGCATAATCTTTTAGAAACTCCATACTGTAAACAGGATAATGTAAAACCTGACCGTTATTTTCTATTTCTACCTTTCTGAACCCAAAAACAGAAGGAAACAAATCTTTATTTATTCTATTTGCTTCCTGTAAATTATTAAATTCATAAGGAGCGGTTAAATTATGCTCTCCCTCCCCATAAGAATAATTATCCACCACAAGCACAAAATCTCCTTTATTATCTATCCTTACTTTAAATATACTTTCCGAACCAATCTTTTCAGGCTCACTCTCTTTCCCTGAACCTAAAGCAATTACATTGACTTTAGAAACTTTACTTAAATCTAAATCAGGAAAAATTGTTCTGACTGTCTCCTCCAATAATCCCTCATCTGATAAACTTTTCTCAATAATCCCTTTCAAAATCTTTCTCATTTTATCTGTCCATCTCCAGATATCCTTTATATATAAGGGCCGATTGAAAAGAATAAGTAACCCTAAAGAAAATTCATCAATACTTATTTCTATTGCTGAAGATGTAGAACTAAGATAATTATGAGATATAGTAAAGATATTGATATTTTTCCATCTTTCTCTTGATAACAGAAGAAGCTTTTTCAGTAAGAAAAACCCACCTGTTTTTAAGCTTTCCGTACACCTTGCCCTTCCTATCAATGAAAAACTGAAAGGAAAGATATGTTTGAGGAATTTGAGTATGAAGAATATAACCTCTTTTTGTAGAAAGTATGCTAAAAATTTCCAAATTCTGAAAACCAAATCTTTCCATAATCCCTCCTTCTTTTTAAAAATTCTCCTTCTTACATATGTTATACTCCCATTATTTTTTGTTCTCTTTATTTGCTTATTCGTGCGAATATTAGAATAACCTAATAGATAAAGGAAAGTAAAATTAATGGAAGGGAAGTAAAAGAGAAATTTAAATAATTTCTTGAAGAATGTATCCCACTTTCTCCAACCAGTAAAAACAAAAGAGGGACGGAAGAAAGAGAAAGGAAAGATTTTGCTTCCCGCCAGCCACGGTGAGGTAAAGGAACCCCCCTCTCTCTTAAAACTTCCGCCCCTACAAATTCTATTATAACAACTTCTCTTTAACCTTACAATTATAGAAGAACTGCTTAATATCCTATCAAAAGTTTCTAAGTATCTTTCAAGATGTTTGGCTGTAAGAAATTCTTTCCTTACTCTTTTTCCTGCTTCTTCTCCTATTCTTCTGGCTAAGTTAGTATTTTCAAAAAGTTGTAAGATTTTAGATTTTGCCTCTTCTCTATTTTCTACTAAAAATCCACTTTTTCCATTCTCTATCTGAAATTTTATTCCTCCACAGTTTGTAGCTACAACCGGCTTTCTCTTCCACATCGCTTCAGTAACTACCAATCCAAACCCTTCTTTTTGTGCCAGATGCACCACAAGATAAGCTGCTCTCTGTAAGGCATTTACCTCCAAAGCATTTTCTTCTCCTTCACTTTCTAAGCGGATAAGAGAGATATCTTCTTTAAATTTATATCTTTCTCTTAAAGATTTAAACATTCCAAAAATAAATAATCCTTCAGCATCATCGCGAGGAAAATTACTTGCCAGCACCAGTTGACAGTCTATCTCTTTTCTAACTTCCTCAAACACTCTCATTGCAACTTCCTGACCTTTAAAAGGATCAAAACGAGAGACTTGAAGAATTATGGGTTTGTGAGGATTAATTTGATACTTTTCTAATACCTCTCTAATTAACTTTTGAGGAATCTCCCTATTTTTGGGACTTAAAGGATTAATACTGGCAGGCATAATTACTATTTTCTCACAAGGCAAATCTTTCTGGATAAATTCTTCTGTATGAAAAACTACTTTATCTGCTAAACGGACAAATTCATAAATAAATTTCCACACTTCTCTATCAGGAGAAGATAAATCTATATGACATCTCCAGATGATTTTAATATGAGGATAGTTTTCTTTTATTAAAGGAATGATTCCTGCTGTCTGAGGATCATGGCAGATTACAATATCTAAATCTTTAAAATTTTTCTCTAAGCGTTTGAATTCCTTCCCAGATACAATCTTATAGAATTCTTTCTCATCTTCACTAAGTTCTACTCTGTTTCCTTGCAGACCATTGTGGAGTTTCTTCTTGGTAAAATTAAAAAATCCACTGCTTCCTTCAAATACTTCCCAACCTGCTTTTATACCGACTTTGCCAGAAAGAGGAACAAGATTACCTAAAAGTTCAGCTACTCCTCCTCCTTCTTTGGTAGTATTTAAGTGTAAAACTTTTAGCCCTTTTAAATTTTTATATTTTTCTTTTAATTGCTGAATCTGTATTTCTATATATAACCTCTCATACATATTTTTCAAAAATACATCTCCCCTATCTGCTAACTCCCTCAATGAAAATGATGAGGAAGCTAAATTATCCTTCTTCTGGAGAGACGAAGCTAAACTTTCCTTTTTCTTTATCTTCTTAGGGGGTTTTACAAAATTAATGAATATAGCTGCTAAAATAGAAAGTAATCCTGCATAAATAAAGGGTGCAGAAGGAGAAACTTCAGTCCAAAGTAAGAAAGCAGCTATATTAGCTATGGCACTAAGAAATCCTAAAACAAAATGATAAATCCCAAATGCCCTGCCCAAGAAGTATTTCTTTACAAATCTTGCTACATAACCACGTTGATAAGCTCTGATTAATCCCATAGAGGAGCCAGTAAAAACAAAAGATAAGATAATAAAAAAGAAGGGAATAGGCAAAGAATTAGAAAAAATAAAACCTAAGCAACCTGCGGTTAACCCTAAGTATCCAAAAAACAAGTACCTTTTGACAGTTTTCTCTTTAAGAGAGAAGAATAAAGTTGCAATAGAAACAGCAAATGAAGAAAATCGATAAACTCCAAGAAGAGCTATCCCAAAGATGTAGGCCTGAGAAGGAGATTGAACAATTCCTAAACCATTTAATAAAGCTATCCCTTTTATCATAAAGCATAGGGGAGTGAAATTAGCCAAACCAAATAAGGCTACTACGCTAAGATAACCCTTTAAATCTTTAAAAACTTTCCAGCTCTGGCGAAGATAAGAAATTTCTGGCTCAGTGATTACTTTACTTTTTTTAGAGTTAATCCCTTGAGTTTCATCAATCAATACGCTCAACCTAAGGAGAGGGATAAAGCCAAATAAGCTTATTAATCCAGCAGTAAGAATTATTCCCTCAAGACTTATCTTTAAATAAAATAACAAACCTCCCATAATTATGCCAATAAACCCTCCTAAAACTTCCCCCGCTCTACACAGAGGAAAAGGTCTCTCAGGATGACCAGGGCAATCTATAGCTAACATTGCCCCAACAGGAGCCGCTCTTATCCTCTGAACAAATCTTTGAACAGACCTTGCGCTAAAAATTAAAAATATATCTTTAAAAAAGTAAAGAGGGAAACTTAACAAATATCCCAAATAACTAACTACTAAAAAGGGAAATCTTTTCTTCAACCGGTCTGACAGATATCCGCATATTAGGTGAGCAACAGCCAAAAATCCTATAGCTACCGCCTCCACCCAGGTTACATAAAAATATCCCTTACCTATTAAATGAAAAATATGAGGAAGACTGACTAAGATAATATCGTTGCTTATACCGGTAATAAAGGCATAAAAGAAGATTAACCAGGATAACGTCATGGGATGAAATTCTTTTTGAAACTTTTGTTTAGAAATAACCGGACTTGAAGTTAAGGAAGTATTTCTCTCTTTTATTCCTGCCTTCTTCTTAGCAGAAGTTTTCCTTTTAATAAGATAAATAACTGAACTCAATAAAGCAATTAGTGTTATAGTTGAGGCAAAATAAACTACTCTTTTAGTTCCCCTACCTTCCCTTGCAGTAACCCTTTTCTCTCCCATTTCTTCTTTTAATTTTTCAAAAGAAGTATCTAAAATAGGAAGAAGGATAACCTTCTCATCAGAGATAATCTTCAACTCTATATTTTTAGTTATATCCTGTAAATAAGAGAGAGGATAGGTGTAAGGTGTAAGAATTTTTTGCCCTATTAAGATGTTCTCTTCTTTTATTTTATCTTCTAAATCCTTTTCTTTCTGCTTTAATTCTTCAATTCTTGATTTTAATCTCCTCAATCTCTTTTCATAAGCCACTTTGTCCAGGATAACTGGCTTCTCATCCTCAATGTAAATAGAAATTGAGGAAGGTAGAGCTACAGGTTTTTCTTTTAATTTTGCCTTCTCAGGTTTAAAACAAACCTCAGGCAGATTAAAATGAGGATTAAATTTTATAGGCTTTATCTTAACCTTAGAGAGTTCCTTTTGGGTCAATCCTACAGTTAATACATTACCCCTACCCCCCACCTTGCCTAAGCGGGACTCAGAGAAAGAAATCTCTAAGCTGTATTTGTCAAAAACAGGCAGAATTATACCTATAAACTTTCTCATCAATCCAAATCTCTGATGAATACTTCCCCCAAAATTAACCTCTATTCCTTTAAGAGTTAATATAACCTTCCCCCCTATTCTGCTATTCTCTCCCGGGACATCGTATCTGGCTTTGGTCGCAAATCTTAAATTATCATTTACCTTTACCCTTAAGGTTAAAACAGGACCTTGAAATTCAAAAGCCCCTCTTTCTTTAGGCTTTTTGCCTAATGGTCCAATATATTCATAACCTATACCCACTTTTGTTCTTTTAGTTTCATAACCAATATCCCCGCCACCTCTTAATCTTCTCACATCATAAGTTATGGGAAGCTCTAAATAATCCCCCTCTCCACTTACATTCTCTAAACCGCCAAAGACTTGAATAAAAAGATTGTTGAAGAACTGTTTCTTAAGTTTAAGATGGTGGGAGTATATTTTATCTTTACCATCAAAACTAAAATCCAATTCTCCTGTATAAGAAAGCCATAATCCCTCAAACAATTCTAACAATACACTATCCAGCACTATATATCTATATCTATCTGAACCCTTATCCTTAACAATCCCTAAGCATAAAAGATTAACTCCTTTCTCCTTTAAAGATGAATAAATAGAAGCAGTCCCTCCTTTAGTTAAAGGCTCTCCCTTACCTAAGTTTAATATGAATAAAGACAAATCAACCTTATGATTGGAGAAGCTAATTATATCCTCTACCGTAAATTGAGGATTAAGCTGGCTGTTATAGATAAATAGCCCCAATTTGCCTTTGGGTTGCTTATTTTCTTCCAATAATTTTAAATCTTCCTCAGATATCAAGGGCAAATCTAAATCTAACTTAGATAGCTCCTTTTGTTTACGCTTTATTCTCTCTTTTAACTTATTAATATCCTTTAACTCAGTTAAAATCTCTTGTATTTGAGGGATAAATGGATATCCACTCCAGGGCGGGCCGCCAATCAAACTTCTAATCCTGGAGGTCTCCTCTGCCTTTTTGTCTCTTTCTTGCCTTACCCTTTTCTTACCTTTTTTATCTTTCAATTCCTTTAACACCTCATTTAAAAATCTCATCTGCTGGTAAGTCTCTCTTTTGTTAATCATCAGCCATTGGTTACGATAAAATTCTGGCAGTATTTTTTCTAATTTCTTCTTTTTCTTATTTAATTGCTCGGCCAACTTTTTAAGTTCAATGAGAGCTTTAAGGTACTGGGTATAGATTTGCATCTTTTTCTCATTGACAACTGCTTTTTTTGCCTCTATCTTTATCTGTTTAATCTTATCCTTAGAGATTAACTTTTTCTGTATATCTTTGGTGCTTTTAGTTAAATATTTAGGAGAAACTTGCACAGGAGCAGGTAAAGTTAACTGGCCTTCTTTGTCATATAAAGCATAAGGTCTATTTAACACAACTAAATTGCCGTAATTCAGACCTAATTTTCTAAGCTTCTCAGGAATCTCTTTATAAATCTGACCTAAAGGTAATATAATCAATTCCTCTAATTGTTGCTCATTGATAAATGTTATATTTATCTTCGGGTTAAAAGAATAAATAATTCCGGCTGGCGCACCTTCTTGTGCCTCTTTTACTGCCCTCTGTATATTAGCCAATCTTAAAGGCAAAAAGATAATATCTCCCTTTCTATCCACAAAAACCTCTTTGTCTTCAATCTCTTTCTTTTCTAAATCTACAGGTATCTGGGATGGATGAGCAAAAACAGTTACTTTTCTTTCCTTCAAATTCAGTCTGGCTCCCCATCCCTTCTTTATTCCGTAAGAAATAAGAGAAGCGTTAATTAAGGTTCTTAAATCTATTAATTTTTTACATTCTCCCGGCTTGAGCCATAAACCCAAATCTTTAAGCTGTGTTTCAGTCTTATCTAAATACATCCGCATTAAAGATAGAAGCAGAAATCCTCCCTTTTCCCTCTTAAACACCAATAACAACTCAGACCAATGGTCTTTTAAGAACTCTTCTGCCTTCTCTCTATCTTTAAATAAAGGAAGAAGGGTTTCGCATGCTTCCTCAGAAGAAGAGAATCTCTTCAGCAAAACTTGAGACCCAGAGAGATTATTTAAAGCCTCTTTAAAAATAAGAGAATTCTTACCTAAGAAAGGCAAGACCTTCTCCTTTTTCTCTTTTTTGATCAGTTTTAAGAACAAATCAGGGATATAATCAAAGATAGTCTTGAATTTCCACAAGCAGCTTACCTCTTCCGGTAGAATTATCTTTCCTTCTTTAATATAGGGATTAAGAGAAAGGTTAATTTGTTTAATATTTATGATTCCCAAGGGAAGCTTCATCTCCTCTTTATCAATCAACCCTCCATATCTTTCAAGATGAGTATTTTCAGAGTGATTCATCCCATCAGAAATAACATTCAACAAAGCCAATGCTCCAAAGATATGAGGAACAGGACCTTTTAGTCCCCCTTCAACCAGACTGTGAATGTAGAAATAGACGCTACCTAAATTCACAAGCTCAGGAGGAAACCCAGGAGGAATAATTCCAATGGGTAAACCACCAATCTCAAATGACCAGGGTAAAGCCGTATCACCCAAAAAGAGCTTAAATAAAGTCTTTCTTTCTTTGGGTAGTTGATTTAAAGATTTATTGAATTTTTCAAACTCTTCCTTATTGACTTTGGAGGTATCTATTGGTTTCAAGATTTTACTTAAGGAAGGAAAATTAATTTTTCCCTCATCAGTAAGAATTCTTTTAATTATTTCTATCTCCTCCTTTACCTCAGTCTTAGCCTCTTTAATCTGAGCCTGTTTTGATTTCTTAAATTCCTCTATTTGCTTTAAAGAAAATAGGGCTTTAGCTAAATTCTTCTGACAATTAGCTAATTGTAGCTTATAAGAAATTATCTCAACTTTATCTTCGCATTTCTCTATTTTCTCAATTAAATTTTTAACTCTATTTATAAACTTTATTGAAATTACCCCCTTAAGAAATTCAGCCTCTTTAATAATAAAATTAACCACCTCTGCAGGCTCTTTTTCTTCTGTGGATTTAATTATTGCTCTCAACAAAAGATAAGAAGGCTTAAAGAAACTATTTTTTTGTTTAACATTTGCCTTATAATAGGCATTAGTAAACCGGGCGATTAACTGCTCAAAAGGCTCCTTGATAGATGGTAAATCAGGCTTTTGCCAGTTACCAATCAACCTCTTTATCCGGCTTAAAGCCTGTTTTGGACAAAACTCCTCTTTTAAGCTTCCCAGAGGAGCAACAAATTTCTTTTCAAACTCTTCAATTCTCCTCTGTTTTTCCCATTTTGCCTTTTTATAGTCTTGTATTGCCTGTTTAAGATATAACCTTAAGGTTATGATTTTTATTGCTTGTTGAAGGATAATCTCAGAAACACTCTCTTCAAATCTTTCAGATACCTTTCTCTTCTCTAAAACATTCTCTATAGCCTTTTTTCTTGCTTTATAAATAGCAATTGAG
>JAGGWS010000033.1 GCA_021163425.1 Candidatus Omnitrophota bacterium
AAATAAGCACTAACCTGCAATATAGAGCAGGTGTGCAAAGTACACTCAGCAGTGTAACTTTCCTAAAGAGGCTTGCATACTTTTTAAAGCCATCTTCCTGGCAGGGAGAAAAAGCACACATTATACCCGCAAGAGTGTTTTTATTTAATAACAACATATTTGGGTGCAATTTAAACATGGGTATTTGGTAAACATATTATACAAGGGAGGTAAAGCTATGAAAAACCAGACTTATGTGCCTATAGTGATTGAACAAACCCAGAGGACTGAAAGAGCCTACGATATTTATTCCCGGCTCCTTAAAGATAGGATAATATTTATTGGGACTCCAGTTGATGATAATGTGGCTAACGTAGTAATTGCTCAGATGTTATTTTTACAGATGGAAGACGTGAGTAAAGATATTAATGTCTATATCAATACCCCCGGAGGTTCAATTACTGCCGGGTTAGCTATCTATGATACTATGCAGTTTGTTAAACCTGATGTAGCTACCTATTGTGTAGGACAGGCTGCCAGTTTAGGAGCTTTACTCTTAGCTGCCGGCAAGAGAGGCAAACGTTTTGCTCTTCCTAATTCTCGAATCTTGATTCATCAGCCCTGGGGAGGGGTTCAGGGGACTGCTGAAGATATATCTATTCAAACTAAGGAAATTTTAAGATTAAGAGAGAAGGTTAATGAAATTCTTTCTTTTCATACTGGCAAACCTCTGGAAAAGATAAGAGAAGATACTGACCGGGACTACTTTATGTCTGCAGAAGAAGCTAAAAATTACGGGATTGTAGACGAAGTAATAACTCCACCTAAAAAATAAGAGTTCTTAGAAAGTAAGGAGATCAGGCTTTGAGAATTAGAACTTGGGGAAAACAACCCCTTATTAATTAGCTTCTGAAGGGAGAGGCAAGGTTAAAAGAGATTAAGAGAAAGGAGTTAATAATGAAGAGAGTTTATTTAATGACCCCTGGACCTTCACCTCTGGCTCCTCAGATTAGAGAAGCCTTAGGTCGAGATATTATTCACCACCGGACAGAAGAATTTAGAAGTATTTTAGCTGAGGTAGATGAGGGTTTAAAATATACCTTTAGAACCCAGTCGCCAGTTTTAACTTTTGCTTCTTCAGGAACCGGAGCGATGGAAGCAGCTGTCTCTAATTTTCTTTCTCACCAGGATAAAGCTTTAGTAATAGTGGGAGGAAAATTCGGGGAACGCTGGAAGGAAATCTGCGAGAGTTTTAAAGTGAAGACTGTCTGTTTAGATATTGAATGGGGTCAGGCTCCTTGTGTAGAAGAGATTTCAGAGATTATTAAAAAAGATTGTCAGATAAGAGCAGTCTATACTACTCTTTGTGAGACCTCTACTGCTACAGTATATGATATTAAAGGGATAGCCCAGATTACCAGGGATAAAGATGTTCTTTTAGTAGTAGATGCTATAAGCGGATTGGGTCAGGATGTTTTAGAAACGGATTTGTGGGGAGTAGATGTAGTAGTAAGTGGGTCTCAAAAAGGGTTTATGTTGCCTCCGGGGTTAAGTTTTATTTCTCTTAACAGAAAAGCAGAAACTTTTCTTAAAAAATCCGATCTCCCTAAATACTATTTTGACATCAATAAGGCTTTAAAAGCCTACCATAAAAGTGATACTCCTTTTACTCCAGCGGTAGGTTTGATTATAGCTTTAAGAGAGGCTCTTAGGATTATAAAAGAAGAAGGGATAAAAACCCGCTGGCAGTACTTTGCTAAGTTGTCGGAAGCTGTGCGTAAGTCTTTAAGCTCTTTAGGATTTAAACTTTTTTCAAAAAATCCCTCTTCTTCAGTTACCGCTGTTTCTTTGGAAGGTTTAGATACTCAACAAATAGTTAAAAAAATGCGAAGTATGTTTGGGGTATCTATTGCTGGGGGTCAAAGCCATTTAAAGGGGAAAATTATAAGAATAGCTCATATGGGCTATATAAACGAGCAAGATGTAGTAATGACTCTTTCCTGTCTGGAAAAAGTTCTTATTGATTTAGGTTATAAATTCAATAAAGGTATAAGCCTTAAGACTTTTCAAGAAAGCTTTTACTCTTAGCCAGCTAAAAGTATTTTTAAAAGTAGTTATTGTCAGGGGGAGAAAACTTTTAACAATTTAAACTGGGAGGAGATATGTTTAAAATTTTAATAAGTGATAAATTAGCCCCTCAGGGTATAGAAATTCTTAAAAAATGTCGGGAATTTGAAGTAGATGTTAAAATAGGACTTTCTCCTCAAGAATTAGGAGAAGTAATTTCTCAATATCAGGCTATTGTGATAAGGAGCGGAACTAAGCTTACTAAGGAAGTTTTGGAAAAAGCTCATTCTTTAAAAGTAATTGGTAGAGCCGGAGTAGGCTTAGATAACGTGGATTTAGCTACAGCTACTAAGAGGGGGATAATCGTTATGAATTCTCCTTTAGGTAATACTATCTCTACCTGTGAGCAAACTTTTGCTTTAATATTAGCCCTTTCTCGGAATATTCCCCAGGCTGATTTTTCAGTAAGAAGAGGACTCTGGGAACGTTCAAAGTTTAAGGGTACAGAACTTTACGGTAAGACTTTAGGGATAATTGGTTTAGGAAGGATTGGCCGGGAAGTAGCTAAAAGAGCTCTTTCCTTTGGGATGAGGGTTTTATCTTACGACCCATTTATTTCTGAAGAAATAGCTAAGAGTTTGGAAGTAAGCCTTAGTAATTTAGAAGGACTTCTCCAGAATTCAGATTATATTACCATTCATACGCCTTTAACTGAACAGACCAAAAATCTGATTTCTGAAAGAGAGTTTTCTTTAATGAAGCCTCAAGCCAGGATAATCAATTGTGCCCGGGGAGGGATTATTGATGAGTCAGCTCTGTATAAAGCTTTAAAAGAAAAGAGAATTGCTGGAGCTGCTTTAGATGTTTATGAAAAAGAACCTCCTTCCAAAGATAGTCCTTTATTTGAATTGGATAATATTGTCTTAAGCCCTCATTTAGGAGCCTCTACTGAAGAAGCTCAGGTAAATGTAGCTGTGGAGATTGCTGAGTGTGTGAGAGATGCTCTTTTAGGCAAAGCTTTAAAGAATGCAGTTAATTTCCCTTCCTTAGAGCCAGAGGTTTTAGAAGTACTGTCTCCTTATATTAGTTTAGCCGAAAAAATGGGAAAAATCTCTTCTCAGCTTATTGAGGGAAGATTAAAAAAAGTAGTAATTAATTACTGTGGAGAAATAACTTCCTTTAAACTCACTCCTCTTTCTTCAGCATTGGTAAGGGGTCTGCTTTCGTCAGTGCTTGAGAAAACAGTGAATTTTGTCAATTCTTTAAGTTTGGCTAAGGAAAGAGGGGTAGGTATTGAAGAGGTTAAATCCTCTCAAAAGTCTGATTATGTAAATTCTATCGGGCTTTTTTTAGAAAGCGATAAGGAGAGTTTCTTTATGGAGGGCACTCTTTTTGCTGATCAACATCCCCGAATTGTGAGGATAAATGATTTTTATGTAGAGATAGCTCCTTCGAAATATATGGTATTTATAACTAATAAAGATAAAGCAGGAGTGATTGGAAAGTTGGGTTCTATTTTGGGTAACCACAATATTAATATTTCCAGTATGAGTTTTGGAAGAAAGGATAAGGGTGGTAAAGCTATTACTATTTTGACTGTAGATAGTCCTTTATCTAAAGAGATAGTAGAGGAAATATTAAAGGATGAAAATTTTATTTCTCTTAAATTTATAAAGATTTAAAAATATATGCTTAAAAAAATCTTATTTACTCTCCTTATTTTATTTTTCAATATTGGTTTAGGCTTTTCTCAGGAGGTTAATATTATTTATACTGGAGCAAGCTTTTCTGCTTTATACCCTTGCGGACATTGTTCAGCTAAAGTGGGAGGAGGTTTAGCCAGGAGGGCTTATAAGATAAAGGAACTTTCCCAAAAGTTAAAGAATCTTCTTGTTTTAGATTCGGGGAGCCTTTTTGCTGGTTCACCCTTAGATGAGTTTAGAAGCGAGATTCCTTTAGATAAGCAGAGGACAGAAATTACTTTAAGAGCCTTAGAGGCGATGGGTTATCAGGCTATAGGCGTAAGTGGAGATGAGTTCAGTTTAGGCTTAGACTTCTTTAAAGAAAAGATTAGAGAGAGTAAAGTTCCTTTTATTTCCTGTAATTTAAATATAAAAGGATTAACTCCTTTTTTGATAAAAGATTTTCCATCTCTTAAAGTAGGTATAACCGGTATTAGTCCTAAAAATATAGAAAGACTTGGAGTAAAAGTAGAAGATTATAATTTAAGTTTAGAGAAAGTATTAAATGCTTTGAAATCTGAGGATGTAGATTTAATAATTCTTCTTTCTTCACTCTCCTTAGAAGAAACTGAGAAGATAGTTGAGAAATTTAGAGATATAGATTTAGTTATTTTAAATAGACCTCATTTTGAAGGACCTGATAAAATAGAAGACACCTATATCCTTTATCCTTACTATCAAGCCAAAAAATTGGGAAAAGCTAAGCTCTATTGGGATAAGGACAAAATTCAAAAGTGCGAACGAAAAGAGATAAACTTAGCTTTAGATGTTAAAGAAGATGGAGAAGTTAAAAAGATAATCCCTGCTTGTTTTAGAGATTCTGATTGTTCTGAAAAAGAAGGTTTGGTTAGTATCTGTGAAAATCCCGGTAAAAAATCTCGGTGTATTTATTTAGAAATTGAACCTCTTAATTTGACAGTTATTACTGATTCTTCTTGTAAAGCCTGTTCTACAGATCTAACTGAAAAGTTTCTAAAGAAAATATTTAAGGCAATAACCCCGGTTTATCTTGATTATCGGAGTAAAGAAGCTAAAAACCTAATAGAGAAACTTTCTATAAAGACTTTACCCAGCTTTATATTTAGTGAGAAGATAAAGGAGAGAAAAGAATTTACTCAGTTTAAGGACATTTTTGAACCTAAGGGAGATTTCTATCTAGTTAAGACCCAATTTTCGGGGATTTTTTATTACTTAGACAGAGTTTTAGTCTCTAAACGGATAGATTTATTCTTAGATTTTTATAGCCTGCGTGCTCTTTCTTTATTAGAGAAGGTTAAGAAAATAGCTGAGGAGAAAGGGTACTCTCTTGGTGTCCATTTTATCTTTAAAGATAAGGATGATAGATATGCTCAAGAAGAATATTTGAGAATCTTGGCAGTTAAACAGCTTTATCCGGAAAAATTTTGGGATTATTTAACCAGAAGGCTTTCTGATATTAAAAATAGTTTCTGGAATTTAGTTTTAGAGGATTTAGGTATAGATATAAAGAAAATTTCTAATTTTGCCCTTTCAAAAAAAGGAAGAAAGATTCTTACAAAAGAAACATCTTTGGCTAAGGAATTAAGGGTGAATACCTCGGGAGTAGTTCTTATAGATAACAAGAAGATTTTCTCTCTTTTTCCTCAACAAGGTGAACTTTTAGAAGAGTTTTTAAATTAGGATGAATATAGTAGTTGTTGGTCTTCAGTGGGGTGACGAAGGTAAAGGTAAAATTATAGACTATCTTTCTAAAGATGCTGATTACATTGTAAGATTTCAGGGAGGCAATAACGCTGGTCATACCGTAGAGGTAAATGGCAAAAAGTTTATTTTCCACCTTATCCCCTCAGGGATATTGAGAGAAGGAAAAATATGTGTTATTGGTAATGGAGTGGTAATTGATCCTCAGGTTTTAATAAGAGAGATTTCTTCTCTTCATAAAGAAAAAGTTAAAGTTTCTCCGGAAAATTTAAAGATTTCGCTTCTTTCTCACATTATTATGCCTTACCATAAAGATTTAGATGCTCTTCGGGAAAAGAGGAGGCTTAATAAAATTGGTACTACTCGTAGAGGTATTGGGCCTTGTTATGTAGATAAGTTTTCTCGCTGTGGGATAAGGTTAGCTGATTTAGTAAATCCTAAATTATTTAAAGAAAAGCTCAAAGATAACTTGAGAGAAAAAAATCCTTTATTTAGAAGAGTATTTAAAGCTAAAGGTTTCTCTTTTAAAAGGATATATGAACAATATCTAAAGTTTGGCAAAATTTTGGCTCCTTATGCTGAAGACGTAGTAGAACTCCTTAATTTTGCTCGGATTAAAAAGAAAAGCATTCTTTTTGAAGGAGCCCAGGGTGCTTTTCTGGATGTAGATTTTGGGACCTATCCTTTTGTCACTTCTTCTAATACCATAGCTTCTTTCTCAGGTGTAGGAGCAGGGTTTCCTTTACTAAAAATTGATAAAGTTATTGGGGTAGCTAAAGCTTATACTACCCGGGTAGGAGAGGGCCCTTTTCCTGTTGAGGAAAAGGGGAGAGGAGGTTTTTCTCTGCGAGAGAGAGGCGGAGAGTTTGGAGCTACTACTGGAAGGCCGCGAAGGTGTGGCTGGTTAGATTTAGTTTCGTTAAAAAGGGCGGCTCAACTTAACGGTGTAGATTCTTTAGCTATAACCAAGATAGATGTTTTAAGTTCTCTTAAGAAGATAAAAGTGTGTTTTAAATATAAATATAAGGGTAAGAGTTTAACAAATTTTCCGGCGACATCTCAAGGCTGGGAAAAAATTAAGCCGGTTTACCGGGAAGTTAAAGGCTGGCCATCTTTAAAACCTAATATAGGAAGTTTTAAAGAATTGCCTTCTGAAGCCCGGGATTACATAAAGATGATTGAAGATTATTTAGGAAAAAAGGTAGAATACATTTCAGTAGGCTCTGTAAGAGAAGCGATAATTAAAAAGTAGGAGGAAGAATGAATCTATTCTGGCTGGTTCCTGTGGGCTCAATGATAGCTTTAGGTTTTTCTTTCTATTTAATTATCTGGATATTCAGGAAGGACCCTGGTTCTGAAGAGATGCTTAAGATCTCTGGTTTTGTTTCTACAGGCGCTAAAGCTTATCTTAAACAGCAGTATAAAGTAGTTTCAATATTTTTTCTTATTCTCTTTCTTATCCTTCTTTTTATGGCTTATAAAGGTTTCTTAGTTATATTTGTTCCTTTTGCTTTTTTAACTGGAGGATTCTGGTCTGCTCTCTGTGGCTGGATAGGGATGTGGATTGCTACTAATTCTTCTTCGCGGACAGCTCAGGGTTGCCGGGAGAGTTTAAATCAGGGTTTGAGAGTAGCTTTCTCTTCAGGTACAGTTATGGGTCTTATGGTAGTAGGTTTAGGGCTTTTAGATTTAGCCATCTGGTATTTTATCCTTAACTGGTGGTATAGTTTTCACTCAGTACCTGCAGGGTTTGATAAGCTGAGTGCTATTACTTCTACTATGCTTTGTTTTGGGATGGGAGCTTCTGCTTATGCTCTCTTTGCCCGGGTAGGAGGAGGGATTTACACCAAGGCAGCTGATGTGGGTGCAGATTTAGTAGGGAAAGTAGAGGAAGGTTTACCTGAAGATGACCCTCGCAATCCAGCAGTAATTGCTGACCAGGTAGGTGATAATGTAGGTGATGTTGCCGGAATGGGCGCAGATTTATATGAATCTTACGTAGATTCTATAGTAGCTACTATGGCTTTAGCTGCTGGCGCAGGATTAGGAATTAAAGGAGTAACTGTACCTATGTTAATAGCTGTTTGTGGGGTAATAGCTTCAGTTTTAGGCTTCTTCTTTGTTAAGACCAGGAGAGAAACTCAAAAAGATTTAATCCTCAGTTTAAGAAGAGGTGTTTATAGTGCCTCTTTACTAATTGCTATTTTTTCTTATTTAGTAGTGGTAAATACTCTGGGTAGAAATTACCTGGGGGTCTGGGGTTCAGTTATAGCTGGTCTTATAGTGGGGGTATTTTTGGGAGTTTCTACCGAATATTTTACTTCCTATAGTTTTTCTCCTACTCGCCAGCTTTCTCAAACTGCTTTAACCGGACCAGCTACTGTTATTATTGGTGGACTTTCTTTGGGGATGTTTTCTACGTTAGTGCCTGTAGTTTTAGTATGTTTGGGAGTGTTAATGAGTTTCTACTTAGCAGAAGGCAGAGTAAATTATAATCTGGGTTTATACGGAGTAGGATTAGCTGCAGTAGGACTTCTTTCTACTTTAGGGATTACTTTAGCTTCTGATGCTTATGGGCCGGTAGCTGATAATGCCGGAGGTAATGCTCAGATGGCCGGGTTGCCTTCGGAAGTGAGGAAGAGGACTGACCAGCTCGATGCTTTAGGAAACACTACTGCGGCTACTGGTAAAGGTTTTGCTATAGGTTCAGCAAGTTTAACTGCCTTAGCTTTAATAGTAGCTTACAAGGAAAGAGTAGAACTATTGGGGAAACCTTTAGAACTTTCTCTTCTTAACCCTCGTTTGCTTGTGGGATTATTTATAGGAGGGATGTGTCCATTTATCTTTTCTTCTTCTTTACTTAAGTCTGTAGGAAGGACAGCCAGCAAGATTATCGAGGAAGTAAGAAGGCAATTTAGAGAAGTTCCTCTTCTTAAAGAGGGTAAGTCTTCTGCAGATTATGAAAGTTGTGTAAGGATTACTCTTAAAGCAGCCCAGAAAGAGATGGTTCTCCCTGCTTTATTAGCTATTCTCCTTCCAGTAATAGTGGGCTTACTTTTAGGGATTGAAGCAGTAGCTTCTTTATTAGTAGGAGCCCTGGTTTCGGGCTTTGTTTTAGCTTTGATGATGGCTAATTCCGGCGGAGCCTGGGATAATGCTAAAAAATTTATTGAAGAAGGCAATTTCGGAGGCAAAGGCTCGTTGGCTCACAAAGCTTCAGTAGTAGGAGATACAGTAGGAGACCCCTTTAAAGACACAGCTGGACCCTCTTTAAATATCCTTATCAAGCTTATGTCTATGGTTTCTATAGTTTTTAGTGGGTTTATAATTAAATTTAGTCTCTTTAAATAACTGTTACCTTAATTTTTCATTTTTCAATTTTCTTGGCACTATGGGACGGGAGGTAATATTGACAATTTGAAAGGAAGAGGAGGAATGATGCAGACATATGCTTATGGTTTTCCGCGTCTGGGAAGGAATAGAGAATTTAAGAAAATAACAGAATCTTTGTGGAAGAGAGAAACTTCTAAAGAGGAATTTAAGAAAGCGCTTGATGGATTAGAAGAAGATATTTTGTCTATCTATGATGAATTTGTGGACAAGTATCCTGTGGGTGAAATGACCAAATATGACAAGATGCTTGATACAGCCTGTATGCTCGGTATTTATGAAATTAAAGAGATAAATGAATATTACCAGCTCTGTAGAGGTAAAAATGCTTTAGAGTTAACCAAGTGGTTTAATACAAATTATCATTATTTGGTCCCGGATTTCAGCCAGATAAATGATAATTTTTTATTTAAACAGGTCAATTTTGAGGATGTGAGAAGATATAAGAAGTATAAGAAAGGTATTCCCTATATAATAGGTCCTTTTACTTTCCTTAAATTATCAAAAGGCATAAGCAGTGGTAAATTTAAAAGTTTCTTATTAGCCTTATCTGATGTATATAGGGAGTTGGCTGACGAATTTGAGGAGATTCATATTGATGAGCCGGCATTTTGCTTGGAATTACCCAATGAAGAAATTGAGCTTATAAAGAAAGCATATAATAACTTTAAAACCTCTAAATGTAAAATTTATTTATTTACTTACTATGATTCTGTTGATTTTTTAAAGGAGTTGTATGACTTACCAATTTATGCAATAGGTCTTGATTTTGTTCAGGGCAAAGAGAATATTGATTATATCAAGAAATACGGATTTCCCGATGATAAAGTGCTTATTGCAGGGATTGTAAATGGAAGAAATATCTGGAGGACAAATATAAAAGAAAGGGTTGCATTTTTAGAAGAAATTTCTTCTTATGCCAGAAATATTATAATTTCAAATGCTTCACCTTTATATCATTTGCCAGTTACAGTAGAAGGTGAAAGTTTAGATGAAAAACTGATAAAAAGAATTGCTTTTGCCAGAGAGAGGCTTCAGGAACTGAGGTTAATATCCATAGCTTTTGAAGGAGATTGGCAGTTAGCGGATAAATGGAACGAAGAAACAGGTGTTTTTGGTAAAGATGATAATGTAAGAGGGAGGATAAAGAACCTAAAAGACGAAGATTTTCAGAGACCCTGTGATTATACAGAAAGATATAGAAAACAGAAAGAAATTTTAAACCTGCCTTTATTTCCAGCAACAACTATAGGAAGTTTTCCTCAGGATGGGGAGGTAAGGAGAAAGAGAGCTCTATTCAGAAAAGGTAAGCTCAGTTCTGGTGAATATAGGACATTCATTCAGGATAGAATAAAAGGGGTGATTAAATTTCAGGAAGATATCGGGCTTGATGTATTAGTACATGGTGAGTTTGAAAGGACCGATATGGTGGAATTTTTTGCCCAAAAATTGGAAGGTATTGCCACAACAGAAAATGGTTGGATTATCTCCTATGGCACAAGATGTTACAGACCTCCAGTAATTTACGGTGATGTATCAAGGCCAGAACCTATGACTGTTGATGAAATAGGTTTTGCCCAAAGCCAGACTCGAAGACCAGTGAAAGGTATGCTAACAGGCCCAGTTACAATTTTGGCATGGAGTTATGTGAGAGAGGATATTCCTGTTTGGGAGGTGAGTTATCAGATTGCATTATGTTTGCAGGATGAGATAAGGGATTATGAAAAAGAAGGTATTAAAATAATCCAGATTGACGAACCTGCTTTCAGGGAAAAAGCCCCGGTTAAAAAAAGGAACTGGGGCAAATATTTTGAGTGGGCGGTGAAATCGTTTAATCTGATAGTGTCTAAAGCAAAACCAGAAACACAGATTCACACCCATATGTGTTATTCAGAATTTGGAGAGATCATCGGATATATTTTAAAAATGGATTTTGATGTGATAACTATTGAGGCTTCCAGGAGTAAAGGTGATATTATAGAGTATTTCCAGAATGTAGATTTTAAAAGACAGATAGGATTGGGCGTCTGGGATATCCATTCCTCATATGCCCCGGAAGTTAGAGAGATGAAAAAAATTGTAGAGCGCGCCTTAAAAGCATTCCCAGAAGAAAATTTCTGGATAAATCCTGATTGCGGATTGAAAACCAGAGATTGGCCAGAAACCGAAATTGGGTTGAGAAATTTAGTAGAATTGGCCCGGCAACTGAGAGGGGAGAAAGAAGTAAAGGGAGAGAAAATTTAATTTGGTTTATTGCCATTGAATATTTAACAAATTCTGAAGAGGGAGGCAAGAAGATGCCGGAAGCACAATTGAGGGTAAAGTTACTTCAGATGACCGAAAATCCTCTCTCTCTTATATATGCTGCCTGCAGACAATGTTATTCTACTTCTTTTGCAGGTGATATATTTGAAAAAGAGATAGACGATAAGAAGAAGGAGAGTTTTATTAAGAAGGTTGTAGAATCCGGACATGAAAGCCCTCTCGAACATGTTAAATTCACCTTTGCAATAGAGGGAGTATCACGGGCTTTAACACACCAGTTGGTAAGGCATAGAATAGCCTCTTATTCTCAGCAGAGCCAGAGATATGTTAAAGAAGAAGATTTCGAGTATGTAATTCCGCCATCAATAAAAGAGAGTGAAGAATTAAGGATAGAGTTTGTTAGAATTATGGAAGAGATTCAGGCAGGTTACAAAAAAATACTAAAAAGGTTTGAGAAGAAAGGGATTGTTGGTGAAAAGGCAAATCAGGATGTAAGATACATTCTTCCTCAGGCAACAGAAACAAAAATAGTTGTTACAATGAACTGCCGGGAGTTATTACATTTTTTTGAGCAGAGATGTTGTATGAGGGCACAATGGGAAATTAGAAATTTAGCCAATGAAATGCTCAAGATATGCAAATCTCATTTACCAGCCGTATTTTCCAATGCAGGCCCCAAATGCGAAAAGTTAGGATACTGTCCTGAAGGGAAAAAATTTACCTGCAGGAGGTATCCTTTAAAAGAAGAACTGGTGAGAAATAAAAAGCTGGCTAAAGGTGATTGAGAAAGCCTATAATAATCCCCTATAGCCATTTTGTTTGAAGGTAAAAGATTTAGTATATCCATCCACAGATATTTTTTATAGTAATAATACAATATGTAGAGG
>JAGGWS010000016.1 GCA_021163425.1 Candidatus Omnitrophota bacterium
AAGATAAATTTTATTATCTTAATTTAGCTTTACTTTATGAGGAAAAAGGAGATGTTTTTTCTGGCCTTTCAGTGTTAAAAGAAGCCTTCTCTTTTTATAAAGAAGATAAGGATATTATTTTCCAATTAGCAAGATTCTGTTTTCTTACTTCCAATCAAAAAGAGTCAATTCGTTTTTTTAAAAAGTATCTTAGGCTGGCTCCTCAGGATAAGAGAGCTTATTTTTATCTGGGCTTAAATTATGAAGATTTGAAAAAGTTTAAGCAGGCAGAAAGGTTTTATAGAAAAGCTTTAGAAATTGACCCTTATTTTAACTTAGTTTTGTTCAGGCTTTCGGAGTTATATTTTAAGGAAGGAAAAGATAACAAGGCTGTTAAGATTCTTAAAAGGTTAAAGCAGATAGAACCCAGCATAAAATCTGTCTACAAGAAGCTGGCTCTTTTGTATTTTAAACAGGGAAAGTTTCTTTTAAGTTTTAAAGAGGCTTCTAAATTTTTAGAGATGGTGCCTTCAGACAGAGAAGTTCAACTTGTATTTAAATCTTCTAAGAAAAAGTTAGGGAGAGAGTTTTTCAGAAGAGAAGCTGAAAAAATAGCTTTAGCCAGAAGAAAGAAGAAAGCTGAGGTTAGTTCTTTTGTGAAAGGCAATATCCCCAAGGTAAGAGTGTGTATAGCTGAAAAGTTGAAAAACTTTGAATTTAAACTTACTGAAGAAGCTTTCTTATATAAAGAAGACTTAGCAATTTTTAAGTTAAACAAGGATATACTTTACAAAATAAGTTTGACTCCTCAGGGTTTATTAAAGCTTTCTGATGATGAAGGAAGGGTGATTTCCGAAGAGCTTAAATCCCCTCTAATTATTAAGTCTGAATCCCCTTATTTTCTTATTGGTGTTTTTGGCCTTAACTATGCTCAGGGTAAATACTGGTCTAAAAGCTTAGATACTTTTTTTAGGGGTTCTTTATTTATAAATGTTAAAAATAAAAGCCTTTATTTAGTGAATATTCTTAATTTAGAAGAATATCTTTATGGGGTTTTGCCTTCAGAGATTTCTTCTAACTGGCCTGAGTCTGCTTTATCTGCCCAGGCTGTAGTAGCCAGGACAAAAGCTTTAGAAGGTTTGGGAAGAAAAGATAGAGATTACGATTTTTCTAATACCTCTTCTTTTCAAGTTTATTTAGGAGCAAGTAAAGAAAATAAAGCTACAAATTCAGCTGTAGATAGAACCCGGGGGTTTATCTTAGCAGATAAAGAAGGTTTACCTTTAAATGTTTATTATTGTAGTAATTGTGGAGGACATACCCGTGAAAGTGGAGAATGCAGGGGAGTTTTAGATTCCGATGAAGATATTAAAAGATTTCCTTTAACGCCTTTTGAATTCTATGAATGGATAACTGGAGAACCTGAGGTGTTTTGTAAGACCCGAGGGGTTTTAAAGAGCAGATTTCGCTGGCAGAGGTTTTACCCTCAAAAGAAATTCTTAGAAAATATAAGTAGAGTTTTTAACTTAGGAAAAATTAAGAAGATAGAGATATTAGAGAGAGATATTTCTTCTCATATTTGTAAATTAAAAATTTCTGGTGAAAATGGTTACAGGATAATAGATTCTGAATTTAAAATAAGAGAGGTTCTTGATGGTTTGAGAAGCACTCTTTTCTGGATGGAAAAGAAGACTTCTTCAGAAAATAATAACTCTTACTTTCTTATTTGGGGAGGAGGCTTTGGTCACGGAAGAGGTTTATGCCAGTTTGGAGCTAAAGGAATGGCTGAAAAAGGTTATTCTTATCCGGAGATTCTTCAGCACTACTTTCCTGAATCTTCCTTAAAAAAACTCTACTGAGTTTATCAAAATCTCCTGTTTTGTTCTCAGGCAGGAAGTTGTTAAGGCCGGGTTATAAAATAGGATTTCACTCTTTTAGCTTTGAAGAATTTTTTAGTGAATTCTTTTGCCTTTTTATAATCGAAAGCTTTACAAGAAAAGATATTTATGTAAGCACTCTTCTCAGATTCAGAAAAATGGCCAGTAATAGAACTAGTCTCAATCAGTTGAATTAAAGAGTAGCCTTTGGTGTGAGGTTTTTTATGGCCAAAATAAGGTATCTGAGCTTTTCCAAATTTTTTCATCTTTATGAGTTTGCAGAGCTTATCTACATATTCAGCAATCTTTTTCTTAGAAGAAATTATTTCCAAATCGCAATCGTAAAGATTAAGAATAAGTTCCCAGCCGTAAATTATTTCCTTTTTCATAGTTTATTAAGGGCTTTTTTAATATATTCTGGTAAAGAAAAACAACTTATATGGATATCGGGATTATAATATTTAGTTTTTAACCCCAGAGATTGAATTTTCTTAGTTAATAAAGCTTTACTTATTTTAATAGGATTAATACTTTCTGAAGAATAAAGAAGAGTAAAAAAACCTCCAATATAAGAAGGCAGGGTAATGAGATACAAGAAAGTATTTTTAAAAACTTCTTTAGAAATTCTAAAGTTTTCTTTCATCTCCTTTTCCTGATAAAAGCTTGAGCCAGTTTGTCTGGTCATTACCCCTTTTTTATTTAAAATTCTTTTTATGTCTTGGTAGAATTTCTTTCTAAAGAGGACTTTCGCCGGCCCTATAGGGTCAGAAGAATCTACTATTACTACATCAAACTTTTCTCCAGTATTTTTTACGAATTTAGCTCCATCGTCTATAATTAGTTTTACCTTTTTATTTTCCCAGCACCTTTTGCCTATATTTTGAAGATACTTCTTGGATACTTCAATTACTGCCTGGTCAATTTCTACCAGAGTAACTTTTTGGACTGGATATTTTAAAACTTCTCTTAATACTCCTCCATCACCTCCTCCTATTATTAGAATTTTTTTGGGGTCAGGGTGACTTATAAGAGGAATGTGAACCAGCATTTCATGATAGATGAATTCATCTCTTTCTGTAGTCTGGATAACATTATCTAAAGTTAGCACTCTCCCCATTATAGAGTTTGTAAAGACTTCTATTTTCTGGAAAGGGCTAAATTGAGTCTTCAGTGTCTTTTCTATCTTATAGCCTATTTTTACAGCAGGATAAAGTTTTTCAAAAAACCATTTTTCTTTCATTTTATTAGAGAACCCCTCTTTTTACTTCTACTACTTGCAGTTTTTTAGGTTTAAATTCTTTTTTAATAACATCTATGGCTTTATAAGGATTAATAGTTCCGCAGACAAAAATATCTAAAGCCGCATACTTATATTCTGGCCAGGTATGTATGCTTATATGCGATTCTTGAATTATTGCTATTCCTGAGACTCCGCCGTTGGGAGAAAATTTATGAAGGTCTATTTTAAGGAGAGTAGCCTGGCAGACTTTTGCTGCCTTAGCTAATATTTTTTTTATTTTAGAGAGAGAAGTTAAGTGGCATCCTCCCCATATTTCTATTATGAGATGGATGCCTGCATATTTTATATTTTCCAGTCTTCCACAAAACTCTTTTTTCTCCATCCCCCCCAGTGTTTTCTTTTTGCCCATCTTTCTTAAACGACTTCATAATTTAGCCTCTTTATTTTTATAAACAATTTTTAAGAATTTTGCAAGAAAAATTTTATTTTTTTTTAATTGTGGTATAATAACTCAGCTATGAAGGTTTTTAAAGGGGTGAATTTAGGTGGCTGGCTTTTGATGGAGGGCTATATTTTAGGGGGAAGAAATATTTCTGAAAGTTCTTTTAAGAGAAATTTTAAAAAAAGATATAGCCAGAAAGAACTCAGTAATTTTGAGAGAAATTTCCGCAGGGTATTTATTACTGAAGAAGATTTAAAAAGAATTTCTTCCTGGGGAGCAAAGGTGGTCAGGGTTCCTTTTAATGCTAAACTGATAGAAAAGAAACCTTATACCTATGACAAGGGAGGATTAGACCTTCTAAAAGAATTAGCAGGTTGGGCTTCTAAATTGGAGATTTATCTTATTCTGGATTTACATAGTGGGTGTGCTCCTCAAAATAAAGATTGGCATTCAGACAGTGAAGGAGAAGCTCTTCTTTGGGAGGAGAGGGAATATCAGAAAAGAACAATTTCCTTATGGGAGTATTTAGCGGACAATTTTAAAGAGGAGAAAGCCATAATAGGCTACGACCTTCTTAATGAACCAGTAATAGAGAAAAAAAGAATAAATATCCTCAAAAAGTTTTATAAGGAATTAGTAAAGGCAGTAAAGGCAGTTGATAAAGAGCATTTGCTTTTTTTGGAAGGTAACCTCTGGGCTCAAGAAATTGGTTTTTTAAGGGATTTAATAGAGGATGAAGTCTGGCCAAGTATTCATTTTTATCCTCCTTTAGATTTCACTTTTAATTTTAGACCCCATTATAAATATCCAGGTTATATTGGAGGAGAGCTGTGGAATAAAGATACTTTAAGAAAGATTTTAGAGAAATATTATGCTTTTAGCAGGAAGAACAGAGTAGGGATGTTCGTAGGAGAATTTGGAGTAAATTTCCGGGGAGGATATTTTGGAGAATTAGACTGGCTTAGAGATTGCTTAGAGATTTTTGAGGAATGGGGTTTTTCCTGGACCTACTGGACTTATAAAGCTGTGGCTAATTCTGTTTTTCCTGATGGTTTGATTCAATATCGGGAAAATCCTCCCTGGGTAAGGAGAGAAGGTCCTGTTTATGGCTGGGAGAATTATTATGATTTATGGGGAAAGAATAAAAGGGAGATTATCCAATCTTTAAACTCAGAAAATTTCTCAGAAAATAAGGAAATCATAGATATTCTTAAGGAATATTTTGATAAATGAGAATAGTTCCAGCGATTTTAACCTCTTCTCCTGAAGAGTTTTTAGCTTTCCTTAAAAAAGCTGAAGAATTTTCTCCTCATAATCAGATAGATATTACCGACGGTGAGTTTGTGCCTTCTTTAAGTATAAATATTGCTCAACTGGAAAGTTTAAACTACCAGGTAAAGAGTTTTATTGAAGCTCATTTGATGGTTGAAGAGCCTTTAAGCTGGGTTAAACCTTTTTGTGAATTCGGAGCAAAGAGGATTATTTTCCACTTTGAAATAAGAAAAGATAAAGAAGAAATTATAAGAGAGATTAGAAAGTCAGGCTTAGAAGTAGGTTTAGCTATTAATCCTTCTACTCAGGTTAAAGAATTTTCTTATTTAGTAGATAAGGTAGATACAATCCTTTTTATGTCAGTTGAGCCCGGTTTTTATGGTTCAAAATTTATACCCAATACTTTAGATAAGATAAGAGAGTTTAAAAAGTTCTGGCCGAATAAACCTATAGGGGTAGACGGAGGGATTAACCTTTCTAATTTAAAAGAAGTAACATCTTTAGGGGTTGATTTTATCTGCGTAGGGAGCGCTATTTTTAAAAGTAAAGACCCTAAGAAATCTTATCAGGAACTTTCTTCTTTTCAGAGATGAAAAAAGTCTTACTCCATATCTGCTGTGCAGGTTGTGGGGGAGTTTGTATTGAGAGGTTACAGGAGGAAGGTTTTGAAGTTCTTGGTTTTTTCTATAACCCTAATATTCATCCTCCTGAAGAATACCTAAGACGCCAGCAAGATTTAGAGAAATTAGAGAAAGAGTTTTCTTTAGAAATTTTAAGTGGTGATTATGAGATTTCTGAGTGGTTTAATTTTATAAAAGGTTATGAGGCAGAACCTGAAGGAGGAAGAAGGTGTGGTTTGTGTTTTGAGCTCAGGCTTAGAAAGAGTTATGAAGAGATGAAAAGAAAAGGCCTTGATTTTTTTACTACTACTCTGAGCGTAAGTCCTCATAAAAATAGCAGGCTAATAAAGGAGATAGGGGAAAAGATTGATAAAGATAGATTCCTTTTCAGGGATTTTAAAAAGAAAGACGGGTTTAAGAGGTCAGTGGAGTTATCTAAGAAATTGGGTCTTTACCGGCAGAATTATTGTGGTTGTTTATTTTCTCAGAGAACTTGAATTTCCAGGCTAACGAACTAATGGACAGCAGAGCTTATGGCAAAGAGGGCTTATTATTCTTTTAGTCAGTTTTTGAAAGAGAAGTTTGGTTGTAGAGTCTGGAAGTTAAGTTTACACGCAGGATTTTCCTGTCCTAATCGAGATGGGAGATTAAGCAGAGAGGGGTGTATATTTTGTAATAACAAAGCCTTTAGCTATTTTGCCCGAGAGGGGAGGTTTTCTCTAAGAGAGCAGATTGCTCATTCTATAGAATATGCTAAAAAGAGATTTAAGGCAGAAAAATTTATTGCTTATTTTCAAAGTTTTACCAATACTTATGCTTCGCCAGAAGAGTTGAAAAAAAAGTACGATATAATAAGAGAGTTTCCTGAGATTGTGGGTCTTTCTATCTCTACCCGACCTGACTGTGTAGATGAAGAAAAAATAGAGTTAATTAGAAGCTATACTAAAGATTATACGGTCTGGTTGGAATATGGACTTCAGTCGGTTAATAATTCCACACTTCAGTTTCTTAACCGCAATCATAGTTTTGAAGATTTCTTGAGGGCTTTAGAACTTACTAAAGATAAGAATATTCTTATCTCTGTGCATATTATTTTAGGACTGCCTTTAGAAACTAAAGAAGACACTTTAAAAACAGCTAAAGTTATATCTTCTTTGCCTATCTGGGGAGTGAAATTTCATTGTCTGCATGTAGTAAAGGAAACTCTCCTGGAGAAGTTATATAATCGGGGTAAGATAAAGCTTCTTTCTCAAAAAGAATATGTAGAACTTATCTGTGATTTTTTAGAACTTATCCCTTCTTCCTGGGTAGTGTTAAGGTTAGTATCAGAAGCTTCCCCTGATTACTTAGTCGCACCTTCCTGGGTGAATGATAAGCAGTCTGTTATAAGAGAGATAGAAAAAGAATTAAAAGGAAGAAATTCCTGGCAGGGTAAATACTTAAATTAGGTTTATTTTATGAAAGCTGTTGTTCAAAGGGTGGAAAAAGCAAGTCTTTTTATTAAAGAAAAAGAAACTCTAAAATTTATAGGAGAGATTGGTAGAGGGCTTTTAGTCTTTGTGGGGATAGAACAAGAAGATACAACTGAGAATTTATATTTTTTTGCCGATAAGCTGAGCAGATTAAGAGTATTTGAGGATGAGAAAGGTAAACTTAATTTTTCAGTCAAAGATAAAAATTTTGAGATTATGCTTATTCCCAATTTTACTTTGTGTGCTTCTTTAGACAAGGGGAGAAGGCCTTCTTTTGAGAAAGCAGCTTCTTTCAATAAAGCTAAAGAATATTTTTACTTTTTAGCTAAGATTTTTAAAGATAAGGGAATTAAATGTAGAGAGGGAGTTTTTGGTGCTTCTATGGTTATTGAGGCTAAGAATTACGGACCGGTTAATATAATATTAAGTGGGTAGGAAATAGTGCTTACAAAATAATTTCTTTATCTTGATTCAGGCAGAAAATTTAGTTGGTAATTAATGGATACTCCTATCAGGTTTGTAAAAGGGATTGGGCCCCGCAAGGAAAAACTCCTTAAAAAATTAGGGATTTTTTCTCTTAAAGACCTCCTTTATTATTTTCCTTGCAGATATCAAGACCGTAGGCAGCTTTCTCTGATAGAAGAAGTTAAAGAAGGCAGGTTCTATTTAGTAAAAGCAGAGCCAATATCTTTACAGGTAAGAAAGCCTTTTAGGAGCAGGAAAGCTTTGTTAGAAGCTCTCCTTAAAGATTCTTCAGGAACTATTTTGAGTGTGTGGTTTAACCAGCCTTATCTTAAAGATTACCTTAAAAAAAATCAGTTTTATTACTTCTATGGGAAAGCACAGAGGTATAAAGGAAGGCTTCAATTTATATCTCCTGAATTTGAAGAAGCTGATTTCATGGAAAATTCTAAGATTAAGGGGATAGTCCCTTTTTATCGGCTTACTCAGAATCTAACTCAAAAGAATTTAAGAAGTTTAATCTTTACCTGCCTGGATAAATATAGGGACAAACTCCTTGAGCCTTTGCCTTTTGAAATTCGCAAAAGATTTGGTTTTCCTAATATTTACCAGGCTTTAAAAAATATCCATTTTCCTTCAGATTTTGAAAAGATAAGACAGGCTAGGAGGAGATTTATTTTTGAAGAGTTTTTTCTCCTTCAGATTCTTATCTATCGCCGGAAAGCAGAAGGCAGACTTAAAAAAAGAGAGCCTTTGAATTTTTTACCTTCCCAGATAGAAAGAACTAAGAAAAATTTAGAGTTTACTTTGACTGAAGACCAGGAGAAAGTATTAGGAGAAATTATTTCCGACATAGGTTCTCCTTACAGAACCAGCCGCCTTCTTCAGGGAGATACTGGTTGTGGTAAGACTGTCGTGGTAGCTTTAACTTCTTTTCTTACTGCAATTAATGGTTTTCAGTGTGCTTTTATGGTTCCTACGGAAGTGCTGGCTTTTCAGCATAAAGAAAATCTGAAGAAATTAGCTAAAGGACTTAATATCAGGATAGAGCTTATTAGTTCAGTTACCCCTTCTAAAAAGAAGAAGGAAGTATTTAAAAAAGTTTCTGAAGGAAAGGTAGGTATTGTAGTGGGAACCCATGCTCTCTTAAATGAAAACCTTAAATTTAAGAACCTGAGATTTATTGTTATAGATGAACAACACCGATTTGGAGTGGGCCAGAGGGCTCTTTTAGCTAAAAAGGACCAGACTTCAAGTATTGTGATAATGTCAGCTACTCCTATCCCCCGGAGTTTGGCTTTAACTCTTTATGGTGATTTAGAAGTTTCTTTAATTAAAAGCTATCCCCGTCAAAGAAAACCTCCTTTAAGCCAGATAATTGAAGAGAGAGATAAAGTATATCAATTTATAAGAGAAAAGGTTGAAGAAGGCCAGCAAGCTTATATTATTTATGCTTTAGTAGAAGGTGAAGAAGATAGTGGATTAGAATCAGCTGTAAAGATGCATAAAAAGTTAACTGAAAAGTTTAAACCTTTTAAAGTAGGGCTTCTTCATGGAAAGTTAAGTTCTTCTCAGAAGGAAAAGGTTTTAAGAGATTTCCGTAAAGGTAAAATTAAAGTTTTAGTTTCTACTTCAGTAGTAGAAGTAGGGGTAGATGTTCCTCAGGCTACAGTAATGGTAGTGGAAAATCCCGAAAGATTTGGTTTAGCTCAGCTTCACCAGTTAAGAGGGAGGGTTATGAGGTCTTCACAGGCTTCTTATTTTTTTATGGTAGTAAACAAAGATTTACCTTCTTCTGTCCGGAGAAGACTTGAAGTTGTTGCTAAGAATTGTGATGGGTTTAAGATAGCCGAAGAAGATTTAAAGTTGAGAGGTCCGGGCGATATTTTAGGAACTTTACAGTCAGGATATTTGCCTAAAAGTATTTTACAGCCCCAGCAGGATTTAGAACTTCTTCACAAAGCAAGGTATTCGGCTTTTCAAATTATTAAGAAGGATCCCTTTCTTCAGAAGAGAGAAAACCAGGGTATCAGAGAATTTTTAAAAGAAGAGCAGGATAGATGTATGTTGTGGCTGGGAGGTTAAAAGGGAAAAAGCTTACTACTCTTAAAGGCTTAAGAGTGGTAGAAGCCAGGGTTAAGAAAGTCCTTTTCAATCTTTTTAGGGAAGAGATTAAAGATAGTTATTTTTTAGACCTTTTTGCTGGCACAGGTTCTTTAGGGATTGAGGCTTTTTCCTGGGGAGCTCGGAGAGGGGTTTTTGTAGATATAAACCCCCAGGCTTTGAGAGTAGTTAAAAAAAATTTAGCTTCTTTAGGTCTTTTAGGTTTAGCTGAAGTCTATTGTAAGGATGGGATTTTAGCCTGTAAGAAATTTTTCCAGAGAAAAGAAGATTTTGACTTTATTTTTTTAGACCCTCCCTATCGGAAAGGTTTAATTACAAAAACCTTGAAAACCCTCAGACTCTATGATATAGTAGCTCCTTCTGGTTTTATAGTCTGTTTAGGCTGGCATAAAGAGGAGATAGAAGAAGAGGGTTTTAGCTGTATTTTTAATAGGCGCTACGGCGATAGGTTAGTAGAAATTTATAAGAAATAAGATGAAAGCTTTATATCCGGGAACATTTGACCCCATTACTTTTGGCCATATTGACCTTATAGAAAGAGCTCAGAGAATATTCAATCCTCTTTATGTGGGAGTAGTAAAGCAGTCTTCTAAACCTACCTTATTTACCTTTGAGGAGCGTCTCTACCTGGTGAAGAATTCTCTTAAGAAGCTTAAGAATGTTAAGGTTGAAGGTTTTCAAGGTTTGGTGGTAGAATATGCTCGAAAGAAGGGGATAAAGATTTTACTTCGGGGATTGAGGATGATTTCTGATTTTGAGTATGAACTTCAAATGGCTCTTACTAATCGCAAACTTTCTCCAGATTTAGAGATACTTTTTTTTATGCCTCATCCTGATTATTCCTATATTTCTTCTCGCCTTATAAAAGAGGCTTTTTTCTTAGGTGCAGATATTTCCTGCTTTGTTCCTTCTTGTGTAGTTAGGGCTCTTAAGGCTAAGAAGAAGGCTGAATTTATTTAAATATTTTTGAAAGATGAGGATAGAAGTTGCCCAATTAGAGGAGATTCCTAAAATAGTAGAGGAGAGTTTAGAAGCTTCTTCCTGGGATTTAGATAGTTTTGATATAAAATTTCTGGGGAAAATTAACCTTCATTGTGAATTTCAAAAGTTAGGAGAAGAAATTGTGGTTAAAACCAAAGTTTTTGCCCATCAAGAAGTCAGGTGTAGCAGGTGTTTAGATGTTTTTCACCGAGATATTAAGAAAGAATTTTTTTTAAGTTATTCCCAGAAAACTTTGGGTAAGTTTTTGGTGGTCGATGAGGATATAAGAGAAGAGGTTTTATTATCCTGGCCAATGAAACCTTTATGTAAAGAAGATTGTAAAGGGTTGTGTCCGGGCTGTGGAAGAAATTTAAATTATGAGAATTGTATTTGTTCTAAATAATGACTAACTGGAGGTAATTTATGGCTCATCCTAAAAGGAAACATTCTAAAGCCAGAACTCGTAAGAAAAGAACTCATAAAAAACTTAAAGCCCCTGATTTAGTAAGATGTCCTCAGTGCCGGAACTTGAAACCTCCTTTTAAAGTTTGCCCTTTTTGTGGGTATTATAAAGGAAGAAAAATTATCTCTATTAAAGAAAAAGCTAAGAAGAAAAGATGAAAGTAGCTTTAGATATAATGGGAGGCGACTACGCTCCTTTAGAGATTCTAAAAGGAGCCTATTTAGCTTCTCAAGAGTTTAAAGATTTAGAACTTATGTTAGTGGGTAAGAGCTCTTTAATTAAAGAGTATTTAGAAAAAGAAAACCCTAAATTTAAGTTTTCCTTAATAGAAGCTTCTGAAAATATAGAGATGGCTGATTCTCCAGCTTTATCAGTGAGGAGAAAAAAGGATTCTTCTATTGTTAAGGGAGTAGAGCTTATTAAAAATAAAGAAGCCGATGCTTTTGTAAGCTGTGGAAATACCGGCGCTTTGGTTTGTGCTTCTACTCTTTATTTAGGTTTGATTGAAGGGATAGAAAGACCAGGCATAGGTCTGGTCCTTCCCACTTTAAAGGGTTCTTCTTTGATGATAGATGTGGGTGCTAATATTGACTCTAAGCCTTTACATTTGTTTCAATATGCTTTGATGGCTGAAGTTTACTCTCAAAAAGTTCTAAACAAGCCAGACCCTTCTTTAGGGCTTCTCAATATTGGAGAAGAAGAAACTAAAGGGCCAGAATTTTTAAGAGAGACTTCTTCTCTTTTAAAGAAGAATTTTTCTAATTTCTTAGGAAATATCGAGCCCAAGGATATTTTTATGGGTATTTGCGATTGTATAATTTCTGATGGTTTAGCCGGAAATATTGCTCTCAAGGTTTCTGAAGGATTTGCTGAGGCAGTAGCTAAATTTTTAATTTCCGAAGTAAAGAAAGACTTTTTAGGTAGATTAGGTTTAGGACTCTTAAAAAGGAGCCTTAGGCGTTTTTATCAGATGATAGACTATGCTGAATATGGAGGAGCTCCTCTTTTAGGAGTAAACGGAGTAGTAATAATTGGTCACGGCAGGTCCAGCGCTAAGGCTGTTAAGAATGCAATAAGAGTAGCCTTAAAAGAACTGGAAGTGAATATAAATGAAGAAATTAAGGTCCGCATTAAAAACTAAATTTAGAAATTCCATAAAGATTGTGGGGCTGGGTAAATATTTACCTGAAAAGGTTCTTACTAATTTTGATTTAGAGAAGATGGTAGATACTTCTGATGAGTGGATTACTACCCGCACCGGGATTAAAGAGAGAAGGATTGCTGAGGGTGAGAGTGCTTCTGATTTAGGGACAAAAGCTTCTCTCATAGCTCTTAAGAGAGCAGGATTAAAACCTCAGGATATAGAATTGATAATCGTGGCTACGGTTACCCCTGATTATCAGTTTCCTTCTACTGCTTGCTGTATCCAGAAGAATCTGGGAGCAAAAAAAGCAGTAAGTCTTGACATAGGTGGAGCCTGCGCTGGCTATGTTTATGCTTTGAGTTTAGCCTGGGCTTTGGTAGGGGGAGGTTTTTACAAAAATGCTTTATTAGTGGGGAGTGAAGTATTATCCACTATTACTGATTGGAGCGACAGGAGTACCTGTATCTTGTTTGGTGATGGTGCAGGTGCCAGTGTGGTGGTTCCTGCTAAGTCTGAGGCAGGTATGTTGAGTAGTTATCTGGGTGGAGATGGAAACTTCGGGGATTTCCTGATTCTGCCTGCAGGAGGTTCGCGTCTTCCTGCCAGTAAAGATACCGTAAAAAATAGACTTCATTATATAAAAATGCAGGGAAACGAAGTCTTTAAAATTGCAGTAAGAGTTATGGTTGAGTGCGCCCAGAAAGCTTTAAAAAAATGTGGACTTCGTTCTGAAGATGCAGACCTGTTAATTCCTCATCAAGCTAATTTAAGGATAATAAGGGCAGTGGCTAAAAGACTTAACTTGGAAGATAAGGTTTTTGTGAATATCCATAAGTACGGGAATATGTCTTCGGCTTCTTCGGCAGTAGGGTTATGTGAGGCTTATGAAGAAGGGAGGATAAAGAAGGGCGATATAGTGGTTTTAGATGCTTTTGGGGGAGGATTAGTTTGGGGGGCTTGCGTAATTAAGTGGATTTAAGATGAAGATTGCAGTGATATTTCCTGGTCAGGGTTCTCAATTTGTGGGTATGGGTAAGGACTTATATAGTAATTTTACAGACGCTAAAGAATTATTTGGAAAAGCTAATGATTTCTTAAAGGAGGATATTTCTAAGATATGTTTTGAGGGTCCTGTTGAGAAATTAAGGGATACCTTATATCAGCAATTAGCTGTATTTTTAGTTTCAGCGGTTTGCTGGGAGATTCTTAAGAAATACCTTTCAGTTAAACCCTGTTTTTTTTCTGGTTTAAGTTTAGGAGAATATACTTGTTTGTATTCGGCAGAGGTGTTAAGTTTTGAAGATAGTTTATTTTTAGTGAAAAAGAGAGCAGAATTTATGGCTTCTGCTTCTTTAAAGAATCCCTCTCTTATGTTAGCAGTATTAGGTTTAGAAAGAGAAGATTTAGAAGAATTTAATAAGGAGTTTTTTTATATTGCCAATTTAAACTGTCCTCAGCAGGTGGTTATTTCTTTATCCAGAGAGAGGAAAGCTGAGGTTATGAAGTTATTGGAAGAAAGGGGAGCTAAGAGGGTTGTAGAGTTAGAAATCAGTGGAGGATTTCACTCCCCTTTTATGGAGCCTGCTCAACAGCTTCTTAGAGAGGTTATAGATTCTTTAGAGTTTAAACCTCCCTCAGTGCCTATAGTTAGTAATGTAGATGCCCAGCCTCATAGAGAGGTGAGTAAAATAAAGGCTAATTTGATAGCTCAGCTTACTTTTCCTGTTCTTTGGAAGGATTCTGTGGAATTTATGGCTAAAGAAGGAGTTGAGCTTTTTTATGAAGCAGGACCTTCTAAAGTTTTAAGAGGTCTTTTAAGAAGGATAAATCCCGGTTTAAAAGTTTTAAATTTTGGCTGTTTAGAGGATCTTAATAAAATAAGAGAGAGTTAGAGAGGAGGAATTATGGGTTTAGATTTTAAAGATAAGGTAGTAGTAGTAACTGGAGGTGCTCAGGGCATAGGAAGAAAAATTTCTGAGGATTTTTTAGAAAGAGGAGCTTTTCTTTCTATCTTAGATGTTAAGGAGGAACTTCTTAATCAAGTAAGAGAAATTTCTAAAGAAAAAATAGATGTTTATCGGTGTGATGTTTCTAATTACGGAGAAGTTGAGGAAGTTTTTGATAAAATTATTGACAAGAAGGGAAAGATTGATATATTAGTAAACAATGCAGGAATTACTAGAGATAGTCTTCTTTTGCGATTGAAGGAAGAAGACTGGGATAAAGTAATTGCAGTTAATTTAAAGAGTGTTTATAACTGCTCAAAGGCTGTTTTGAAATATATGCTTAAGCAGAGAGAGGGGAAGATTGTAAATATTTCTTCGATAATAGGGCTGTGGGGCAATCCCGGTCAAACTAATTACTCTGCTTCTAAAGCTGCTATTATAGGTTTTACTAAATCTTTAGCCAGAGAAGTAGGCCCAAGAGGTATAAATGTAAATGCTGTAGCTCCTGGTTATATTGAGACTGCTATGACTGAGAGACTTCCCCAAGAGATAAAGAATAAGATGCTTTCTCAAATTAGCCTGGGCAGGTTTGGTAAACCCAGGGATGTTTCGGCAGCTGTGTTATTTTTGGCTTCGGGTTTAGCTGATTATATTACTGGCAAAGTAGTCGTTGTTGATGGGGGTCTTTTATAGAAGTAGGTAAAAGATTTGGAGCAAAAGGAGGTAGAGAATGTCAGTAGAGGAAAAAGTAAAGTCAATTATTGCTGAGCAGTTAGGGGTTAAGGCAGAAGAGGTAAAGCCAGAAAGTTCCTTTGTAGATGATTTAGGGGCTGATTCTTTAGATACAGTGGAGCTGGTGATGGCTTTAGAAGAGGAATTTGGCATAGAGATACCTGATGAAGACGCTGAAAAGATGAGCACAGTTGGTGATGCTATAAAATATATTGAAGAAAAAGTGAAAGAGAAGAGCTAATAGCTCTTTTACATATTTTTTATGGAAAGGCGAGTAGTTGTTACTGGATGTGGGATAATTTCTCCTTTGGGCTTGAATAAAGAAGAGAATTTATCAGCTCTTATTGAGGGGAAAAGCGGCATAGATAGAATTACTCAGTTTGATGCTAGTTCTTTTTCTTCTCAGATAGGAGGAGAGGTAAAAGGATTTGACCCTACAAAATTTTTCCCTCTTAAAGAAGTAAAGAGAGTAGCCCGTTTTGTTCAGTTTGCAGTTTCTGCTTCTTCAGAAGCTATTTCTCAGAGCGGTTTAGATTTTTCTCGTTTAGACCCTTACCGGGCAGGAGTAGTTATTGGCTCAGGGATTGGTTCTCTGAGAATAATTGAGGAACAGCATAAGGTTTTATTGGAGAAGGGTCCTTCCCGGATATCCCCCTTTCTTATCCCTCTTTTAATTACTAATGAGGCAGCTGGTCAGGTAGCTACATATTTTAAACTTAAAGGTTTAAATTTTTGCACAGTCACAGCCTGTGCTTCAGGGGCTCAGGCTATTGGAGAAGCATTTAGAAGTATTAAAGATAATAAGGCTGATATAGTAATTGCTGGAGGCACTGAAGCTTGTATTACTCCTTTGGGAGTGGGGGGGTTTTGTGCTTTAAAGGCTCTTTCTACCCGTAATTCTGAACCTCAGAAAGCAAGCCGGCCTTTTGATAAAAATAGAGACGGTTTTGTGATGGCTGAAGGAGCAGGGATATTAGTTTTAGAAGAGTTAGAGCATGCTAAAAAGAGAAAAGCTGAAATCCTGGCTGAGGTATGTGGTTATGGAGCAACCTGTGATGCTTACCATATTACTGCTCCTGAACCTTCAGGAGAATCAGCAGCAAAAGCTATGAGTTTGGCTTTAGAAGAAGCTGGGGCAGATGTCTCTGAGGTAGACTATATAAATGCTCACGGCACATCCACTGTTTTAAACGATAAGAGCGAGACTAAAGCCATAAAGATAGCTTTGGGTGCTCAGGCTAAGAAGGTTTGGGTAAGTTCTACAAAGTCAATGACCGGCCATATGTTAGGAGCAGCTGGAGCAGGAGAAGCTGTATTTTGTTGTTTAGGTATAGTGAATAATTTAGTATTTCCCACCATAAACTTAGAAGAACCTGACCCTGACTGTGACTTAGATTACACTCCTAATAAAGTAAGAGAAAAAGAGTTAAATTTAGTTTTAAGCAATTCTTTAGGCTTTGGAGGCCATAACGTAACTCTTGCCTTCAGAAAATTTAAGGGCTAAATATAAATTTCAAATTCTAATTTTAATTAGAGAAAATGGGTCTCACCTTAGCTGAAAAGATATTTTTAAGACACAGCCCTAAGAAGAGATTAGAGGACTTTGTATATTCTAATATAGATTTTTGCTTTGCTAATGATGTTACCGGGCCTTTAACAGTCAAGCAGTTCTATAAGATTACTGGAAAAAGAGTGTTTAATTCTAAAAAAATAGCTTTTGTTTGTGACCATTTTACTCCGGCAAAAGATAAAAATTCAGCTAATAACGTGGCTTTTTTAAGAGATTTTTCTTTAAGGTTTAAAATTCCTAATTTCTTTGATATTAATCACTGCGGGATAGAGCATGTTTTTTTAGCTGAGAAAGGGTTTGTTAAGCCCTTAGATTTAGTGGTGGGTGCAGATTCTCATACTTGTACTTTCGGGGCTTTGGGAGCTTTAGCAATAGGCGTAGGCTCTACAGATTTAGCTGGAGTAATGGCTACAGGAACCTGCTGGTTTAAAGTCCCTAAGACTTTGAAATTCATTTATAAGGGCAAGCTCTCTAAATGGGTATCAGCTAAGGATTTAATCCTCTACACTATTTTTAAAATTGGAGTTGATGGAGCCTTATATAAAGTTATGGAATTTTCCGGCCCAGTTATAAAAGCTCTTAATATGGAAGGAAGGTTTACTATTTGTAATATGGCTATTGAGGCTGGAGCAAAAACCGGGATAATTGAGCCTGATGAAAAGACTCTTAATTATCTTAAAAGATTAGCTGGCTTAAACCCTCAGGTTTTAAATAATAGAAAGTTAAAGTCTGACCCTGATGCCAGCTACGAAGAAATTTATGAGTGGGATATTTCCGGTTTAGAACCCCAGGTAGCCTGCCCTCATCTGCCTAGTAATGTTAAGCCAGTAAGTAAACTTTCTTCTGTTAAATTAGACCAGGTAGTGATTGGTTCTTGTACTAACGGAAGAATTTCCGATTTGAGGGTAGCAGCTAAAATATTAAAAGGGAGAAGAGTAAAATCTAATTTAAGAGTAATAGTTATTCCTGCTACTCCTGATATTTATAAACAAGCCCTTAAAGAAGGGTTAATTAAGATATTTATAGAATCTGGTTGTATAATTTCTCCTCCTACCTGTGGGCCTTGTTTAGGCGGGCATATGGGTATTTTAGGTAAAGGCGAAGTTAGCTTAGCTACTACTAATAGAAATTTTATAGGGAGGATGGGGCATCCTGAGAGTTTTGTCTATTTGGCTTCACCAGCTGTAGCTTCTGCTTCAGCTATAAAGGGGAGGATTACTCATCCTCAGGAAGTAGCAAAGTAAGACTATGATTATAAAGGGTAGGGCTCATAAATTTGGTGATAATATAAATACCGATGATATAATTGCAGCAAAGTATTTAGATTCTCAGGATGAAAAATTTCTAGGTTCAAAATGTATGGAGAATATTTACCCTAACTTCTCTAAGCAGGTTAAGAAAGGAGATATAATAATTGCCGGTAAAAATTTTGGTTGTGGCTCTTCCCGGGAGCATGCCCCTTTAGCTATTAAAGGATGTGGGGTTTCTTTAGTAGTAGCTAAAAGCTTTGCCCGGATTTTCTACCGAAATAGTATAAATATAGGCTTACCTCTTTTAGAGTGTAAAGAGGTTGGTTCTATAAAGGATAAGGATTTTTTAGAAGTTGACTTATCTAAAGGAGAGATTAAGATAGTAGGCAAAAGCAAAGTTCTTAATTCAGAAAAATTTCCTTTATTTTTACAGGAGATTATAGACAGAGGAGGTTTAATTGCCTGGTTAAGGCGTAATTTGAAAAAAAGGAGAAATAGGTGAAACCTATAAGGAAACAGAAGATAGTCCTTTCTATGCCCGGTTACCGAATAGAAGGTTGTATCTCTTTGCCCGAGGGAGTAAGGTGTTCAGATTTTTTTAATTCAGAAAAGAATTCTTTTGTTGCTCTTACTGAAGCTAAAATATATGACTGGCAGGGAAATTTTTTAGAGGATAAAGATTTTATAGCGATTAATAAAGAGAAGGTTTCCTGGGTGAGTGAGTTTTAAGAGAAAGGAGGAGGAATTTTGGCTAATTATAAAATAGGAGTAATCCCTGGAGATGGTACAGGCCCAGAGGTAATAAGAGAAGGGTTAAAAGTTTTAGAGGCAGTATCTTCTAAGTTTGGATTTAAGTGTGAGAAAATCTTTTATGATTTTGGCGGAGAGAGATTCTTAAAGACTGGTGAGACTTTGCCTTCTTCAGCTTTAGAAGAGTTGAAAACTTTAGATGCTATCTATTTAGGAGCGATTGGAGACCCCCGGGTTAAACCAGGTATTTTAGAGAAGGGGATTCTTCTTAAGTTAAGATTTGAGCTTGACCAGTATATAAATTTAAGGCCAATAAAATTGTATGATAAAAGGTTTTGTCCTCTTAAAGACAAGGAAGAAAAAGATATAGATTTTGTAGTGGTCAGAGAAAATACTGAGGGTCTTTATTGTGGGAGCGGAGGCTTTTTAAGAAAAGATACACCTTATGAAGTAGCCACTCAAGAAAGTATAAATACTTACAAAGGAGTAGAAAGGTGCGTAAGATTTGCTTTTGAGTATGCCCGGAGAAAGGGGAGGAAGAAAGTTACTTTAGTGGGTAAAACCAATGTTTTAACTTATGCTTTTGATTTATGGGAGAGGGTTTTTTATCAGGTAGCTAAAGACTTCCCTTCTATAGAAGCTGATTATGCTCATGTAGATGCAACGTGTATGTGGATGATTAAGAATCCTGAGTGGTTTGAAGTAATTGTTACTGATAATATGTTTGGTGATATTATTACTGATTTAGGAGCAATTTTACAGGGAGGTATGGGTATTGCTGCTGGAGGAAATTTAAACCCTGAAGGAGTTTCTATGTTTGAGCCTATTGGAGGGAGTGCTCCTAAATATACTGGCAAGAATGTGATAAATCCTTTAGCAGCAATTTCAGCTCTTTCTATGATGTTAGAATTTTTAGGGGAGGAAAAAGCAGGCTTAGCTGTGGAGGAAGCAGTAATAAAAGTAGTTAGGGAAGAACTGAAAAGCTTGTCAGCAGGAAAGATGGGTTATTCTACTTCTGAAGTAGGTGATTTAGTAGTAAAGTATCTTTAAGATTATGAAAAGGTATAATTTAGCAGTAATAGGGGTAGGGGCAGTGGGAAGAGAAATTTTACGCTGCTTAAGGCAGAGGAACTTTCCTATAGGGAATTTAAAGGTTTTTGCCCGGACTTCTCGGGATATTCAAGTAGATAAAGAAGTATTTAAAGTTGAAACTATCACTCCTGAGAGTTTTCAAGGTATAGACATTGCTTTATTTGCAGGCACTGAAGGTGAGAAAGGTGCAGGTTTACAATGGGCAGAAGCAGCAGTAAATTCAGGGGCAGTGGTAGTTGATAATGGAGCAGATTTCCGGTTGAGAGAAGATGTGCCTTTGATAGTGCCGGAAGTAAATAGAGAGAAGATTTCTGAGCATAAGGGTATAATTGCTAATCCTAATTGTACTACTATTCAAATGGTAGTTAGTTTATCCCAGATTTATAAAAGGTTTGGTTTAGAGCAGATAATTCTTACCAGTTTTCAAGCAGTATCCGGTGCAGGAAGGACTGCCTGTAAAGTTTTATGGGAAGAGACTAAAAGAATAGTAGAGGAGAATAAAGATTTAGATTACCTTTCTATAAATAAAAAGATTAAAGGCTATCAATCAGAAGTGTTCCCTTCTCAAATTGTCTTTAATGTAATTTGCCAGATTGGGAGTTTTAAGGAAGACGATTTTACTACTGAAGAAATAAAGACAGTTAAGGAGACTCATAAAATATTTGATGATGATTCTATTAAGATAACTTCTACCTGTGTGAGAGTCCCAGTATTTACTTCTCATTCAGAAGCCATTTACTTTAGAACCAGAAAAAAGGTTAGTTTAGAAGAAATAAAGGAAGCTTTAAAAGAGTCTGAGGGCGTGGTTTATGAAGAAGGCCCTCAGAAGTTTTTTTCTCCGGTAGATTGTGAAGGAAAAGATGGAGTTTTTGTAAGCAGATTGAGAAAAGACCCTTTTAATGAGAATTCTTTTTGGGTCTGGTCAGTTTCTGATAATCTGCGTAAAGGCGCAGCTTTAAATGCTGTCCAGATAGCCGAGAGTTTAGTGTCCCTTCTTTAAATCCTTCTATGCTTAGAAATGTCTACTTGGAATTAGAATACGATGGCACTAATTTCTTTGGCTGGCAGATTCAGAATAAAATTAGAAATTTAAGAACAGTTCAGGGAGAATTAGAGAAAGTTTTAGAGAAACTTTTTAAAAAAAGAATAAGGATTGTTTATTCAGGAAGAACTGATAGAGGAGTCCATGCTAAAGCTCAGGTAGTAAATTTTAAAATCAGGACAAAGTTTTCTAAAATAACTATTAAAAAAGCTCTAAACTCTCTTTTACCTCCAGATATCTATGTAAAAAGAGTAGAATTTGTAGACTTAGACTTTCATGCTAGGTTTAAGGCAAAATTTAAAACTTACCGTTATTTAATTCTTAATAAGAAAGAGCGAGATATTTTTCTGAGGAATTATACCTGGTGGGTTCCTCAGAAATTAGATTTGGAGTTTCTGGAGAAGTTTTCCTCTCTTTTAATAGGTAAAAGAAATTTTTCGGCTTTTACCAGGAAGGCTTCTCAATATAAAAACTGTGTAAGGAGGATAAAGGATATAAAAATTAGGAAGAGAGGCTCTTTAATTTTTGTAGATATTTGTGGAGAGGGTTTTTTAAGAGGGATGGTTAGAAAGATAGTGGGTTTTTTGGTAGGCGCAAGCTTATCTTCATTAACTCTTAGGGAGTTTAAAAGTATTTTAAAAGAAGGAAAACCCCATCCTTTAATAAAACCTGCTCCGGCTTGGGGGTTATATCTTTATAAAGTTTATTATTAATGAAGAAGTTAGACAGATATGACCTTTTCAGTTTAGGAATTATTCTTTTTGTAGTTATATTCCAGGTTTCTAGATTCAGATTCCTTCCTCAATTTATAGACGAATATTACCACCTTTTAGTAGCTAAGAGTTTCTTGAAAGCCGGAGGCTGGGTAGGAGTAAGTTTCTGGGATTACGCTCCTGTGGGCAGGCCTCATCTTTACCCTCCTTTTTACCATTTTTTAATAGCAGGATTACTTAAATTGGGAATTTCCGGGATTATTAGTTTGCGGATTTTGGGAGTGGTTATTCCTATAGTATTTTTTTTAAGCCTCTGGCTAATTCTGAGGAAGGTTTTTTCTACTTGGTTATCTTTTTTAGTTGTTTTAATAACTTTTAGCAGTTTCTCTTTTTATATCTCTTTAGATGCTCATCTTCCGGCAACCTTAGGGATAATATTTTCTTTGTTAAGTTTTTATTTTCTCAGCAAAAATAAGTTAATTTCTTCTCTAATATTTCTTACTTTTTCTATTTACACCCATAGTGGGGTTTCCTTAGCCTTTGTTATAAGTTTGATTGTTTTTTCTTTAGTTACTCAGGATAAAAAGGTTTTTAAAGTTATTTTTTCTGGGTTTATTTTGGGGTTACCTTTGTTTATCCATCAGTTAAGGTATATAGAGTTTTTGAAATTAGAGATTTTAAGAGAAATGTACTTTACTCATTATAATCCTTTGATAATAGTCTTAGGAATAGCAGGAATATTTTCCTCTTTAAAGAAGAAAGGTTTTTATCTATGGTTTCCGGGTTTAATCCTGGGTTTTGAAATTATTTTTTTAAAATATCCTTATAGGTTTTTTTCAGCTCAAGGGTTATTTTGTTTATCTCTTTTGGCGGCAGTTTTCTTAGAAAGTATATTTTTGAAGATAAGGAAAGCAAAGTTTAAGAAGGTATTGTTTTTTGTAGTTATTATTTATTTTCTATTTATAAATTCCTCAATTATCTTAGAAGAAGGAAGAGTAAAATTTAGGCTTTTAAACTCTACTTTTTCTGAACTTTCTACAGGAAGGTTTTATGATTTTTTAG
>JAGGWS010000054.1 GCA_021163425.1 Candidatus Omnitrophota bacterium
AGTATGGCTGGATGAGTATACCTCACCCTGACCAAAAACATCAGCTGCCTGGCGCCACCTGCCTGAGATAGAATTACGGATATAAGCAAACATAAAAATCAGGGCTAAAACGCACACAGCAATTAATACAGTATATTCCAGGATACTCTGATATTTCTTCTTATTCATTTTCTATGTAATATATTTACCAATCTGCCTTCTCCCTGGGGATTTTCCATTATTACTATTATAGCTTCTCCGTAAGGACCCTTAAAATAAAGATTATAGGCTGAAGTTAAAACATCTAAAGATACAGGGGAACCTTGAGGCAACTTGCCAGCTAAATTTTTAAGTTCATCTCCCAGCTGAGAAGAGGGAATTTCAGCAGTCAGCTTCCAGTAATGATAACCCATATTTTGTTTGTAGAATTTTCTTAATTCCTCTATTGACTGGCTGCACCTATAAACTATATTAACCATAAAAGGAGTATCATTCTTCACATTAATCAGCCTGATACTTCCTGGAGGACGGGGTATAAATTCCAAATCCTCACCGGGTAAATCCTGAGTAATACTATCAAAGTTCTGGGTGGTGCTCTCTGGCCGAGATGTTAAGGAATTATTTGAAGAAAAACCACCTCCACAAACAGGGCACCCTTCACTGGAACCACCAGAAGGCTGATTATAGACAGAGACTATCACAGTTGTACCAGGAAAGCCTTCCTGAGCTTTCATTATCTGAATATTTATAACCTGGCTTTTTTTTGTATATTTAAATAACCTGAGGTTAGCCTGGTGGAATTCTTTGCTGGCTTTAGTAAACCCTTTATCTCTAAGATTCTTATCATAAAAATTTATAAGGTCAACTTCAGTTAAGGTAGTCTGAAAAACATAGGCTTTTATATCCTGGCCAGATACACTAATATTCTCCTCTCTTTGATAAAAAACAGAAGGAGGTTTAAGATAAGAGAGGTCCTGGGTATAACCCAGAAAATTTAAACCCATTAAAATAATAAATATTATTAAAGGCATAATTTTACCTCGTGGAAACTAACCGAGAATCATAAGTATGGTCCCTCCAGGGCCGCACTGAACCATCATAAGTTATAGCTTGAGCATAGCTTTCTATGGTCCCGTACCTCATCTTCCACAACCCAAAATCTCTATCTGAACGATATTTCCGGGCAGTTACTCCAATCGGGCCGTGTTCATGACTAACTCCCGATAGAGCAGCTATAAAAGGCATAGGCAAACAAGGACAACACTGGCAGCATCCGCAAGATAGACCGCAACATCCTAATCCTATAACTACTACTGGCCGCCATAAAATATGGGGAGTAGGAGTAGGGACGTGGTCAAGGACTACCTGAGCATAATTCTGGCCATACCTGTCATTCCAAGTATACTTATGAGGGGGATTTTTATATTCTTCATCATCCATCCATTGAGAAAATCTGCTTTTCTTTCTTAACCACTCCTCATAAGACTCTCCAGGAATATGAGGCTTTACCTCTTCTATCCCAATATTCTGAAAAGCATAACTGTAAGCTGTCTCTCGAACATTATCAGGAATCTTCCCGGCCATAACTCTTGCCAGCAAATAAAGAGCTAAAGCCACAGCAAAAAAAGTAGCATACAACGCCCAGGCTCTCCAACACCACCTACAGGAAGCAAGGACAACAACTGCCACCAGATAAAAACCGAACATCATATCGCTATGAAAACCCAAATTCATCAATCCCTGCCCATACACAGTTGCTCCAGCTAAAGCTCCAGCATCAGCAGCATTAGAGGTATCGGTTTTAAACATACTAATCTTACCAATATTTACTGTAATCATAATAAGCAGGACTACTATAGCAATTAAAGCTATTAAAAAAGGGGCTATCTGCCCCTTAAAATAATTTATCTTCTCTTTAGAAAAATATACAAACATTTTATAATTATTTTAGCATAATAATTTGATTAATGATACTAAAAAATCTAAACCTGCAGGAAATTGCCGGTTTTACCTCTACATATTTTAATTTAAGCTTTACCCTTCTTCTGCTTCCTTTTTTACTTTGAGTAACTCTATCCAGCTTCTAAATCTCCTTATCTCGTTTCTGAATAACGCCTCTCCTCCCAGTCCGTTAATTTCTAAATTCCTTCTCTCCTAGAAACTTTCTAAATTATCTTTCCCTCTCTACTTCTACTTCGGGAATACCTTTAAATACCCAGTCCTCTGTTAGATACATTGCTGAATAACCCTCAGGTAGCCATTGACCAGGACTTCCCTCAGGATTGGCAGCAACTTTTCTGGTTTGCTCATAAGGAGCTTGTCTATTAACAAAATCAGCATTAAAAAAAACCCAGATACGGGTAGTCCCCAAAATAAGCATAGCTAAAGCCACAAACATTAAAATAAACTCTATTACTACCTGCGAGTTATTTCTTATTAGTGAGGAGTTACCCATACCCTTTCCCTCTCCTTATTATACTGACTTGTAACCTCCCAATACCAGGCAGGATCATATTCATAATCATCCGGATAATCATTGCTCTTTCTCCAGTTAAAACGACCGTAAAGTTTAGTAACCACAGTATCAGCTATTGAAGCTGTCTCAGTGGTGGTTATATTTTCAGCCGATTCCTGCTTAGTAAAAGTTGAAGAATAGTCTTCCCAAGATTGACTCTCTACTTTATAAATCTCTACAGGAACTTTTACATCCGATTCGTTCCCCTCATCATCCTCTACTTCTTTTTCTATCCTGGGAAGCTTAATTTCTCTTCCGTCAACTTCATAATAGGCTTGATTTTCACATACACCTCTACACCACATAACTGAAGAAGTAGCATTTACTTCTCCTCTTCTACCCTTAGCAAAAGGTCCCTGAATATCTACATTCCGTTTGTGCCTGAGGATAGTATAACTGACCGAAGCATTGGCATCGTAAGCTTTTCTTAAAGCTTTTCGGAAAGCTTCCATCTTAAGAGAATGTTGTTGATTTAAACTCTGACCATAGGATATAAGCACTCCCAGAGCAAAAATTAAAAGACTCCCGAATATAGCCATTTCTGCTGAAGCCTGAGACTTTCTTCTATTCAAGCCAATCCTCAAACCCATCTCCTGTGCTCCTTTGAATTAAGGTGGTCTTAACAACCTTTTGACTGCTGAAATCCCCAATATAATTAGAAATAACTCCTTTATGCTCATGATTGATAACCCGGGAATAAATATCTGTATCTTCTTCAGCTTCTATCTCATCTTCTTTGTAATGCAGAGCTATACTGCCCTGATAATCTTTAGTTGCTATAACTTCACCTTCTCCATTAAACACATTCTCTCTCCACTGGCTAGGCCCTTCTTTAGTCCAGAGAGCTAAATTACTTACCTGTTTTATTCTTTTAGCAAGAATTCTTCTAAATATTGGGCCAGTAAAGAGAATAACGGTGGCTACTGCCCCAATAACTAAGGTCCAGGATAATATACTTTGAGATTTTCTATAATTCATATTACTCTGGCCAATCTTCTGTAGCTAAAGCATCAACTGCCTCCTTAGAAACAATCTTAGTAGTCCAATCATAGCCCTCCTGAGGAGTTAGGTTGGTACGGGTTACTCCACCTTCAGTAACAGTCTCAGTATGGGTTCTGGTTTCAGTAACTATCAAAGAAGTGGTATGCCCGGGAGAATATTGGGAACCTACCTGCTCCATCTGAGTTTTAATCCTTCCCTGATAAGCTCTTTTTATAAAATTCTGGCCAATTAAAAGAGCAAAGATTATTACTGAAAACAAAACCACATATTCCAGAATACTTTGAGATTTCTTTAAACTCATATCTTCCCGGTAAACTTAATTAAAAATTATTCCTCCCAAGAACCTTCTAAAGAAAAATCATCAAAGGTGGTGGTATCGTAATCATCATATTCATAAGTTTCCTCAGCTAAAGCATCAGTCTGCCTGTATCTCTGAATCTTAGTCTCTCCACCTGTTCTATCTACCCGGGAATAAAGGTTTCCTGATTGAAGGTCGTGCACGCCTTGGGTCTGGTCGCCAGTAATGAAATTATCCACATTCTCGTCAGTATTTATATTCTCAGTAATTACCTGGTCAGTAGTTAATTTTTCTTTATAATGCTCCTGGCTGTTACTAAATGACCAACCTTCATTACTTATACTCTCACCTTGTTCTTTAATATAACCCTGGGCCCTCCTCTTTAAAAATGCCTGTCCAATTATAATTGCTGCTACTATCACTGAAAAAAGGGTAATATACTCTAAAGAACTCTGGGCTTTCCTTAATTTAATCAACATCCTGACCCTCCTTTTAAAATATTATTAATATTTATTATTGATTATTCTTCTAGAGTATCTACTTCTATAGTTGTTCCCTCTCTCTTTTGCTTAGTCTTATATATCTTCTCCTCAGCACCACCTTTTTTAATCAATCTTTCGTTTAAGTAATCCTCAGCGCTTATCACAGTATCATAATGTTGCTGTTCATATTCAGGAAGTGCCTCAGTTCCATATTGACTTAGGTCAATATCTCCTTCACCAGTCTGGTCATCATAATAACCTAAAGCCTGCTGAGCCTTCTTTTTCAAAGCACCTTTAAGAAGAACCTGGCCTACTGCTAAAAAAGCAATAACTGCTGTAAATACCAAGGCGTATTCGGCTGTAGATTGAGCTTTTCTTAACTTAATTAACATAATCAAACCTCCTTTTAAATTTAACTTCTATTCTTCAGTTGAGAAAACTCCTACATCCATACTACTAACTGCCTTATCCACTGTAGCCTCAGCTTTATCTTTGTATTGGGTACTTAACTTATTCTTTAAGGCTGAAGCTACTAAAATCATAGCTGCCACCACTACTGAAGCAATTAAGGTATACTCCACGATACTCTGAGCTTTTCTCTCTAACATAAATATACCTCCTTTTTTCATCTTACCCCTTTTCTCGTCTTACTATTCCCCTAATAACTGAGAAAGCTTAGAAGTAGCATCCTGCATAGCCTGGTTTGCGTCTTGAATACCCTTTTCCACACCTGACTGAATCTTCCCCAGAAAACCTAACAAAGCTGCAATTATTACTGCAGTAATAAGCACATACTCTACCAAACTCTGGGACTTCTTAATCATTTATCACCTCATATTCCAGTTCGTAAGCATTACTCTGAGATACCTCCTCCTGAATCTGCTTTAATCGGGCATTTATTGAACGAAATACATACTTATTCATTAACATAAAAGCAGCCACTACAGCTGTAAATAAAACTGCGTATTCAAAAATACTCTGGGATTTTTTTAAACACATTTTATTCTCCTAAAATTCTTCCTTTTACCTCTTCAAAGTGATTCTCAAAAATATTTGTCCGGGCATTAGAAACAAAAGAAAAAGTTAAAAAAGTGCAAGAGACTACGATTATAAAAAGGATAATATACTCTAATAAAGATTGAGTCTTTCTCTTTTTTCTTTCCATAACTTTAATTCTTTTTAAAAATTGGAGATAGTATCTTTTCCGCCTCCCTAAGACTACCATCAGAATATAACATATTTAGAGGAGGAAAATCAAGGTGAGAAGAAATAAACCAAGGATCTTTTGAAAGCGCTTACAGAGAAAAAAAGAGAATTTTTCTCTGTCTAAAGAATATATCTGCTTCATTAAGAAAGGCTAAAATCTCCTGTAAAAAACCAGCCTTTTCTAAGAAGACTCTCAAGAAACCAGGTTTCTTTTTAGAGATTCTCCCCTTTAATTTAAAAATATTCTCCCAATTTTTAAAATTTTTAGCTTTTCCTAAGAGGTATTTATGGTAAAAATAATCTTTTAAAAATTCTCCTAAAATAGCAAAAAAATTCTCAGAATTAAGAAGAGAGATAAAAGAAGAGACTTTCTCCTCTAAAAAAGGAAAGATTTTGTTGAAACTAAAATGAGTTATAAGTTCTAAATCTCTCAATAAGCCTCTCTCCAGATAAGGAAAAGCTAAGGTATAAAATTTAACTAACCTTTCTAAAGAAAAATTGGTATTAGTGAATATCCCCCAGCAAAAGTCTTCTTTCCTTTGCCTTTTTATGAGGACAAATCTTTTTCTAACCTCTTTAATATCAATTAGTTGTGAAGATTTTATTTTAAATTCTCCGGCGTATATCCTCTCTTCTAATCCTGGTATTTTAAAATTAACAAAAGGAGAAATTCTCTGAGCTCCTCCCTTGGCAACAATCTCCTGGGGCAAAAACCCTAATATGAAATCAAAAGAACGAATATTCAGCCTCTCTAAAACCTGAGTTCTTCTCCCTATAACTTCTAAACTCTCCACTCCTGAAGGAAGACTTTTGAGAAGCTGGATAAAAGCAGGGGGGAATTTGCCAAAACAAGGTATTCCTAAAATTATAAAAATAGCTTCTCCTTCTGAAATCTTTTTGAGCTTTTCCTTCACCTTTATAAAAGGGAGAGAGAAACTGGGAGGGATAAGCTCTTTTCCCCTCCAGAAACTGCGAAACTCAGGGTCAATGTAAATAGAAAATTTGTTTTGAAAAACTATTCTCAAAGAGTGTACTTCTTTTAAAGAAAAGGAGAATCTTTCTCTCAAAAGATAAGAAAGTTCTTCTTCCTGGAACTTATTAAGAAAGTGTCTCAAAGCCTTAGCAGAAAGAGGTTTATCTAAATTAGAAAAAAGAGCCAGCCCTTCTCCTCCTAAACTTTTGAGAACTGAGCCATAAGTAAAGTAATCTATTAAATATTCTAATTTATCTGGAGAATAGTGAGGAAAAACTAAGCCAATACTCTCTTTCAATATCTGAGAAAGGCAGATATCGGCCTCAGCAGATTTTAAAAGAAGCAAACCACAATTATCTACCTTCTTTATCTTCAGAAAAGGAAATTCAGACTTTCTTCCCTTCTTTCCTTTTACACCCTGGGAAATCAGGACTTTATTTATTAAAGATTTGGAAATCACCAGGGAATATTTATCTTTCAAAAGAAGACTCAACTTCCGGCAACCTAAAAGAGGATTGCGCTTCTTCTCTTTGAGAATAAGGGATTTTATTTCTGGGGTAAGCTTCTTTTTTCCCATCCAGCGATAAAGAAAAGGAATTATTCTTGAGGAGTGAAAACTTCTCGAGGAACTTCTAAACCCTTAGCTTCCATTTCTTCAAAAAAGGAAGGAATATAGCCGGTAGCTGTAAAATAACCCAAAACCTTATTTTCCTCATCTAAACCTGTTTGTCTGAATATAAATATATCCTGTAAATTAATATGGGTCTCATCTAACATTCCGGCAACCTCACTAATCTGAACCACCTTTCTTGAACCATCAGATAGTCTTTGAGTATGAACTATTAAATCTATAGCTGAAGCAATCATTTCTCTGATTGCCCTTATAGGAAGTTCAACCCCTGACATCAAAATCATCGAGTCTAATCTTATTAAAACATCAGAAGTAGAATTAGCGTGGATTGTGGACATAGAACCGTCGTGACCGGTATTCATCGCCTGAAGCATATCTAACACTTCTTTTCCCCGGCACTCGCCTACTATTATCCTATCTGGCCTCATTCTCAAAGAATTTCTGAATAAATCTCTTATAGTAATTTCTCCCCTTCCTTCAATATTAGGGGGCCGGGACTCCAACCTTATCCAGTGTTTCTGGTTAAGCTTGAGTTCTGCGGAATCTTCAATAGTAATTATCCTCTCTTGCTCAGGGATATAGGAAGATAGAATATTAAGAAAAGTGGTCTTTCCTGAACCTGTTCCTCCTGAGACTAAAATATTTTTTCTGGACTTTACTGCCGCCTCTAAAAATTGAGCCATAGAATGGCTGATACTTCTCAACTTATCTATTAAATCACCTATCGTAAGCCTTTGTCTGGCAAATTTTCTGATAGTTAAGGTAGGTCCGGTCAAAGACAAAGGAGGGATTATTGCGTTTACTCTTGAACCATCAGGAAGACGAGCATCCACATAAGGAGATGACTCGTCAATCCTTCTCCCCAAGGGAGCTAAGATTCTTTCAATAACTACTCTAACCTGCTCATCAGAGGTAAATCTCTTACTGGTAAGCTCAATCCTGCCCTCTCTTTCAACATATATCTGGTCTTTATTGTTCACCATTATCTCAGTAATACTGGGGTCTTTTATTAAATCTTCTAAAGGACCCAAGCCTAAGGCTTCGTCTATAATCTCTTTAGTTAATTTTCTTCTTACCTCCAAAGAAGAGAGAAAACTGCCAGTTTCCTGCGTTAAAATATTCGCTACAATTTTTTCTGCATCTTCTCTTAATTTCTTAGATCTCTGAGGATTTAAAAGGATTGGCTCTACGGGCAATCTTCTTAAGTCTAACTCTTCAATCAACCTCTGGTGAACTTTTTTCTTAATCTCTACTATAACATCTTCTTCTTCACTTATCTCTATCTTCTTCAAAGGTTCTACCAATCCTAATCTTGCCCAAAAATCTTCAACCGCCGTCTCCTCCTTTTCTTTTTTAATCTTCAACTCTGTCAATTTCTTATGAGGGATGTATAAATTCTCATCTTCTAACATCCTAGAAGCCAAATTTTTCAAGGCAACAGCTATTTTGCTATGAGGACTATCTTGAATTACGGGAATTCCTCTATTTAAAGCTAAACCTACAATTTTACCCTCTGAAGGAAGAGTTCCTAATAACTCTGCAGGCATCAAAAGCTTAACTTCCTGAAGACTTACCCCTCCTTCACTCTCAGCCCGATTAACTATCACTCTCACCATCTTTAAAGGAAAACCTAAACTTTGAAGCGTATCTAAAACCCACTCAGTCTGATATACTGAAAGAATATCAGGAGTAACTACTAAGAGAATCAGGTTAGAGATACCAAAGATTTTTAATAAGAGGTCAGTTAAATTTTTTCCTCCATCTATAATAATAAAATCAAAACCCAATCCCCTAAAATTACTTAAGATACTCTCAACATACAAAGGTTTAAGATGAGGGGTGCTTCTTAAAGATAAGACTCCGGGAAGAAAGTATAAATTATTGTTTACTTCTGAAAAACACCCTCTTATTCTTTCTCCATTCTTTTTTAAACTTTCCCAATTCCCTACCATATCTACTAAAGCTCTCCGGGGATGAAGATTCAACATTTTAGCCATATCTAAAGGTCCCCCCAGGTCTAATTCTAAAAGGAGAACCTTTTTGTTAAGAAGAGAAAGAGCTAAGGCGGTATTTAAAGAGATAGTAGTTTTCCCTACACCACCTTTAGTGCTAAAAAAAGTAATTACTTTAGTAGAATCCATCTGGTAAGATTAGTCTAACTTATAGACTACAGGTATCTCTATCCAAAGTTCCTTCTCTTCTATCGAAGAAGGAAAAGGAGGGTAATGCCTTATTTCTTTTACTGTCCTCAAAACAGTCTCATCAAAAACCTTATATCCTGAAGATTGAGGAATCCTGGCTGCTATTAAACTACCATCGGAGGAAAGATGCAAACTCAACTTTACCATACCCTGCCAGCCAGCTTCCTCGGCTAAAGCCGGATAAGCCAAAGCAGAACTTATCCTTCTCTGAATCTCTCTTATATAATTAGCTAAAGGCAAAGATATACCTTCCTCTTCTTTAACCAAAGGCTTATAAGTAGAAGCTATTTTCTTAAGCTCTTCTTCCTCAGGAGCATATCTTATAATTTGAGGGGTTAAAGAAATTACTAATTCTGTCTGGTCTCGCTGGTAATCTTTGGACCTGAACAAAGCTCCCAGAACAGGGATATCAGCTAACCCCGGAACTTTATTTAGATAGTCCTTGCTCACCTTATCTTCAAGAAGTCCTGAAATAAATATGCTCTGCCCGTCTTTAAGAAAAAGCTGGGTCTCGGTAGTCCTCTTGGTGAAAGCAGGCACAGAGTATTGAGAGGAACCCGAATCAGGAATGAATACAGTAACATCTAAAGAATTATCTGCATCAATCTCACTAATCTCTGAACGCAAGTTTAAAACTATCCCTTTGTCTTTTATTGTAGGACTTATATTTAATTTTATCCCGTATTCTTTATATTCCACACTGGGCTCTCCCTTTCTATAAGTAAGTATAGGAATTTCTCCTCCTACCAAGAAAGAGGCTTCTTTACCTGATAAACAAAGGAGTTTTGGCCGGGCTAAAATCTTACCCTTACCTTCTTTCTCCCATAAATTAACAGTCGCCTCTAAAGCGGTTCTTGTCCAGTCAACAATCCTTATTACCTCTGAAGGAGTCCCTCCCAAACCTGCAGATTTATTAGCTATGCTTTCTGACCATTCCATTGAATGAGACCAATCTATACCCAGCTGGTCAATCAACTGTTTAGATAACTCTAATACTTCCACATCAATGCGGACTAAATCTCTCTCCTCTTTAACCCTAAGAAAATTAGTAATATTTGCTGAATACTTTTCTATAACTCTATTAATTCGGTCTAAACCATCTTTAGATACCACTCCCTCTAAAATAATCTTGCTATTCAACTCATCCTTTCTGATAACTACATCTTTAATCTTAAGCTCTTTATTAATCAGTTGAGAAATCTTCTCTTTTAAGCTATTTAAATCTTCACTTAATACGTTCACTTCGAATATTCTTTTACCGGTCTTTTCCCAGACTTCTACCTGAGTAAATCCGGTTTTCTTGCCTAAAAATTCTATCCTATTTTCTTTAACCTTTACTATTTCTAAAACTTCCGGCTTTCTAATAAATATCTTTTGGGGTGAAAATGTCTTTACTGAAAGAATCTCTCCCACCACTATCTCGTAGGATTCAATTTGAGCTGAGGAAAGAAGGGGGTCTAAGAAAAATAAGAATAGAATCATAAAGAGTGGTTTCACTTTAGAATTTAAACCTTTTTTCATCTCTCTACTACTACTGAGCTTTTTTCTGTTCCCTTATATACCTCCACAGTCTTAGGAGGAGGCGGAGGCGTAGGGATAACCTGCCTTATCCCCAGTAGTTTCTCCCAGAGTTTATCTACAGTAATTGGCACTCTTTTAAAATCTGCCTGAGTATCAAACATAGAACGTAATAATAATTTAATCTTCCCGATTTCTATAGCATAAGTAAGTAAAGAGGCCTGCTCAGGAGTCAAAGCCAGAGTAATAGTGGTAGGTGGCTTCTTTTCTTCTCTACCTAAACTTACCGCTTCAATCTTAGCTCCCACAGCTAATACTAATACATTCTCGAACATAGGAACTACCATAGTCTGGTTAACAGTTTTTCCTCCCTGTGTCGGCACAGGGATAGAAAAACTTCCTACAATATCTACAGAATCTCCAGGATTTATCATTCCTTCTATAGAAGATATCTTATCCACAGGGATAGTAATTGCTCTTTTACCCTCAGGAATCTTTAAGGAAAGACTTTTTTGTGAACCCGGTATCATAAGAAAAGAGGCTCTGATTTGTTCACCCTCTATAATGTCTCTCTTAGCTATCTTACCTACTATTGAATCTAAAGAGGTTAAAGCATCGGGTTGTAAGCGTTTAGAGGGTATCCTTGCCCGGATCAACATCTCTGAAGAAATTTTTGTTTTAGCCGGGATATCTTCTTTAGCTACAACTACCTCTACAATCCCTCTTTTTCTGGCAAGTTCTAAAATCTTCTGCCTCTCAGATTGGACATAGGAATGTATTAAGAATATAGCAGTTAAAGCTAATACAATTGCTGTAATAAGATAAACTCTCTTCTTATCCATACACTCTTATCTTAGTAAGTCTTCATTAATTACTACTTCGGATTTCTGCTTAGCTGAATTTATCAACTCTTCTATTTTTTTATTCGTTTTATCAATCTTTAAAGCTTCTCTTATCGTTTCTTTAACTTCTGAAAGAGGGGCAATTTTACCACCTCTCTTATCTTCTACTTTAAGAATATAAAATTTTCTATCTTCTCCTTTAAATATACTGGAAACTTCTCCTTTATCCAAAGCTAAAGCTATTTCCCAGAATTTTTTAAATTTTTTAGAAGGGTCGTACTTAATATAGCCTAAGTCTCCTCCTTTATTTCTGGAATCAGCCACTGAATACTGGGTGGCTAAAGAAGAAAAGCTTTCTCCCTGAAGGAGACGAATATATAAGTCTTTAGCTTCCGATTCAGAATTTACTACGATTTCCCTGATCTTTATTTCCTGAGGATTTCTAAAAAATTCTTTATTGCGCTCGTAAAACTCTTCTATCTCTGCTTCAGTAACTGTAATGTCGGCAATTTCTTCTTCAACAAGTTTCTGGGCTAAAAGGCGTTGTTTATAATCATCCAGAGCCTCTATGAAATCTGAGTCTTTATCTAAACCCCGGGCTTTTGCTTCTTCTGCTAAAAGAGCATTTCTCACCAGTTCATTTAATACCCTCCTTTTAAATTCATAATTATTAATATCTATCTTCTGCTCTTTAGCTAAAGGTTCTAAAGCTTTAAGTTCCTTTTCAAAATCTTCCAAACCAATACGCCAATTATTTACTTGAGCTAAGAGCGGGCCCTGAATTTTCTTCTCTTCTGAAACATCAGTGGGTTTTTTAGAAGTAGTAAAATTCTGGCAAGCTGATAACAAAAGTACAAAAGAAACACCAACAATACTCCTTATAACTTTTTTCATTTTACCTCCTCCTTGTTAAAATTATGATACCCTCCTTTCTCTACAAAAAGATTTTATCCTTAAAATTTAAAAAAATCAAGATTTTTATTTAGATATGTAAAAAGTAGAAAGGCACAGGCGTAAACCCCCCAGATGAAGAAAAAGTCCTGAAGGATAATACCCAAAAGCCATCCTCTCCTTTCAAGGAAAGAAAGGGGTAAGCCCTGGTAAGGGTTTTATTTCTCAGGAAGAGCAGTCTCTTTCTTCTTCGCCGTTAGATTTTCTTCAGAAATCCCTTCTTCTTGAAATTTAATAATCTTAGGAGTAATAAAAATTAAAAGATTCTTCTTCTCCACAGTTTTATTCTTATGCTTAAAGAGATAGCCCAGTAGAGGGATATCTCCGAAAATGGGTATCTTATTTACTGTATCTACTGTTTTATCTCTCACCAGCCCACCTATTACTAAGGTTTCTCCATTTTTAACAGTAACCCGGGTGGATGTGGTTTGAGTATATAAGACAGGTATCTCAGCAGTTACTCCTGAAGCAGAAGAAAACTCCTTATCTCCTAAGTTCTCACTGACTTCCGGCTTCACCAGAAGAGTAATGAATCCTCCTTTATGAATCTGGGGAGTAACTTCCAAGACAACCCCATACTCTACATAGTCAAAACCAGAAATCTCCCAACTGTTAGTATCACTACTGTATGTATAATTAGGAACAGGATCCTTAGTCACAACATTAATAGTAGCAGTATTATTATCTTGAGTAGTAATAGAAGGAGTAGAGAGAATTTTAGTATTGGTGTCGTTAAAAATAATATCTAAAACTGCCGAAAGATCAGAGGCATTCAATGTCCCATATCGAAAAACATCACTAAGAGTAGAATGAACGCTAGAAACCGCGGGTATATCTGTATCTCTTAAATACTTATTAGAAGAATGAGTAGTAAATGGCCAGGTATGGGCCCTCCTGCTTCCTGAAACAGAACCTTCTATATTCCAGCTAATACCTAATTTATTAGTAATATCTAAATCTGTTTCTACAACCTTAGCTTCAATTAACACCTGGGGAGTTATTTTATCCAGTTCTCGAATGGTTTTTTCTATCTGGTCAAGATTGGAGGGTATATCAAAAACAACTAAAACATTCGTTCGAGTGTCGTAAGAAATTTTTCCTTCAGGAGTAAGAGATTTTTCTATAATTGGTTTTATCTCTTCTACCTTAGCGAAACTTAAAGAGAATGTCCGCACTTCTGGAGTTTCCGTTTCCTTCGCTTCTCTAACCTTTACTCTCTGCTGGGTTAAATTCTCTATAGTATCAACATATATTACATTCTCTCCCATCTTTTCCCAGCCATAGCTGTAAGGCCGAAGTACTGCTTTCAAAGCTGTCTCTAAGTCCACGTTCTTTAATTGGATGGTAATTGCACCTTCCACCTCTGGAGAAAAAACAACGCTTTTACCAGTATTTTCAAAAAGAGCTCGAATAACAGTCTTTATATCTGTGTCCTTAAACTTGAGGTTCTCAATCTTAATACTCTCCTGAGAGAAAAGTAAAAAGTTAAATAAGGCAAAAAATAAGAATAGAGAAAATCCCATATTTTTACTCCTCATTTTCTTCCTCCGTTTTTAAGATTATTCTCTTCCCTTTTCCACTTACTACTACCGAATTGGAATTTATCTGCTCTATCCTGTAAAAATTTATCATATCTCCTTCTTTAAAAAGTTCATTATTAATTATAGCTGTTCTATGCTCTCTTTCAGAAGAATAAATAATCCCATTTAATTTTAAATCCCCTACTCCTCTTACCAACCTTAGATTAATAATACCTTCCTTATTTATCAAAGGTTCAAAAGGGTCCCTTTCTAAGTCTGGAGGATAGATAAATTCTTTCTCAGCCCTTAAAGGTGAACTAAATAAAATTAAAAAAGCTAAAAAGAACCCTATTCTCTGACAATACCCCATAATAACATCTCTACCTTAGTATCAGGAAAGTCTCCTTTAATCTCCAATTTCTTAACTTCCAGATAAAAATCTAATTTCTCCAATTTATTAAGAAACTGAGCTAACTTATGATAGCCTGTATTTAAGCTCAAAACAATAGGTAAAGAACAGAACCTACCTTTAGGAGTCTTTTTAATCTCTTTTAAAGACTGAGGCCTCAATAGGGAAATGTCTAAACCCATCTCTCGGGAAATTTCATCTATTTTTGCCATTACCAGATTAACATCTCCTCTGAAGAGAAATTTCTTTTTAAATTCCTCTATATTTCTGTCCATTGATTCCTTCTTTCTTAAAAGATTAGATTTATTTTTAAGGTCAATCTCCAGATTTTTAAGAGCGCCCCTTTTTTCTTTTATCTCTTTAGAAATCTTACCTAAAATAGAAAATTGAGAAGGCAGAAACACAAAAACATCTGCCCCCAGCAGAATAATAACCAGGGCTCCTAATATTAAAATTAGTTTATTTTTTTTCATTTGCTAAAACTCAATTCAAAATATAAAATGCGTCTATCCTTCATCCTTCTCATTTCTTGAGAAACAATTTTAATCTCAGGAAAAACTTTTGTTATCTTTACTATTTTCTTAAGATTATCTACAAATTCTTTTAAAGAGAGAGAAACATCTTTCTGATAATCTAAAACCGTTCCTTTTATAGTTAAGGCCCCTTCTTTAAAAGTAAATTCTCTAAACCAGATATTTACAGGAAGACTGGTATAAATCAAATACATAAACTCCGAGAAAGAATATTCTGGGTTAGCTATACTCCTTAAATTATTATATTCCTGAGAAAGTTTAGATAAATTCTCCTTTAAAGAATTAATCTCCTGAAAAAGGGGCATTTTTTTATGCCAGGTAGATTTAATCTTATTTAAAGTGGTTTTTCTCTGAAAAATAAAAAGGCTCAAAGCTAAATTAAAAATTAACATTACTAATAGCCCTAAAAAAAGATAAGGCATGAGTTTATTAAGACAACTCATAGCCTTTATCTTCTTTTGATATTGTGAAGGAAGTAAATTTATTTCTATCATTTTCTTTTGATTATGACTTTGATTATAGCAGAGAACTGATAGCTACAGAAAAATTTCCCTCTAATTCTTCTAAATCTTTTTTAATTGAATCTTTACACTTAAAATATTTCAAAAGATTAAAAGGAAAAACTTCCACCCCTAAACCTCTAACTAAAAACTCCTCTATCCCTTTACAGACGGTAAGTCCTCCAGTAGAATATATCTTCTTCACCGCTAAGTTCTCCTTTGTCTCCAGATAATCTAAAGAAAGTTTTACTTCTTCTATCAAATCTGAACAGACTTCAGAAAGAAGTTCAAGACTGATATCTTTCTGAGAAGCAACTAAGTCTTTAAAATTCCTTATAGGTTTTCCCAAGATATTAGAAAGGCTCTCTAAAATATCTCTGGCTCCTTTCTTTATCTGCCGGGATAGATGAATATTATTGTTATAAACTACTGTAATTAAGGAAGAAGAATACCCTAAATCTAATAAACCTACGGGATAACCTTCCTGAGGAAAGAATTTAAGAAAAGCATTACTTAAAGATATGGGGGAAAGAGTAATTTTTAAAGGAATTAAGCCTGCTTCTTCTAAAATTCTGATTTTTTCCTCTACAAAATCTTTCCTGACTGAAACAATGAGGAGTTTAAAACTTTCAGATTTAGTTTTTTCTGCATTATTAAGAATAGAGAAGTCAAAATATGCTTCCTCAGCAGAAAAAGGGATATATTTAGAAAGCTCATAATTTAAAGACTGCCTTACCATCTTCTTGTCCATCCGGGGAAAATCCACTACCCTTACTAATGTAGATGGCCCATCTAAGGAAAGAATAATATCTGGCGACAAGAAAGACTTACCCCGACAGAATTTAGAAAGGACCTCAGAAAAATTTCCCTGAAGGCCCTGATATAAAAAGTCTGTTATAAAATAACTATCTTTGAATTTATAGGCAGAAACTACTTTTAAAGCAGAAGAACCCCAGTCAATAGAAATCTTCTTAAAAGGAGAATACAAAAAAGGAAGGTTTAATCTCATTCCAGAATAATTATTGCATAATATTAAGAAATGTCAATTACTTTAGGCTAAACACTACAAAAGCTCTCTAAACAATATTCTTCTGTCTTCAAGTTGCTTTAAAAATCCTTTCTCTTTGAAATTTATCTATATTTAGGAGTTCACATCTTCAATCTTATTTCTTCAGCAATTAAACAGGCCAACTTATTAAACACCTTCTCAGTTTTATCTCGAAGATTATGCTTTATAAATTCCCCAGGAAGAAAAGGGTCGACATTAAGAAGGTGCCTATAAAATTTATAGAGATTGTGATAAAGCCCGTAATACTCCTTCAATCCTGTCTCTTCTGTTTTCACAAATTCTATTGCTGACAAAGACTCTTTCAATAATCTTTTATAATTATCAGATAACCTCTCTAAATCCCAGAGTTCTTTAACTAAAGAATCTATATTTTTCCCAGCAAAAAATTTACCTTCATATATACATATTTCATTTAGAATTTTTTCTTCTACTGAAAATTCGTAAATCTGCTTAGAATAATCATAGGGAGAGACCCAACAGCTATCTTGAACTCTTCCAAACCCCAGATCAATAAGAAAAGTTCTTAAACGCTGCCTCTTCCCTCTTTTACTCTCAGGGATATCATATATTATAAGTCTCCATTTTTTATCCCAGACCTGACTATATTTCTTCCTCTTAAGAGCTATAAAATTAGCTTTAGTTTTCCAGAAGTCTTCCTTAAAGGAAATTAAAATATCTTTTTTCTTTTTTATTTTTAAAATAAGGCCCTTATTGTATAACCTATTTATATTTGTATTAACTGCATAAGGACTAATCTCTCTCTGGCTACATTCTCCGATTGCTCTCCGGGATAAAGGAACAGCACTGATATAAAGTAAATAAGAAAAACTCTCCATCAGCTCTGAAAGAAAAGAACGTGCCAGGTTTTTTCCTCTGTAAATAAATCTGTTTATTTTCCTCCCCATCTTAGACGCCGTTATTCTTTTCAAAATTTTTTTATTCTCCCTGAAAATTAATTATAACATTTAATTATCCTATCGGCAAATTGAATGTTATCTGGAGTTTCCCCACCTATGAAAGAGCTTGTCAATAGTTGATTTCTTCTAAAAATATCTTTCAATAGACTCTTACTCTAACAACCTATTCGTGCTTTACAAACGCACATGATAATTATTCAGATTCAGGTATCCCAATTATTTTTCCAAGCTATCGGGCAAAGATTTAAAAATATTTAAATTTTCACCTCAAAAAGTCCTTGAAAATATTGGCTTTTCAAAATTTTGAGGAAACTCTAGGAATGTTATAGAGAATTTTCGGCTCTAAATAATGGATAAGGCAAGAAAAGGAAGAAAAAATAAAAAGGCGAGGGAAAAACCCTCGCCTTTTAAAATTCTAAGAAGTAAATTATGATGATGATGATGATGATGATGAACAATCGTCAGTTGTCCAGACATTACCTGTTTTTACGGTATATTCCTTGGTACCACTGGTACCGCAGCTTTGGGGTGTAGCTGTAATTGTGTAGTTAGCAGCAGACAAGTTACACTTAAAAGTATACCCGTGCTTGGTCTTACCACACATATCCTCATTTAAATAAGGAGGGGTAGCATTTCTAAGAGCATCCTGACTCGTAGGATATACACCATTAGCAGCAGCATAGCTTTCTAAGGCTGTAACTAAAGCCTGAAGGTCTGCTTTGGCGGCTGCATCATTGGCATTAAGACGGGCACGTAAAAGGTTGGGTATGGCTATTGCTGCTAAGAGGGCAATAATAGCTACTACAATCATAATCTCCACTAAAGTAAAACCTTTCTTCATCTCTTCTTACCTCCTTTCCTGAGTAGATTTGCTCTCTTTTCAAAGAGCAACTCTTTTTTAAAGCCTACCATAAATCCAAGAAAATGTCAATAATTTTATAACTCTTTGTTAAACAAGTGGTTCTGTATTTAGCTCTATCATATTTTAAGAAAACTGACAAGTCTATCAGCTAAAAATATATCTGGCAGTTTTATCTATAAAATCTTAATGGCTGATAAGCTGGGTAATCTTAAGGATAGGCAAGAATAGAGAAACAACTATGCCACCTATAACTATCCCCAAAAACCCGATAATTAAAGGCTCAATCATTGAGGTAAGCCCAGCTACAGCAGTATTTACTTCTTCTTCATAAAACTGGGCAATCTTTGTCAACATCTCCTCTAATTTACCGGTTTTTTCTCCTACGGAAATCATCCTTACTACCATAGGAGGGAAAACTCCGCTTCGGGATAGAGGTTCAGAAAGGGATTCTCCCTCCTGAACAAATTTTTTAGATTTAACTACTGCTTCTTCAACTACTTTATTCCCCGAAGTTCTTCCTACAATATCTAAACTTTGTAAAACCGGCACCCCGCTACTCACTAAAGTAGAAAAAGTTCGGCAAAACTTAGCCACAGCAATTTTCCTGATAAGTTCACCCACTACAGGAAGTTTAAGCAGTCTTTCATCAATCTTTTTCCTTCCTTCAGGAGTAGTTGAAACTTTCTTCAAAACTATTCCCAAAATTAACAATCCTCCTAATATAAAGAGAAACCACCTCCGCGAAAAATCACTTATCCCAATAAGAATGCGGGTAGGTAAAGGGAGATGGCCTCCTAACATATCAAATATACCTTTGAAAGTAGGGATAACCTTTAAAATCAAAAAAGCAGTTATTACTATAGCCATAGAAATCACAATTACCGGATAAGCTAAGCTGGAGCGCACCTTTCTTTGAAGAGCCAAAGTAGATTCTATATAGCCACTCACTCTATTTAAAATTTCGCCTAACTTTCCTGAGGCTTCTCCTGCTCTTACCATACTTATATAAAACTCGGAAAAAACTTTAGGAAACTTAGAGAGAGCAGAATGAAAAGAACTACCTTCCCGCACATTTCTAAGAATGTCTAAAATTATCTGTTTAAAGGAAGGGTTCTTGACTTGCTCAGAAAGTATCTCTAAGCCCTGAACTAAGGGAATATCACTTTCAATAAGAGTAGTAAGCTGACGAGAAAAAATCACTATCTCCTCAGGTTTCACTTTCCCGGAAATTGGGCGGACTTTTCCTTTCTTCTCAGTTATGGAAACAATAATTAGACCCTCAGTATGGAGAGAATCTCTAACCTTTTCTAAAGAAACTTCCTCAATCAAGCCTTTGGCAATTTTGCCCTCTTTTGTTCTTACTCTGTACTCAAACAAAGGCATAACTCATTAAACCTCCAAGAATTAAAAATCTCAACCTACTCCCGGTTAAAATCAAGTTATCCGGAATACCTCTTCCAAAGAAGTTACTCCCCTAAAAGCTTTATCTAAAGCATCTTCTCTCAAGTTCCTAAAATCTAACTCTTTACGAGCATAACTAACTATCCTCTCTTCAGTTTCTTTACTAACAATCATTTCTTTTATCTTATCGTCAACTAATAAAACTTCTAAGACTGCTTCTCTTCCCAAATAACCTGTCCCTCTACAAGAAGGACAACCCTTACCAATGTAGAAATCCATATCTTTATCTTTTAAACCCAGCTTATCTAAAACTTTTTGTGATATTTTATAAGAAGTCTTACACTGAGGACAAATTTTTCTACAAAGCCTCTGAGCCGAAGTCATTACTAAAGAAGAAGCTAAGAGATAAGGTTCTACTCCCATATCCACTAAGCGAGTAATTGCTCCTACAGAATCATTGGTATGAAGGGTAGAAAGAATAAGTTCGCCGGTTAAAGAAGCTTTAATAGCAATATCAGCAGTTTCAGAATCTCTAATCTCTCCTACCATTATCACATCGGGAGATTGTCTCAATACTGCCCGCAAACAATTAGCAAAAGTAAGCCCTATGTCGGGATAGACCTGAATTTGAGTTATACCTTCAATCTGATACTCAACAGGGTCTTCTATAGTAATAATATTCCTCTGGGGAGTATTTAGGTGATTGATTACTGAATAAAGAGTGGTGGACTTTCCTGAACCAGTAGGACCGGTAACTAAAAGAATCCCAAAAGGTCTTTTTAAAGCTTCTTCAAAAAGCTGACGCGGTTTCTCAGAAAAACCTAACTTTTCTAAACCAATAGATAGATTAGACTTATCTAAAGCTCTCAAGACGAATTTTTCGCCGTACTTGGTAGGAAGAGAAGAAACCCTGAAGTCAACCTCTTTATTTTCCAATCTCACTTTAAACCTACCATCCTGAGGGATTCGCGATTCAGTAATATTAAGCGAAGACATAATTTTAAGACGGGCAATTATAGCATTCTGATTTTTTTTAGGCAAGCTAAAAACTTCATGCAAAACCCCATCTATGCGATAGCGCACTTTAAGTCTGTCTTCCTCAGGCTCAATATGAATATCCGAAGCCCGACGGTTAAGAGCTTCAGTAATTACTAAGTCTACTACTCTTACTATAGGTGGCTTTCTGCTTTCGGCCACCACATCATAACCCATAATCGTCTCTTCCTCACCTGCAACTTCAAGATTATCTATATTGCTTTCCAGCATATCTAAAAATTGCTCAGAGCTTTCTTTCTTATAAACCTCTTCTAAAACTGCTTTTATCTGGGAGGGCTTAGCTAAAACCAAGCCTATATCTGAACCTAATTTCAACCTTAAATCATCTAAGACTAAGAGATCTAAAGGATCACTACAAGCTAAAGTTATAACATTTTTAATCCTGGAAATCGGCAAGATTTGATATTTATAGGCTAACTCCTGAGAAATCAAGCTAGCTTGAGACTTATCAATCTTAAACCTACTTAAATCAAAATAGACAAGTCCTGTCTCTTGAGAAAGAAATTGACAATATTCCTCCTCTTTTAACAAATTAGCTTCTTGCAATTTCTTCCTAAAATCTACTAAATTTTTAGATTCTTTAAATAATCTTAAAACTTCTTCTTTGTCTATGCCTTCTTTTTTTAAAACTAACTCTTTCAACCTCTCTCTAAGATTAGCCATCTCTAATCTTGGGCAGTAACTCTTAAAACTTCTTCTAAGGAAGTTAAACCTTTTTTAAGCTTTAATACTGCATCTTCTCGCAAAGTCTGCATTCCTTCCTGACGAGCTCTCTCTTTTAAAACCCCCTCAGGAGAAGACTTCAAAATTAATTCTTTTATAGTCTCAGTTATTTCTAAAAATTCACAAATCCCTATCCTTCCTCTGTAGCCGGTATTTCCACACTTCTTACAACCTTTAGGCTTATAGACTTTCACCTCTTTCTCTAATCTCAAAACTTCCCTTAAATATTGGGGGACTTCTCCCTCCTCTTTACATTCAGGACAGAGTTTTCTCAGAAGTCTCTGGGCTAAAACTCCTAATAAAGAAGAAGTAACTAAAAAGGGCTCAACTCCCATATTAACTAAACGGGTTACTGAACCACAGGCAGTGGTGGTATGAAGAGTAGATAAAACTAAGTGGCCAGTAAGAGCTGCTTTTATAGCTATGTCTACTGTATCAAAATCTCTAATTTCTCCTACCATAATTATATCAGGGTCCTGTCTTAATATTGAGCGAAGAGAAGAAGCAAAAGTTAAACCAACTTCGGGCCTAACCTGAACCTGGTTTATCCCTTTAAGTTCATATTCAATGGGATCTTCTACAGTAATTATATTTTTTTCTGGAGAATCAACATACTTGAGGATGGAATAAAGAGTGGTAGTCTTTCCACAGCCGGTTGGTCCACAAGAGATAATCATTCCGTGAGGACGTAGAGAGACCTGCTTTATCTTCTTTACCACCTCTTCCTCAAACCCTAAGCTATCTAAGCTAAGTAAAGCCTGGCTCTTATCTAATATTCTTAAAGCCACCTTTTCCCCTAAAACTGAAGGAACTATTGATACCCTGAAATCCACATTCTTAGAACCAATTTTCAGACTAAACCTTCCATCCTGAGGGAGTCGGTGTTCAGCAATATCTAAATTAGCCATAACTTTTATCCGAGAAGTTATTAGAGGATGCATATTTAAAGGAGGCGCTTCCCTCTCACAAAGTATCCCATCTATCCGAAACCGGATCCGCATACTCTTCTCCATCGGCTCAATCAATACATCAGAAGCCTTCTCTTCTACAGCTTTAGTCAATATTAAGTTGGTAATCTTAACTACCGGGCCCTCCTTAACTTTTTTAAGAACTACTGTCTCGTCTTCAGAGGGTCTCTTTTCTTCCTGAACTAATTCCAGCTTAGAAGAACTTTTCTCTAAGATATTCTCTATCTCCTCTTTAGCTGATTCTCGATAAAATCTTTCTAACCCAGCTTCTATATCTGTTGAAGAAGCTAAAACTGGGTTAATCTCTAAACCGGTGAGTCTCTTTAAATCATCCAAGGCAAAAATATTTAGAGGGTCAGACATAGCTACAGTTAAAGTATTACTTATCTTTCCTATAGGAATAACTTTATATTTACGAGCATAATGAAAAGGGACAATCTTAGTCAATTCTTCAGATACTTTAAACCGAGAAAGCTCAACAGGAGGGATACCTAAATCTTTAGAGAAGATAAGAAGCAGAGACTCCTCATCAACCAGGCCTAACTTTAATAATACTTCACTTAGACTTCCCCCAGCTTCTCTTTGAAGTTTTAGGGCTTTACTTATTTCTTCTTCACTTACTATTTTACTCTCTTTTAAAGTCTTTAATATCTTTTCTTTAAGCCCCATAAATTTTTCAATTCAAACTTTTCAGAATATAAAATTAAGGACCTTAAGCATAACACTTCTCTATTGCTTTCTTTATATCCGAAGCAGTAGCTACGAATATCTGCACCTCTGAATTGCTAATATATTCTACATCCTCTATAGCCTGGGAATTTAAAGGATTGGCCATAGCTATGGTCAAAGTAGAGCCTATTTTATCTATAGGGATAAGACAATACTGAAGGGCTACCTGTTTAGGAATTATCTTAACCAACTCTTTGGGAATATCATAGCTTTCTAAAGGAAGATAAGGAAACCCGTACTGTAAAGATAAAACATGAGCGATATCCTCCTCTTTAGCAAATCCCAGAGAAACTATTATCTCTCCAATTAACCCTCCTCTTTCCTTTTGAACCTTAAGAGCCTTCTTAATTTGAGCTCTATTAATTATTCCTTTCTCAATTAAAAGTTCTCCTAAAGGTTTATCGATTCTTTTCTTAAAATACTTCATTATATTATTATATTGAAGAAGCCTTATTTATAAGTTCTTCAGCCGAAGCCCCATCTATGGGATTCTCAGCAACAGAAAGGACTAAATCCAGCCTTTCAGATATCTCCTGCTTAATCTTAGATAGCAACTCTGAGCCCTGCTTCTCTAACTGGGCTTTACTCTTCTCAGGAACAATTATCCCTAAGGAGTCCTCAGATATTCTTACTGCTTTTTGGCCTACCTCTAAATTATCTCTCATAATATCAGCTATCTTCTTTAGAACAGACTCTAAAGCCAAAACCCCTGTTTTATTTATATAATCTTTAAAATTCTTAATCTTAATAAGAATAAAACCACAGGGCTTTTGATAAACAATTGCCCTTTTAACTTCCTCATCTAACCTCTCCTTAGCAAACTTAGCATTATATAGACCGGTAAGAGGGTCCTTTATTTCTAAATCCTTTATTCTTTCCGATATTCTCTGATGTTCTATTATAAAAGTTATGTGTTTAGAAAATGCCTTCAGAGTATCTAACTCTTCTTCAGAAAAAGAAAATTCTAAACCCTTAACTCCTGCACCTAAAATCCCCATTATCTCCCTTTTTAAAAAGATAGGCAGAAGCACAAGATTATTTACTCCTAAGATATCTTTAGAAAAATTTTCTAATTCTCTGCAGGAGTTATTCCGGTCTAAAAGGATAACTTCACCTTTCTCTATCAGAGGCTTAAGAAAAGATTTATCTTTAGAAAGTGTTTCAAAATTTATATTCTGGTTTGATTCTCCAGCTTCCAGAGAAAAAAACTTTCCTTCTGAATCCAGAAGAACAAAGGTTAAATCCAAATTTAAAATACTCTTAATCCTCCTTACTATCAGCCTAAAAACTTCCTTCATATCTGTATCCTGAGACACTAAATCATTTATTTGAAGAATAGCAGAAAGCAAAGCTATTTTTTTAGAAATTTCCTCATTAAGTTTTTCTGTAGTTTTACTAATCTCCTTTAACTCCTGAAAACTCTTTTTAATCTTTACTGTCATCTTGTCAAATACTTCATCTAAAAACTTTACTTCATCTTCTGTGGGCTTAACTTCTCCTAATAAAGAAAGATTTTTCCGAGTCTTCTTAATAATACTGGTTATAGAATTAAGAATCTGAATAACTATCCACCAGCCCAAAAGGATGTTTATCCCCAAAATCAAACAAGCATAAGAAGGTAAATTCTTATAAGCCAGATAAAACCCAATTACTAGCAGAGGAAGAAGGGAGATAAGAGAAAAAGCTACAAAAATTCTCCTCCTTAAAGAAAGAGCCTCTAAAGATAAGAATAATTTCTTCATTGTTTCCTCCTTAATTCTAATCACTCCCTCTAAAATGAGTTTACCATAAATTCAACCTCAAAAACTATTTAAATTTCTTATGCCTTCTCTTGAATTTTAACTCTTCTCTATTGGTAAATTAAAGATAAATTTTGCACTTTACTCTCCTGACTTTCAGTCCCTATGTCTAAATATACTTGATTAAAAATGGGGTGTCAATATAAAAGAGACCTGAAGTTTCCCTATTTCTTCAGAGTATTTAGGTCATAAGTCATCAACAAATTTACGAATCCCTGCGAATATGCCCGTTTGTAAAATAGTTATTGTTTTTGGAAAAACTACTAAAAAGAGAAAGTTAGGTTTTACGGTAGTTGCTTAAAGAAAGAACAGTCTTAATACCCTGGAGAAGTTGATGATTGGTAAAAGGTTTAGGGAGGTAAAAATCAGCATCAAAGCTATAACCTCTCTTAATATCTTCGAACTTATCTTTTATTGAAAAGATAATAACTGGCGTTCTCTGTTCAAAATTTTGTCTCAACCATTTAAGAATTTCAAATCCATTAGCCTTAGGCAAAATAAGGTCTAATAAAACTATATCAGGCTTTACTTCCACAATTTTAGCTTTAGCTTCCTCCCCGTCTAAGGCAGAAAATACAGAAAATCCCTGCTTAATTAAAAAATTTCCTACAGACTCTACAATATCTTCTTCGTCATCCACAATCAACACTTTCTTCACACTTTTTAATTTTGCATAATCTATCCAAAAAATCAAGAAAAAAATTGTCTAATTTTGAGTAAAGTGCTATACTTTAATAAAATAATAAAATGGGCAAAAAAAGCTTTACTCTTTCTGAACTTCTCCTAGCAGTAGCTATTCTGGCTATAAGTTTGGGAACAATCCTCTTAGCTTTGGTGCAGGGTTTTCTTCTCAACGAGGCTAGCCGAAATTTAACCAGGGCTTTAACCCATGCTGAATATGTATTAGAAGATATTAAAAATACTAACTTTGAAACTGTAAAGACTAAAATAGAAAATGGAGACTGGGATTGGGATTCTTCAGAGATAGCCAGAGAAGGGCTTACTCCTCTAAATAACGAGAATATTGATACTAGTGTTAATGGAACTACTCTTTTAGACATAGAAGTTACTGTAACCTGGAAAGACCGGGGTTTAAGAAATAGGGGTGTAAATTTAGAAACCCTGATAGCTCAACCTTAAGATGAAAAACAAAGACTCCTTTACTTTAATGGAAATATTAGTAACTACCTTTATCCTGTCTCTTATAATTATTTGCGCAGCCTCAATCTTCTATCTGGGAGATTTAAACTGGAGAAGAGACTCAATCCTTTTAGAGCTCCAGCAAGAAGCAAGGATAGCCATCGATAGAATGAGTCGGGAACTAAGACAGGCAGAAAGCTCCTCTATAATTATTGGTAATGAAGGGAAAAACATATCTTTCTCTATACCTGATTTATCAGGAGGAACTTACGATATAAATTATTACTTAGATATAAATTCAAACCAAATTATCCGAGAATATCCGGCAGGAACTACTCAGATTTTGGGAAACAATGTAAGCTCCTTAAACTTTTCTCTTTCTGGAGATACCCTTATTATTACCCTTCAAGTATCTAAAAACTTAAGGGGTAACCCCCTTAGTTTTAGCCTTAAAGAAAAAATAAAGTTAAGAAATTAAGAAGTTCTTATTGGCAGGGCCAGAAAACTGGTATCCTTTATAAAAAACAAACTCCAATTTGGTAAAATAAAATTCTGTGGTATAATTAAGTTGTGAGAAAAAAAGCTTCTTCTCTAGTTTTAGTAACAGTAATAATCTTAATCTTACTGATTTTATCTTCAGCCTCTCTTTTTCAAAGCATATCAGAAAAAAACCTGGCTCAAAGATACAAAAACTCTCTTCAGGCTTTCTGGATAGCTGAGGCAGGAGTAAATAAAGCTCTCCAGGAACTAAGAAATGATTTTAACTGGACAGGAGAAGAAGGAAATTTAGAAGAGGGAAGCTATGAAGTCATAGTTAATGTGATTGATTCTAAAACCCGGGAAGTTCTAAGCTCAGGTTACATTCCTTCCAAGACAAGTTACCGGATAAAACGCACACTCAAAGTTATAATGTCTAAATATATACCTCCAGGGTTTTACGACTATACAGCTTACTGTGCAGGAGATGTGGATATAAATGGAAACTCCTTTTCTATAGTAAACGACCAACCTTCTCCTGACGATAAAGCTTTAATATACTCAGGAGAATATGAGGTTGAACATCCAGAAAATATAACCGGTCAAGTTGAACAAGATGAATCTATCTCTCCTTTAGCCCACTTAGACTTCCAGCAACTCTATAATATTGCTTCTTCGGAGGGAAATGTCTATGACGAAGCTCGTCTTCAGAAAGTAAAAAATGGAGAAGATAGTTTCCCGGACTCTTTCTGGTATTCAGAAGGAGTCCCTAATGTAGTCTATATAACTACTGATTTAGAACTTAACGGTAATATCGGAACTATTGGGGGTTTCTTTGTAGTAGCAGGAGATATTATAACTGACCCTGATGAGACTGATGATATAGTGATTAATGGCAATGGTCAGATTGAGGGGGTAATCTATACTCGGGGCCAATTCCGAATAAATGGGGGCAGAGGCGGCCTAAATGTAAATGGAGGAGTCTGGGCTCAAGAAATAAGGATAAATGGCAACACCCATCTTGCCTATAATGCTGACTATATGTCTGCTGTTGAAGATTTAGGGATAGAAGCCTCAGTTCAAATTACTGCCTGGCGAGATTTAAATAACCCCTACCAGCTCTGAACTTTAGCTCGACAGTTCATCTGTTTATCAGAATAGAGATTAGCTGGAATTAACCTCTGCAGGGTTTTCTTCCGTGATTTGCTTTCTTACTTCTCCAGGAAAGCTTTCCCCTCCTTTTTCTCTTAGACATCTTGCTCCTTTATTTTTTTAAATAATAAACACCTGAACAATAGAACAAAAAATTAATAATTTAAAGAAGCCCCTCAGCTACATAATCAATTTTTTCTACAGGATTTATTATAGCCGAAGCTATATTAGCTATGTGAGCACTGATTCTCTTATAATAGCGTAAAAGCAAAGTGTAAACTACAGTCTTATCGGCAGAAAAATTTTGGTCAATCATTGAGCGAATCATACTCTCACATTGAGAAGAAATTTTCCCGTGTCTCTGCATCAGAGTGACTGCTTTCTCACTATCTGCAGAAACAAAAGCAGAAGGAATCTCCTTTAGGTTTTCTCTTATCTGGGTCTCTAAATCCTGAAAACTGGTGGTTAAGTTATCTTGGGGTGAACTTTTTAAGATATAACTTAATTCAAAAATATTTTTACAATAATCACCTATTCTTTCAGCATCCTTTACTATACTCATAAAAACCAAACAGGTAGTAAAATCTTTACGGGGATTAATAGCTAAGTGTTCAATGAGTCTTCTTCTTATTTTCTGTTCTTCTTCATTAATCTTTCTATCTTTCGAGTATATTAAAGCATGGACTTCCTGAGAAGGTATCTTCTTCCAGAATACAGAAGTTGCCTTATCAAAGATATCTTGAGCTTCTCTAAGCATATTCTCAAAATCTCCTACTACTTTCTTTAGAAACTCTTCTTCTTTCCAGATATTTAAAATATCTTTAAACATTTCTCACCTCCATTATTTTATAAAAAGTTCTCTTAAGAAAATAAGGGACAAAGGTAAAACTATAAAAATTACTAAAGTATAAATTAAAGAAAAGTATCTGCGTTTATAACAGAGTTGAGAAAGCTTCTTAGCTAAAATAGGGGGTATATTTCTTATCTTTTTAAAGGGATAAAATATAGCTATCCCCGAAAGATTGAAGAATAAATGAGCTAAGGCTACAGTTAAAGCTGCAGTTCTGCCTTCTCCTGCTACAGCCAAAGAAGCTAAGAGAGCAGTAAAGGTAGTGCCCACGTTCGCCCCCATAGTATAAACAAAGACTTTTTCTAAACTTAAAACTCCAGCAGCAGCTAAAGGAACCATCACTGAAGTAGTTAAAGAAGAAGACTGAACCACTACTGTAATTAAGAACCCTAAGCCCATAGCTAAAAAATTATTTCTAAATATATACTTATCTATTAAAACCTCTGCTTTCCCAATAAAGAGTTTTCTTAATATCTTAACTAAGAAAAACAGAGAAGAAAATAAAAAGGCCAGTCCCAGTATAATAAATACAATACCTGTCCAGCTTTCTGAAAAAGAAAGATTTTCTATAAATACCTTCTTAAAAAAAGAAATTCCTGGAGAAAGGAGAATTTTTACAGGACTGCTAAACCTAACCCCTCCTACTCCCTCAAATAACCTTCCAAAAAATAGAGAAATCCTGGTAAGATACCCAAATTTAAGCTGAAGAGGAAAAAGGATTATTACTGTCAAAATATTAAAGAAATCATGGACTGTAGCCGCCTGAAAGGCCCTTTTAAATTCTCCTCTCCAGGAAATGTGTCCTAAAGAAACCAAAGTGTTAGTAACAGTTGTACCAATATTAGCTCCCATAACAATAGGGATAGCACAATTAATATTTAAAGTACCCCCACCTACTAAAGCCACCACTAAGGAAGTAGTTAAGGAAGAAGACTGAGCTACTACTGTAGCTAAAATCCCAATAAAAAGTCCAACAAAAGGATCAGAAGTGGTAGAGATAAGTTTGCGAGCAAAGTCTTCACCTAAAAAATGAGCTCCTTTACTAATCAGCTTAATACTTAAAAGGAAGACATAAATTAAGAAAAGGGTAGAAAATGCTTTGAGATTTTTTTTAAACACCCTCAGAAATCACCTCTCTTTAATCCTGATTATTTAATATATAATTGCGGACATTGATAAATTTAATTCGGAGTAATAAATACTTCAATAACCTGAGCTTCCTGGTTTCTTATTCTCAAAGAATGTGGTTCTTCTATCTGAGAAGAATTAAATACAAATTCCTCCTGGTTAGCATATTTAACTATTATTTTCTCTACTTTTACTTTCTGACTATAAGTATCAATTCTCTGAGGGTTATGATAGATAACTAAAGTCTTGCCTAAAAACATAAAGGAAAAAGTATTTTTAGGAAGAGTAAATTTTTGGGGCTTTCCTTCGTTATCTAAGATAAAGACAGTATCTTCTTTTTTGGTAAAAAGGTCTTTCTTTAACAAAGGCTTAAACTCTAATACTAATTTCCCCTGCTTCAGATAAAAAGGATTTTTCCCTAAACACATAAAAAGTAGTATATTTAAAGCTTCAGAAGTTGCGCCGGTAAGTCGAGCCACAAAACCTCTTCCCCAGAGTTTCTTATCGGGATTAGCTGAACTTACTATAAAAGAAGAGTTCTCTAAATTACTTCTTCCATAAATTGAGGGTTTTAAAAAACAGATAAAACAATTAAAAAATTCTTTATAGAATTCTTCATAAAGTCCAGCCTTTATCAATTCCAAAAGATACTTATACTCCATATGCACCCAGATAGATTCATTTTCTAACCAGCCCGGAGGAAATACTTTTATTCTTCCTATCTCCAGAGGTGCCTTCTTCAAAGAGGCACAGATTTTGTACATTTTTAAATTCCTATCATAGAGAGAACTTTTCTTTAAAGAATTGTAGATTAATTTAATAGTTTCTGGAGGCAATATCTTCATAGCTCTCACAAAACCTTCTAAAAAGAGAGGAAGCTCCTTCTGTCTAAACTTTAAAGGAAAGATAAAATCTTGCTCTTCCCGATATTCCACTACCTCATTTATAAAGTAAGTAGGCAATCTTTTATAATCTACATCTTTTAAGTTTAAAGAAATTTTCTCCTTGCTCAGTTCTAAAAACTCTTCTACCTCTCCTAAAGATAATGAATAAAACTCAGAGCTCACTCCCCAGAAGACTTTTTCCCGAAACTCTTCTTTAAGAGTATGGCTCCTCTTCCAGAAATCCAGATTATCTTTAAAACCCTGAGATTTACTCTCTTGAAGAAGCTCTTTTAAGTCTTTAAAAAAGTTAAATATTTCTGAAGGTAGAGATATCTTCTTTTCTCTGTATTTTCCAACCTTTTCTTTAAGAAAAGAAATTATCCTCAAAAGCTCAAAGGTCTCAGCTAAAGAGGAACCCAAAAGAGAAGGTAAACCATTAAGAGCATCACACCAGCCTGGTCTTCCTGCCTCCATTTCCACACCCCTGCCAAAAGGGTCAAGGGTAGAAATTCGATTCAAAACTACTACCAAAAGCTTAACTAATAAGTTAGTATAGAAAACTTTGTCTTTGTCTCTTATTCTTAGCTGATGCTTAGAATACTGGCGGGAATTTATCAAATTGGCTTTTTTCTCGTTAAACTCCAGAAAATCTCTTTGCAAAATATAACCATCTTTAAGGTAATATCTTTTCCTCCGGGGGGCTAATTTGCAAAAATCATCATAGAAAGAATACTCTTCTTTAAATAAGAGCTCTGATTCTTTATCAGGAAATATTGCTAAAAAACTTTCTATTAAATCTAAATTATAAGTAAAGTGGTCTATCCAGAAACCTTCTCCAAAATCAGCCTGTTCTACCTTCTTAGAAAAACTCAAAACTCTTTTAATTAATTCCTCCCGCAATTTAGAAGATACTTTATTCTCCTTCAAAAATCCCATAAACTCTGAGAGAGAAAATTCTGAAAAAACTATCTCTTCTAACTTCTTTAACAATTCTGAACCGAAAAACTCAGAAAAAGTCTTCTGAAAAGATTCTTTATCTCTAAAAATAAACTTAGGAGGTTTAACCACCAAAGGGTTGTAACTATCTAACTTCTGGAGATTAAAAAATAACCGGATATTCTCATCAAAAACTCCGGGTTCAAAGAATACATCCTGGCGTCTATTCTGATTTATATCCCGGTAATTCCCTTCTCCTGAAGAAAGAAAGCTGTGCTCAAATTTAAATCTATTATAATCTCTTTCTAAATCTCCGTGTTTTCTGTTGTAGAGATAAAAGACTTTACCTCCAAATCTCTGGGGAAACCCTCCTCTTAAAACATTATCTAAGAAATTTTGCTGAGTATAGAAATTAAGAGTTCTTAAAGAAGAGTTTATAAAAGCCTTTTGCTGAATCTCCTTTATAATTTTCTTATTCTCTTCAAATTTATCCTCAATCCAGTCCGAACTTAGCTTCTTAGAAAAATTAACAACCTCTCTTTCCTTCTCCGCTGAACCAATAAAACTGAAAAATCTAAAATTTTCCTGGGGATTAAGCCTTATTTTGACAAAAGAAAAAGCACAGGGAGTCCTCCCCAGAAGAATGTCTTTCTTTACATAATTAAACTTTTTATCTACAAAATTAAAAGGGAGATTCAAATCTGAATCCTCGCCAAAAAGAAGATGAGGATCTATAATGGGTCTTAAAAATTTAATCTGGTTTTTCTTAGAGAAAAAACAAGAAAAATAGAAATTTACTCCCTGGATATAAATAGTCTGAGCAACATCCTGAGGAGAAACCTTCAACTTAAAAAAGGCTAAATCTTTATTAAGATAACTTTGCATCCAGGCCTCTAAAGTCCGGGCTAAATCTTTAAGAAAAAGGTTCTTACAACCATAGGGAAGTATAACTGGTAAACCATCAATAATTTCCAAATCCTCGGGCCGGGTAGTAATATTTTTTAACTCCACTATTCTTACTAAAGAAGCAAAATCAGAAGAAGGTAAAGTAAAATACTTTATCCTTATATTCAAGCCCTTCTTTTTATTTTCCTCTTCAATCTCCAAAAAAGAGGGAAACACTTTCATAACCTGCTTTAACCAATTATTCCGGGGGATACGGAAAGGTTCATAAAAATTAGAGTCTATTTTCAAAAATGTCCTGAACCCTCGATAAAATACTGAAAATAGAGACTTATTGGCTGGTAAAAATTCTAAGATAGAGTGGTCTTTATCTTTTATTCCTAAACTTACTACTCCTTGAGCTCTATTTACATAAAAGCACCAAAGAGGAAGACCAAACTTACCGGAAATAGCAGGCAAGAAACTACAAAAACTTCTTACTTTGTTGTAGTTCTCTATGAAAAACTCTTCTTTGTTTAAACTATACTTAGCCATTGTTTAGAATAAAATAGAAATATATTTTATCTAAATTTTAAAAACAGGCAACTATTTTTGAGAGAAATTTTCTGAAGAACTCAACATTCCTCCCGAAACTATAATCTTAACTGCTTCTTCTACAGAAATATCTAAATAGATGAGTTTATCTTCAGATATAAAATAAGTAAAGCCAGTGAGAGGAGAAGGTGAAGAAGGAATGAAGATGCTTATCATTTTTTTACCTGTCTTTTCATTAATCTTAGAAAACTTTCCAGTTACAAAAGCTAAAGAATATACACCTTCTTTAGGAAATTCTACTAACACAACTCTTTTAAAAGAAGGCTTAGAAGGAGAAAATAAAAATTTTACAATTTCTTTGGTAGGAGCATAAATTTTGCCCACTAAAGGAAATTTTAAAATCAATAATTCCAATCGCTTAAAAACTTTCCACCTGAGAAAAGAAGAAATAATTCCTGCCAGAATAACTATCAAGATTGAAAAGATTATCCCTAAACCCGGGATTTTATAACCAAAATAAAGGGAAATATAACGATTTATATACCTGCCTAAAATAGAATCAGCAAAGTTAAAGAGCCCTATTACTACATAGACAGTAATAACGATAGGCACTAAAACTACTAATCCGGTAAAAAACCAGCGTCGCAACATAATCAAGCTCTGGTTAACCTGGTTATTAAACCAGCTAAGACTATTTTCAAGAAATCTCCATATATAAAGGGGAAAACTCCAATCTCTATTGCTGAAAGAAAAGAAATCTTTAAACTCAAAATAATGCTTGCTGCTCCCAAAATATAAATGATTAGATTAGCTAAGGAAAAAGAAAGAAGATACCAGTAAAAATTCTTTTTAAAAAATAAAAACTTAATTAAGAATAAGCTAGCTATTACAAATCCTAATATATATCCAAAAGTGGGAGAAAAAATATAAAAAAACCCTCCTCCCTGAGAAAAGAAAGGGAGGCCTAAAATACCTAAGAAAATCCAGATAAGCTGAGAAAAAACTGCTTTCTCTCTCCAGAAAACTACACCCAAAAAAATAACTAAAGTCTGCAAAGTCGCAGGAACAGGAGAGAAGGGGAAATAAATTCTTACTTTAGAAGAAAGGGTTAAAAGAAAAACAAAAATACTTACTATTAAAATTTCTCTTACCACCTTCAAAAGACTAAATCTTAAACCTAAACTTTTAACCAGCATAACTCCTCCTTACTTATAAGGATAAAATAAAAAGAATAAAAGAGAAATTATCCCTAAAAGGATCCTCCCCCCATTTAAGTCTCTAAATCTTCCTGAAAATAATTTAAGCAAAAGATAAAACAAAAACCCGGCAGTAATCCCCACTCCTAAATTATAGGTAAAACAGCTAAATACAATTACTGAAAATGCAGGGATATACTCAGTATAATCAGAAAAATCTATTCTAACCACAGGAAAAATCATTAAACTGCCCACAATAATTAAAACTGGACCATAGGCATAGGGAGGAACTAAGGTAAGTAAAGGAGAAAAGAACAAAGCTAATAAGAATAAGAAGGCACAAACCACACTGGAAAAGCCGGTGCGAGCTCCTTCTTCTACACCTGAAGCTGACTCTATATAAGTACCTGAAGTAGTGGTTCCTAAACTTGCCGAAAATATCGTAGCTAAAGCATCTACTAACATAGGTTTCTCAATCTCCGGCAGATTCCCATCTTTATCTAAAAAACCTGCTCGGGCTGAAACTCCAATTAAAGTACCCATAGTATCTACGAAATCCATAACAAATACAGTTAAAACTACTGAGAACATCCCCCAGGTTAAGACTAATTCTGGATATCTAAAAAATTCCGTAAATTTGAAAAAAGTTGGAGCTAAAGAAGGGGGCAAACTCCACCAAGAATCTATCTTTATCTTTCCCTCCAAAATTCCTAAAAAAGTAACTGAAAGCATACCTAATAAAAAAGCACCTCTTACTTTTTTAATCATCAATAGAGAAATCAAAAGAAGACAAAAAACAGCTAATAAAGCATCGGGTGTTTTTAAATTGGCTAACTTCACTGGAGCTGAAGCTGTGCCTAAACTTATAAATCCCGAAATGTTTAAACCAATAAAAGCTAAGAAAAGTCCTAATCCTGCTGAAAAACTATACTTTAAAGACTGAGGTATAGATTTAGACAACCAGGCTCTTAATTTAAATAGGGTAAGGAAAAAAAATAAAACTCCTCCTAAAAACACAGCTCCCAAAGCTACTTGCCAGGGGAAACCCAAGACTTTACATACTGTATAGGCAATAAAAGCGTTTTCGCCCATATAAGGAGCAATAGCAAAAGGCCTCCTGGCATAGACCCCCATTAAAAGAGTTCCCAGAAAAGCTGAGAGAACAGTGGCAGTAAAAGAGGCTGACTTAGGAATACCACAAGCTTCCAAAATAGCTGGATTAACTACTATAATATAAGCCATAGTAAAAAAGGTAGTTAATCCTCCTAAAATTTCTCTTTTTAAACTAGTATTATTTTCTTTAAACTTAAAATACCTATCTAAGAACATAAAGAATAGCCCCTCCTGCCAGAGGTATAGTTAAATTATCGTCAACAAAGGGAAATAATTCTACTAAAGCTACAGCTAAAGAAGATAAAATTAGTGCCGGGGAAGAAAAGAGAAAAAAGTCTCTTAAAATTAAACCTATAGCTAAACAACTCAACCAACAAGCTAAAAATCCCTCTAAGGACTTTTTGCCTATTCTAATTCTTCCCCAATTAAAACCAACTATCCCTGAGAGAGCATCTCCCACAACTAAGTAAAGTAAAGAAAGTATAGCTATCTCCTTAGGAAAAATTAAAACCGTGATAAAAACTCCTATAAAAAAAATAGTAGTCCCGGAAATTTTTTCTTTTTCTCTATCTTTTAGAAGGCGAGAAAAAGAAGAAAATATTTTCCTATTAAAGGAAGGGATTTTAAATCTCACTATTTCTAAAATCAGGAGTCCCAGAAGAACAACTCCGGTTATGCCCAAGATAAAAGTTCTGGAAGAGAAAAAATAGGTTAAAGGAAAAATCAAAGCAGAGAGTCTATAAACCTTTCTCAAAAATATACTCATTAAACAGGTTGAGAAGCTTCTCCTTTAATACTTTAAGAAAGGAAAAAATCGCCTGCGTTTTAATCTCTTCTTAAGCCGGGAGATTTTCTCTAAAGCTTCTTGCCTCCCCCTCTCGATAATTATATCTATCTTAGAAAAGTCAGCCCAACCAAAATCAGAAACTTCGGGTTCAAAAATAAAATCAGTTAAATTCTTAGAAATTTCCAGTAATCTATTGTGCCTTATCTCATCTACATTTAAAAGAATATCTATACTGCTTCTGCCCACTCTTTCCTCTCTTTTCTTTTCTAAACTTACTCCCAGGATAAAATCTATTTTTTTCCTGCGTAAAGCTAAAGTAGGAAGAGCTTCTAATACTCCGCCATCTACTAAATACTTTTCTCCTTCTCTTAAAGGAGGAAAAACTCCCGGCAAAGCACAGGAAGCAAGCAAAGCCTTACACAAAAAACCTTCTTCTAAGTAAACCTCTTCTCCCTTTACCAAGTCTACAGCTACACAGAGAAAAGGAATCTTACAATCCGAAAATTTCCACTCATCTAAGGCTTCCTTAAAAAGAATCTCAAAAGGACGGTAATCTATAAGCCCTCTTTTAATTATCCGGAGATTCCAGAGGTAAAATTCCCGGATAAAAAGAAAAGCTTTCTTAACTTTAGGATTTTTACTTATATCTTTCTGAGAAGCTAAGCTGAATCTTTCTTCTAATTCCTTAATTAGTTCTCTTTTTAAGAAAGGGAAAATCTTACTTTTTAAATAATCAACTTTGCCTTCTTTAGCATAGAGAGCTCCTACTACTGCTCCCATCGAAGTTCCTGAGATGAAATCAATAGGTATTTTCTCCTTCTCGAGAACCTCTAACACTCCGATATGAGCAAAGCCTCTTGCTCCCCCACCTCCTAAAGCTAAACCGATCTTCACCTAGTATTAGTAAATAACAATTAAGCTCTCTTCAGCAAAAATCTCTTTCTTAATAGTAGTAAAAGCAGGTTCTTTCTCTCTACACTCTCTATACTTTTAATCTTTAGCTATAGCTATAGTAATTGCTCCTGCTAAAATTAAGAACAGACCTATACAACCTTTAATCACTAATAATAAATCTCTCCACCAGGCTATAACCGCCCAGATACCTAATCCTACCAAGACAACTCCTAAGGCTATCTTGAGAACCATCTTGACTGCTTCTCCAGCAGACTTCTTCTCTTGGGGTTGTTGAGTTTGTTCAGCCTGTTTTACTTCTTCAGCCATTTAACACCTCCTCTTTTTTAAATAAATAACCTAAAGCTTTGGCGAAGAAATAATATTATATCAAAAAATCAATCTTTTTGAACCCTAAATTTCAGATTAAAAACTTTTTCTGGAGGCCGGGACTTCCAGCGGCGATGGATCCAGCCCCACAAATAAGGACATTTCCTCACCCAATCTTCTATTATTTTAGTAAATTTTATAGCATTTACAAGTATTAATTCATCTTTATCTTCTCTCATCTCTAAAGGTATTTCCTCCTCTATAAAAATAGTATGAAAACCTCCTCTTTGTCTTACTATAAACACAGGCACAATACAGGCTCTACTCCTTAAAGCTAAAACTATAGGGCCTACTGGAGTAGCTGCTAACTTCCCAAAAAACTTAACCCACACTCCTCCTGTACCATAATTCTGGTCCATCTGAATAACTAAAACCTCATTATTGGCCAAGGCTTTAAGGGAGCTAAAAACAGCTTCTTTTTTAGGATAGGAAAAAATTGTTTTAATTCCTGCTTGAGTTCTTAAATTATGAATAAGACTTCCCGCCTTTTCGTCCCTCATAGGCCTAGCCATAGTATTGACCATAAACCCTTCCTCTTTAAGTCTTAAACACATTAGAGGAAAGTTACCAAAATGAGCAGTTAAAGCAATTACTCCTCTCTTTTTCTCTAACGCCTTTTCTAAATTCTCCAAACCTTTAATCTCTACTCTTTGTTTAACCTTATCAAGATTATTAAGAAAATAAAATATCTCCCATCCTGCCTCTCCCATAAATTTAAAGGAATCTTTAGCAATTCTTTTAATTTCTAAAGGTGTCTTTTCTTTAGCAAAGGCTGTATTTAAACTTTCTAAAGCTATTCTTCTATGTCTTGGCGAAAAAATATAACCTAACAAACCAAAACTTTTTCCTAAAAACAAAACAAATTTAAAGGGTAGAATCTTAACCAGTTGAGAACTTAATTTAAGAAGAACCCATCCTGCTTTTCTCCTTAAAAATTTCTTCTTTTCTTTATCCATAATTATAAAAAATAGTCTTTACAACTTATATCCTATTTTTCTTAAAAAATCCTTCCTCCATCTTACATCTTCTTCAGCCTCTATTCCCTTAGGAGAAAAACCATCAACTACTCCTAAAATACCTCTCCCCTGTGAAGTTTCTGCTACAATTACTTCTACTGGGTTAGCTGTAGCACAAAATATCCGGCACACCTCTGGCACCATCTTCACTGCATTTAAAACATTTATGGGAAAAGTTTCTCTCAAAGCAATAAAAAAAGTATGACCTGCACCTATATTTAAAGCATTCTTTATAGAAATCTTCTTAAGTTCTTCAGAGTTTGCTTCAGCTCTTACTAAAGTCTTTCCTGAAGACTCACAAAAAGCAAAGCCAAACTTTATATTAGGAGATGCCGAGATTAAAACTTCATATAAATCTTCTACTGTCTTTATAAAGTGGGCTTGACCAATTATAATGTTCACATCCTCAGGCTTTTCTACTCTTACTACCTTTATCTCCATAACAGCCCCCTTTCTCTTTAAAACTTTATTTTCTTATCAAAGATTAACAATGCCAACCCCAAAATCACTCCTATATAAATAAATATATCCGGCCGTTGAGAATAAAAAGTCTTATCCTGGGAAGGAAAGATTTTACCATTTAATAAGCCCTCTACAAATATTTTTTTATTGTTAATTCTAAGAGTCTTTTCTATCTTTCCCTGAGGAGAAATTATACAAGTTATACCACTATTAGCTACCCGTAGTAAATATCTTTTTTCCTCAATAGCCCTAAATACTGCTGGCTGAAGATGCTGAATTACTTGAGGATAACCTTTAAACCAAGCATCATTAGTAATATTCACCAACACATTTGCTCCTCTTCTAACAAAATCTCTTACTAAATCAGGAAATAAATCTTCAAAACAGATAAGAGCAGCTATTCTTAAATTTTTATAATTTAATAAAACAGCTTCTTTACCCGCAGAGATATCTCCAAAAGAATTTACCACTGAGATAAAGCTTAAAAAATTTCTTAAAGGTATATATTCTCCAAAAGGAACTAATTTAAGTTTTCTATACTTAGAAAGCCGTCCTTGTTTAGAAATAAGAACAGCTGTATTAAAATAATCTCCCTCACTCTCCTCTACTACTCCCATAAGAATATCTCTTTTAAAACTTTTAGCTAAGAGTTTTAATTCGACAAAATCTTTCCCTGCTGGATAAGGCCAGCTGGCTTCAGGAAAAATAACTAAACTCCCTAAAGGAGCCTGATTCGAAAGAAAAACTAGTTTATCTTTTATTTCCTGATAATAAATAGGTTCCCACTTCTTTTCTTGAGTTATATTGGGTTGAACTAAACTCACCAAACTGGGTTTATCCTTCTTAAAAGAAGGCTTCTTCAAAGAAGAATAACCATAAAGCAAAAAGGAAGATAATAAAAACAAAAATAACAATAAACTCAATAAATTCTGGCTTAATTTCCTCTTTTCTAAAAAATTAAACAAAACCATATTAGATAAGACTATTAAAAAAGAGACAGGCCATACCCCCAGTAAATTAGCTATCTGAATAAGAGTTAAATTTTTAAACTGGCTATAACCAAAGAGAGCCCAGCCAAAACCTCCCCATTTTGTCCTTAGATACTCAAATACAACCCAAACCAGAGGAATTAATAAAAAATTAAAGTTTTTCTCTAAGAGTTTTTTAATCCCTAAACTGGAAATAGCCCAATATAAAGAAAGGTACAAAAGAAGAAAAAATAGACCCAGGCGGGTTACAAAACCTATCCAGAAGACTACAGTTAAAAAGTAAATAAACCCGGCTATAAAACTATAAAAAAAACTTTTAGGATAAGAGCTATCCTTCAATACCATCAATAAAAAAATTAGAGAAAACCAGATAAGAAAGGAAAGATTGGAAGAATTAAAGCTTAACCCAGCTAAAAAACCAGATAAACTTGAAAAGAATAAACTCTGAAGCAAATTCTTAATTCTGGAATTATGCATATTGTATTTATTATTGTGTTTATTTATTAAGACTTTAAAACAACAACTTCTTTCAGCAATACTGGATAAACTAAATTAAAAGGAGGACTGCGAAGAGCTAAAGATTACTGACTTTAAAAATTTCTTCCGCAACACTTCTTATACTTCTTCCCGCTCCCACAAGGGCAGGGGTCATTCCTTCCTATCTTCTTCTTAGAAATCTGTTTAGGAAGAAGCTTCCTCTTACTCTCCTCTCTCCTCAAAGATGAATATTCTTCATGCTGAAAACTCTGAGGAGTTCCAGCTAAAACAGTTCTTAAGCGAGGAGGTTCTTTTATCTCTACTCTGAAGATTAAATCTAAAATGCCTTCTCTTACAGAAGAAAGCATATCTAAAAAAGCTCTAAAAGCCTCCTGTTGATATTCATCAATAGGGTTTCTTTGGCCATAGGCTCTTAAGTGAATACCTTCCTTTAAATTATCCAAGGTTAAAAGATGCTCTTTCCAGCGGGAATCAATAACTTGTAGAGAAACTATTCTCTCTAAATAACGGAGCTTATCTCCTAACTTAGCTTCTCTTTCTTGATAACTCTTCTTCACCAGGTCAAAAATTATCTCTTTAAGCTCCTGAGGAGTTTTATTTTCCAAAACAGTCCTGTCTAAATCTATAGCAAATCTAAACTTTAGCTCATTTATAAATTTATCCTCTTCTGCAGAGAAATTATCAACTTCTTTGGAAAATAAAAATTCAATCTTCTCTTCTAAAGATTCTCTAAGCATATCTAAAATATCTTCTTTTAGATTTTTACCTTCTAAAATCTCTCTTCTTTTAGAATAAATTACTTCTCTTTGTCTATTCATTACATTGTCAAATTCTAAAAGCTGTTTTCTGATTTCGAAATTATGAGCTTCTACTCTCCTCTGAGCTGTCTCAATAGACCTGCTCACCCAGGGATGCTCTATAGGTTCATCCTCAGGAAAACCAAACTTTTCCATTAAATACATAATCCTTTCTGAACCAAATAGTCTCATCAAATCATCTTCTAAAGAGATATAAAAACATGATGAACCGGGGTCTCCCTGACGGCCGGATCTTCCTCTTAACTGATTATCAATCCGGCGAGCTTCGTGACGCTCTGTGCCTATTACATGTAAACCTCCTAATTCTACTACTTTCTTGTGTTCAGCCTCAAACTCTCTCTTATATTTTTCTAAAAGTTTTTTAAATTCCTGAGGATAATTTTCATCCTGAGGGCTTAAACCTTTTTGTTTTAAAATACTCTTCACCAAATACTCAGGGTTCCCTCCTAAAATTATGTCAGTTCCTCTTCCAGCCATATTAGTAGCAATAGTAATTTGAGCTAATCTTCCTGCTTGAGCTACAATATAGGCTTCTCTCTCGTGATACTTAGCATTAAGAACCTGGTGAGGGATTCCTTTCTCCTTTAGAAGAGTTGAAAGATACTCTGAATTCTCAATCGAAGTAGTTCCTACCAAGACAGGCCTGCCTGTCTTATAAATCTCTTCAATCTCTGAAACTACAGCTTTAAACTTTACTTGTTTGGTCTTATATATCTTATCAGGGAAAGTAATCCTTCGCAGAGGTTTATTAGTAGGAATAACTACTACATCTAAATTATATATATGTTTAAACTCGGAAGCCTCAGTATAAGCTGTACCGGTCATCCCTGCAAGTTTTTTATACATCTTAAAATAGTTCTGTAAAGTAATAGTAGCTAAAGTTTGAGATTCTTCCTGAATCTTCAAACCTTCTTTAGCCTCAATTGCCTGATGGAGACCATCCGACCATCTCCTTCCCGGCATTAATCTTCCGGTAAATTCATCCACAATAATTACCTTTCCTTCTTTAACAATATAATCTTTTTCTCTTTTAAAAAATTCTTTAGCTCTTAAAGCTTGTCTTATATGGTGAGGCCATTCACTGAAAACATCTTCAAAGAGATTATCCACACCCAGATACTCCTCACATTTCTTTAAACCCTGCTCAGTTAAAGTCACAGTTTGGGTTTTTTCGTCAGCTAAATAATCAACGCCTTCTCCTAAGTTTATACCTTTATACTTAGCTTCTATTTCATCTTTTTCTAAAATTCTTCTTCCTTTAAGTCTGGAGGCAATTTTTTCCGCAAGATAATATTTGTCAGTAGACTCTTCAGCTGGTCCGGAAATAATTAAAGGGGTCCGGGCCTCATCAATAAGAATAGAATCAACTTCATCTACTATAGCATAAAAATGACCTCTCTGAACCATATCTTCTAAGTGTAAGACCATATTATCTCTTAAATAGTCAAAGCCAAACTCGTTATTAGTCCCATAAGTTATGTCGCAAGAATAAGCAAGCCTCCTCTCTTTTTGAGACATTCCTTGTTGAATAACTCCTACTGATAATCCTAAAAATTCGTAAATTGGACCCATCCACTCCCTATCTCTTTTGGCTAAATAGTCATTTACTGTAACAATATGGACTCCTTTTCCTAAGAGAGCATTAAGATAAGCAGGTAGAGTTGCTACCAGGGTTTTTCCTTCACCAGTAGCCATTTCAGCAATCCCACAATTATTAAGCACTATACCTCCTAAGATCTGAACATCAAAATGGCGCAGACCAATAGTCCTTACTGAAGACTCCCGCACTAAAGCGAAAGCTAAAGGAAGAACTTCCTCTAAAGTTTTTTGGAAAACCAAATATTTTTCCTCTTCATCCTGAATATTCTTAGTCCGTTCATAAATTAATTCTCGAAACTCCTGAGTCTTCTGGAAGAAAAAACTATCGGGTTTCTTTCTCAACTCCTCTTCTAAAGAATTTACCTGAGAAACTATCTTAGCGTATTTAGCAATCTGGGAAGCTGAAGGCAAAGGAATCTCTTTACCCAAAGTGATATTCACTCTGGGAGTTAATCTGTCTATCTTTCTCTGATGATATTTTATAAAATGGGACTTAAACATTTTTGCTTTTTAAATATGCCTCTATAAACCCATCTAATTCTCCATCTAACACAGCTAAAGCTTGAGAAGTCTCGTATCTGGTTCTGTGGTCTTTGACTAAAGAATAAGGATGGAGGATGTAAGAACGAATCTGAGAACCCCATTCTATCTTCTTTTTCTCTCCGGAAATATCCTCCAACTCCTTTCTTTTTTCTTCTTGAAGTTTATTATAAAGTTTAGATTTCAATATCTTAAGGGCTGTCTGCTTATTTTGATACTGAGAGCGTTCAGCCTGGCAAGAAACTACAATCCCTGAAGGAAGATGAGTAATTCTTACTGCTGAATCAGTAACGTTTACGTGCTGACCTCCATGACCAGAAGCCCGAAAAGTTTCTATCTTTAGGTCCTGAGGCTTTATGTCTATTTCTACTTCCTCACTAACCTGGGGGATAACATCCACAGAAGCAAAGGAAGTATGTCTCCTTTTATTGGCATCAAAAGGGGAGATTCTTACTAATCTATGAACTCCTTTCTCAGCCTTAAGATACCCATAAGCATACTTTCCTTTAACTAAAAAAGTAATATTTTTAAAACCAGCAGATTCCTCAGGTAGACAATCTACAACTTCCACTTTATAATTCTTAGATTCAGCCCAAAGACTATACATTCTAAAAAGCATCCCTGCCCAATCACAGGCTTCTAAACCTCCTGCGCCTGAGTTTATACTTACAATAGCATCTTCTCTGTCAAATTTATCTCTGAGAAAAACTTTTGCCTCAAAACTACTGACTCCTCTTTCTAAAGCCTGTAATTGCCTGTCTACCTCTCCTTGAAAAGAAGGGTCTTCCTTAACTAAGTCAATAAACTCTTTTAGTTGTTCGGCCTCCTTGTTAAGTTTTCCCCACTCCTCATATTTCTCTTTACATTCTTTAAGCTCTTCTACTCTTTTCTGGCTCTCTCTACTTTCCCAGAATGAAGGAAAACTCATTTGATTCTCTAAATCTTTAATCCGTTTCTCTAAAAAGGGTATTTCAAAGATAGTCTCCTAACTCTTTAATTTTCTTCTGTAATTCCTGCTGAGCCCTAACTAAGTCTCTCATCTTTTCCTCCTCTATAAGTTTTTGAGTTTTACCCTTAAATAAGGGTATTTTATCCATGCTCTATCCTCATCCTTAATTCTTCTTTTTTATCAGAAAAACTTATAGCAGTCTCCTTATCAATTTTTCCTTCCTTTACCAATCTCAAAAACATCTGTTCAAAACTCACCATCCCATAAACTTCCCCCTGCTCAATGTAAGAAGGTATCTCCCAAACTTTATTCTCCCGAATAAGCCTGGAAATAGAAGGACTTAAAACCATAACTTCATAAGCAGGGATAAGCCCTTTGCCGTCTTTAGCAGGAAGAAGCCTCAAAGAAACCACTCCTTTAAGAAGCTGAGATAATTGCATTAAAACTTGAGGATGTTGATGCGAAGGGAAAAAACTTATTATCCTCTCCACAGTCTGAGAAGCATTAACTGTGTGAAGTGTGGAAAACACCAACACTCCGGTCTCAGCAGCGTCTAAGGCTGCCCGCATAGTTTCTTCGTCTCTTATATTCCCTATAAATATAACATCAGGGGAATGTAAAGTAAACTGCCTTAATGCCCCTAAATAACTATCCACATCTTTACCAATCTCTCTCTGATTAATAATTGAATTCTTATCGGTAAAGGTAAATTCAATTGGTTCTTCAATAGAAAGGATATGTCTTCTATAATTTTTATTTATATATTCTATCATCGAAGCAATAGCTGTAGACTTTCCACTACCGGTAGTTCCGGTAAGAAGAACTAGCCCTCTTTTTTCTGCGCATAAAGATCTTAAGACTTGAGAAGGAAGATTGAGTTCCTCAAAACTCAAAATATTTAGATTTATCGCTCTTATTACTAAAGCTAAAGAATTCCTCTGGTAAAAAACACTTATTCTCATCCGCCAATTCTCTCTAAAATAAAAAGCTCCTTCATAACTTTTCTTTTGAGAAAGTTCATTGAATCCTTCCTCAGTAAGAAGCTCTTTTATCATCTCCTCTAAATCTGGAGGCTCAAGCTTCTTCTCGTCCAACTTGACTACTTCTCCGAATAATCTTACTTTGGGGGGGGACTTTGCTCTTAAAAATAAATCTGAACCTCTTATCTCCACCATCTTGTTCAGCCACCTATCTATAATCATCTCTCCTCCTTAACTTTTAGGTAAACTCCGTACCATGGCTTAACCCCGGCCTTTCCCTCAAAGAGCGGGGTGGCTTTCGGGCATTACCCTTCGGAATATTTCTTCTCTTCATCTGCGAGTTTATACCTGCGGCTTTCTGGTAGTGCGGGATAAGCAAATTTTTCTTTATGGACTTCTCTAATTCTAACAATTCTTTTTTCAAGTCTTTTCCTAAAGAATACCCTCCAATATCCTGGTTACTCTTTATTACCCTGTGACAGGGTATAAAGAAAGGGAAAGGATTTTTGTTTAAAACCCTGCCTACTGCTCGAAAAGCATTGGGTTTACCTATCTTCTTAGCTACCCATTTATAACTCCGAACTTCTCCCAATGGTATCTTAGCTACACATTTTAAAACTTTCTTTTCAAAGTCAGTGAACCTTTTCCTCTTTAACCTTCTCATTTTAAACTTATTTCTTCTAATTTTATCCTAAAAATCAAAGATTGAAAATTAATTTTCAACTCTTACTTATTAGCCCTACTCTCAGATAAAGCCTTCTTTCTTAAATAAGAACAGTAGTGATGAGCAAATCTGTGAGCTTCGTCTCTCAATCTCTGAATAAGAGTTAAGGCTAAAGAAGTTCTTTCTAACCTTAAAGGCTTCCTCTGGTAAGGAAACCAAACTTCTTCGTGCTTCTTAGAAATACCTATTACCGGGATATTAAAAAGTTTTGCCTTTTTAAATTTATCACTGCATAAATTGGCTTGAGTTATGCCTCCGTCAACTATTACTAAATCGGGAATTTTTTTTCTCTGTAAAATACTCCTTATTCTCCTCTCCAAAACTTCAGCCATCCTTTCTAAATCACTATCTGCCTTTCTCTTTATTTTATAACGCCGGTATTCAGATTTTAAGGGGAGGCCATTTTCAAAAACCACCACAGAACCTGTGGCTGCTTCCTTCTGAATATTAGAAATATCTAAAGCTTCAATCCGGCGAGGAAGTTTCTTAAGACCCAAGACTTCTTTAAGAGAGATTAACTGCTGAAACTCTTTAGTAGTACCATAAAGAGAAGATAAAGCAAAGAGCTTATCCCGAATTAAAGATGCCTTCTCAAATTCTAAGGAAGAAACTGCTTTCTCCATATCCTTGCTTAAAAGCTCTATTAATCTTTTTCTTCTCCCTTCTAATATTAGAGAAAGCATCTTTATATTTTTCAAATAATCTCTCTTAGAAATCCTCCCTATACAAGGTCCAGGACAAAGCTCCAGATGATAATATAAACATTCTTTCTTAGGGAGCTTAGAACAAGTCCTGAAAGGAAATATTTTCCTTATAATCTCTAAGGCTTTTTTAAGAAGTTTAGCCTGGGGGTAAGGACCAAAATAAATAAATCCCTCTCTCTTCTTTCTGGTCATACTTACCTTAGGAAAAGGTTCTTTACTTATCTCTACCCAGGGAAAACTTTTATCATCTCTCAAAAGAATATTATATTTGGGTTTTCTCTCCTTTATAAGGGCATTCTCTAAAATAAGAGCTTTAGCTTCAGAATCACAGATTACAAAATCTATATCGGCAATCTCTTCTAAAGAGAAGCCTCTGTTTAATAAAGAACTATTTTTCTGGAAATGAGTTGAAACTCTCTTTTTTAAAGAACCTGCCTTTCCAATATAAAGAATTTTACCCTTCTTATCTTTAAAAAGATATACGCCGGGAAGCTGAGGCAGGTCTTTTATTTTTTCCCGAATATCCATCTCCCAATCCTGGGTAAAGGCTCTATCTTCCCTAAAAAACAGAAAATAAAAAAACTTACCATAATTATCCCCAGAGTTAAAACTATCTTAGGTAAAAGAGCAAATCCACTCAGAATAAAATAAACCTTGCCTATCCCTATACTAATTATACTAACTCCAGTTAACTTAAGTAAAGTACTTCCTAACCCTTTAATAACCCCTATTCTTTTCTCTAAAACCTTTAAGAGAAATAAAAAACCTACAGTTGAAGAAATACTACTAGCCAAAGCCAGCCCTCCAATTTTAAGAGGTTTCATTAATATTATACTTAATATAAAGTTAATTAATAGGACAAAAGTAGAAATCTTAGCTGGAGTCTTGGTATCTTTTAAAGAATAAAAAGCACTAATTAAAAGCCTTGAAGAAGAAAAGAAAAAAAGCCCTAAAGAATAGAAGAATAAAGCTGAAGATGTAATATTAACTGAATAACTATCAAAGACTCCCCGTTTAAAAATTACCTCTATTAAAGGAGAAGAAAAAAATAGAAAAAACAGGCTAAAAGGAATCATAAAAAAAGAGAGATTCTTTAAAGAAAAAGAGAGAGTAGAGTTAAACTCCTCAAATTTTTCTTCAGTACTAAGGTTAGACAATCCTGGAAGAACAGCCCGGGAAATACTCAAGCTAAAAAGAGCCAGAGGAAATTGAATTAACCTGTTGGAATAATAAATCCCAGCTACTGCCCCTTCTCCTACTATATTAGAAAAAGAAGCCAAAAATGTATCCAGAAAAACATTTATATGATAAATTGCTACTGACCAAATCCTGGGTAAAGAAAGTTTACCCATCTTAAGCGTAGCTTTATCCAATAAGGCTTCCTTAATATTGAAAGTCAGATTAAAGTATCTCCGGGAAGCCAAAAAATTCCAGAGAAATTGCAACAGCCCTGCTAATATTACAAAATAGGAAAGAGTATATATTGGTTCTTCTTTAAAAATAGATAATAAACATATACCCAGAATCATTGTAAGGTTAAGTAATAAAGGAGAAAAGGAAGGAACAAAGAAATTTCCTTTAGTGTAGAGGATACCTCCTAAATTAGCTGATAATCCTATAAAAAGAAGATAAGAGAAGACAATTCGTGTTAACCTTACGGTTAACTCAAATTTTTCTGGAGAAAGGAGAAACCCTGGAGCAGTTAATATTATTATATACTTAGCAAACACTATCCCCAAAACTACTATTATCGATAAAAGAAAACAACAAGTACTAATCAAATGGCTACATACCCTTGTAAAATCTTTCTCTTTATACTCAGAAATTACCGGAATAACTACTGAATCCACTGCCCCTTCTCCCAAGAGAGAGCGGAAAATATTAGGAATTCTAAAGGCTACCAGGAAAGCTTCAATAAGGAAAGAGGTTCCAAAGAAGCTGGCTATAAGGATATCCCGGAAAAACCCCAAAATTCGGGAAGCCAAAGTTCCTAAAGAGATAATAAAGGCATTTTTAATTATTTTTTTAAAAATCCTTGACATTTTCTAAATTTCTGATTTAATTTTTCTAACCTTCAAAGGAGTTAAAAATGCCTCAAAGAAAATCAGCAAAAAAAAGATTAAAAGCTGACCAAAAAAGAAGATTAAGAAACTTAGCTTTAAAAAACAAGATAAAACAGGCTAAAAAAAGATTCCTACGGGCAATAAAAGAGAAAAATATAGAAGAAGCCAAAAAAGCCCAAAGCCTGCTCTATAAGGCTTTAGATAAGGCTGCAGCTAAAAAATATATCCACAAAAATAAAGCCAGCCGAAAAAAATCCCAGTTTTCTCAAAAACTAAGCTCTCTGCTTAAGGAGAAGCTTAAAAACCAAAAGCTCTAAGGCTAACTGAAAGGAAATCTTGCCTTCCTTGATTAACCTCTCTATTTCAAATATATACTTAAGGTTTCTACTTTTTAAAGAAGAAGGGGCACTATCCACGAATACCTTAACCATAAGACCTAAAATCTGTAGAGAAATCCTCTCTTTTCTTCCTTTTTTAAAGAAGTAATCAATAATCTCCAAAGCCTGAAGAGGTGAACCTCTTACCAGAGCCAGCCGTAAATCGCTAAAAGTATAGTCTTTGAGGCCTCCTCCAGTCTTAAAAGGGGGACTTATACGGAAAAGAAAAGAAAAAAATCTATCTCTCTTTATTCTTTCCCGCTGAGAAGAATCTAAATCAAAATCAAAGATGAGAAAATCTCTCAGTCGCTTTTCTCCTATAATCTTTTTAAGATAATCTTTTATTTCTGGAGAAAGTTTTTCAGAATTTCTAAAGATAAACAATCTTTTACTGAAAGAAATATTTTCCATTTCTTTTTGAAGCTGGAATAAAGAAACGTCCTGAGAAAACAAATTTACTAAGGCTAATGAAGGGTAATGTAAAGAAAGGATCTTTTTAAATTCCTCAATATGCTTCTTCTTGGTAGAGAAATCTCTCCCCGAGATTACTAAAATCCTCTTTTCTACCACTCTTCAACAATATCTTCGACTATCCTTCGAGCAGCATCATCCAATAAATCTGAAATAGCAGAATCTTCACTCTCAGCAAATTTCCCTTCTAACGTATAAGTGGTATCACTCACTAAACTCTTTTTTCTTATCAGGTTGTTATTCTTATCATAAAGCTTGTAAGTAAAGTAAATTTTTAATCGGTATTCCTCAACCCTATCCTGATCAGTATATCTTAAGGTCTCCCGCAAAAAGTCAGTAATTTCAGTCTCCAGAATTAAATCTGCGGTTTGTTCCCTAACTACTCTTAGATTACCATCGAGATTAAATCGGGATATTAAAGCTTTAGTAAAAGAATCTTCCAAAAGAGGAGGGATACTTCTAAAATCTCTATATTCCTGAGTTTCTTTAGTAAAGGTTAATTTATTTAAGACCGGTTTTACAAAAATACTTTTATAATCAGGATTTAAAAATCCCCGGGTAGTATAGCCACAACCCCAGATATTAACAACTAAAAGAAAATAAATACTTAATAACAATCCCTTTCTCATTTCAACTCCTTTATTTTCTCTAACATCCTTTCTGCTTCCTCTGCCCAGAAGGTCTGAGGATAGTTTTTTAATACATACTCATAATAAACTTTAGCACTCAAGTATTCTTTCTGTTTATAATAAAACTGGGCAATATCAAAAAATTTTTTTGCTTCTTCATCTTTTAGCATCTTTAGCTGTCTTTGAGCTTGCTGAGAAATCTCTAACTCCGGATGCTCAGCTACCAGTTCCTCCAGCCGCTTCTTTGCCTCCTGGGCTAAAGTCTGGTCATAATCACTTCCTGGTGAAGCCTTTAAGCTACATAAAGCTAACTGATACTTAGCCGGTTCTGCCCACTTGCTTTCAGGATACTTTTCTTCTAATTCCCTAAAAGACTTTATAGCTTCATCATATCTACCTAAAGCTTTATAGAGAAGACCCAGTTTATATAAACTCTTAGAAGCATATTCAGAATAAGGAGCATTATCAATCACTTTCTTAAATATTTCAATTGAAGGGTGTTCAAATAACCCTTCTAAAATCTGAGCTGGCCATTTCTTCTCCGGTCTGTTTAAAAAAAATTCTCCTATCTTATACTCTCTCTCTATAATTTCAGTTATCTTCTCACTATAAGGGTAAGAATCTATTACCTTCTGGTACTCTTTAAAAGCCTGGTAAGGCTTTCCCATATCTTCTAAAACTCTTCCTGTATAATACTGAGCTAAAGGAGCCTGTTTAGTATCAGGAAAATGGACTACTAACTTTTTAAATTCTTTAAGAGCTTGAGGATAATCTTTAGCCTTATAAAACTTAAGAGCCTTCTCTAATTGGGCCTGGGGAGAAGCTAAAGGAGAATATTCGGGATTCCTCCATTTTTTAGACTTGGGAGACCATATCCAAAAAGAATAGGCTAAATTAGAGAATAAAATTCCTCCTACAAATAATATCAGTATCTTTCTCATTAGCTCTTAAACTATAACAGAATAAATAGAAAATGTCAAATTAAAGAAAAAGTGGTTCTGTCAACAAAAGTGTGTAAATTCATAAAGGCTATACCCTCCATAATTAAAATTTCTGTTTCTGTTAAACCTTTCTACTAAAAGATAAATAACCCTATTTGCACTCTTTTCATCTCTAAACCCTGCCCAGTATCTTGTTAATTGTTCTATATCCCTTAAGAATCTTTCTATTAAATTGGTGCTTTTTATTAAAGAATGAAATTTAGCCGGGTATTTATAAAAAGTTATAGTCTTGTCTATGTTTTTAAGTAAAATCTTTAAAAATTTAGGCTCTTTATCCTGGCATTCTTTTTTGAGAATATTTAATTTCTTCAGAAATTCGTTCTTTGTTTTTGCTTTATAGAGATTGTATGCTCTCTTTCTTAAAGAAGGTATCTGCTTCTTATTTTTTATGTATGTTAAAGCCTCTCTTACATAGTGAACACTACAAATTTGAATATCTTTGTTAGGATAAACAAATAAAAAAGCATTTTCTATTGCCTTCTTCCCATCACAAATAAGCATTTTTAATTTTTTACCCTCTAACCCTTTATCTTTAAGGTCAAAGAAAAAGTTTGTATAATTTATCTCATTCTCACCAGTTACTACTTTGAAATAAAGAACCTCATAGCTTAAGTCTTCTCTTATCCCTATACAGAACAAAACCGGCTTTTTTCTTTTATTTTGAGGGGATATCTTCACATATTTAGCATCTACTATTAGGAAAGAATAATCATCACTTATCTTTTTCTTCAGGAATTGATTAACTAAACTGTCTAACCTTTTCAGA
>JAGGWS010000005.1 GCA_021163425.1 Candidatus Omnitrophota bacterium
GTTAAGGTCTTTTTGAATATAGCTTTTATCTCAATTTTTTTGCCCCGTTCCTTATACCACCAGTTCTCCCACTCCCCATTTGCTATTGTCTGGCGTATCTTTAATAATGATTGTGCTCCTTGCTCTGACCAGCTCATCCCCCGTCTTTTAAACCTATGGGTTATAAGTTTGTCTATGTTCGGCTCTATTGCTCCAGCGCTCTCTGTCTTTTTGTCCATACGCAGGAGCATTGATGCTTCTATACCCTGACGGTTGTTAACCACGTATACATAAAACTCCCCCAGCTACTTTTTTATTTTGCGACTGCCTATCTTTGTCGCAATCCCCTAATTAACGGGTCTTATTTTCTCTCTGTTTTGGTTTTAATTGTAAGTTGACAAAACAAGCAATGCTTGATTTGTAAACTTGCGTTTTTTACACTGATTATTCAATTAAAACCCATACCTTTTTATTTCTCTTTCTAAAACTTCTTTAAAGTCCTTTAATAACATATGATAACTTTTAGGCAAAAGCATCTTTAGTTCTTTTTTGAAATCTATATTTGTACTTTCTAATTTTTTAACTACCGGATATAAGTTTAGATTCTTTTTATCAATGGGAATATTCGAACGTAATAAAAAATAAATATCAAAAAAATCTCGTGGTCTACCCCTATCTAACAATGCTTTTATTTTTTCCTCTACCAGTTGGCTACAGGAAAGAGATATTAAACTATAAGGGGGAATATAATCGTTATCAATCAAAATTATTCCCCCTTTTGCTTTCTTTTTAGTTCTCCTCAAACTTATCTCTATCTGCAAGGGGATTTTATATTCAAAAAGTTCAAACAAAAATATCCCCAGATATCCTCCTGTGGTAGATTTACTTTCTTCTATTTTAGTTGAAATTTTTGTTCTCTCCATATCAACAATGGTCTCTAAAACTAAACTTTCTACTCTTTTAAAATTTATGTTAAAACCAGAACAATCCAAATCTTCTGAAAATCGGGGGCTATTATAAATAACTTTTAAAGCTGTCCCACCTTTAAACAAAATGCACTCAGAAAATTTCTTTTGATATAAATACGATAAGAATAAATGCTGAAGATATTCCCTGACAATATTGATCATTAAAGTTTGTTGCTTTTCAGTTAATTCTTTAATAAATCTTTTGCTTATCATAAAATTTTATTTAATAAATCTATAAGACTTTTTCTCTTATAGAATTTGGCAATTTCTTTTATATATTTTTTAGAAATATTTCTGGTGTCTATCCGCTCATTTAGTTTTTTCTTTTTCAAATCAACAAAGTAAAGATAATCAGCCAGAGCTTTCTCTGGTTCTGCAATTAATACTGTTATTCCTTCAATTTTCTGAGGTCTGTAACCAAAAAAGAGTTCTTTTTTTATACGATGAAAATTAAAAACTTTATTCATCACTTCAAACTCTCTGGAAGGCTTAGTTGTAGCAGAGAATACAGTATAAATTGTTTCAGGAATTATTCCATAATAGGAAAGGGCAGTTTCAAAAGAAATATAAGATGGCTGATACAATTTATTAGCTATAAAAAACTCTGGAGGTTTATTATCAGTAAATATATACATTCCATTCTTAACTTTTATAAAAAATCCTGTTTTTGTATGACGAGAGATAAAATTCTTAGCAGAATAGAAAGACACACCAAAAATCCTTTGAAAATCTAAAGGAGCGAAGATACATATCCTTTTTTCTTTTAAAATCTGTGCTACTTTCAATAAATTCAATTTTTCCATCTTTTTGTGTAAAAAATGAATTCATATTATTAAAACATGCCTTCATTTTTCTGTCAATTAATTTCTCTTTTACATAGTGTCAAGAAAATTGTGGACTTTTTATTTTACTATTATACTCCTTGATTAAACTGGCTCCCCTGTATTTAGGAATCAACCCCTCTGTTATTAATGCATATATCCATCTTTGACAACTTAAAGAGTTAGGAAATCTGGAAAATACTTTAATTCTTCTTTTTATTTCTCTTCCGCCAAAGGCGGACCTGCCTCTGGCAGGAAATAATCTTTCTAATCTATTGGTAGTCTTGCCTATTGGTCTTAAAGAATAAGGGAGTCTATAAAATTGGATTGTTTTCTTCTAAATGAGTAAGCAAATATTTAAATGTAAGAATCAAACTTTTTTAATAAAGAAGAGATGAATTGATGAGAAATTGTGTCTTTTCCTGATATTTTTTTAAAAATATCCTTGTTTTTCTTGTAAAATGATAAAAGTTTATATTTTAAATTCCTCTTTTAACCACAATTAGGAATCTCTTTATCCACTATAATTACTACCTCTTGAGGATGCTTTCGTCTATAAATTTAAATTTCCTTTAAAATTGTCATCTAAATAGTAAATTATCATCAAAGTTATTCCTTTGAGAGTATCTAAATCCTCGCCTCCCTCTTTTAGATAAGGCCATTAATACTTTAAATATCCCTAAATACACGGGTTCCTTTTTTATTATTCCTCTTAAGAGTCTTAAGAGAGAGTCTACAAAATATTTTACGGATCAAAAATGAAGCGTTATATTAACTGCTACTATTCTTAAGAACAAACCTCACCCAACCTATCTCTTTTGTAGAGACACCAACTGATTCTGGGTTGCCTAACTTGACATTTTATTTTTAAAAGATTTTATCAAGTAGTGCCTCAATAAATTTTTATTTGACAATTGGGGAAGCAAGCAGTTAAATTAAATTAGAATGGAGATTATAGAAGTAATTAAGAAAGGGTTTAGGATTGCTACTAAGGCAATTATACTGGTATTGGTATTATTTGCATTTAATGTGGTGTGCACATTTGCGAGTATGTCATTTACTACCCCAGAAGTTGGTGTTCCTGTTACCCCGGCGGCAGTGGTTTTAACCATTATATTTTTATTAATCAGAAATTTTATTATAGGGGGCATTCTCGGTACTATAAAAGATTTTGTAAAAGAAGGAGTGCTCAAATTAAAAGAATTTGCAAAATATGGCTTGAAGTTTTACCTCAGGCTTGTGGAACTATTCTTGATATACGTACTCTTAATCCTTATAGTCGCAATGATAGCACTACTGATTACAACCATAACTATACCTTTTAAGAATACAGTGGCTACAGTTATTTACATTACTGGAGTAAGTGTAGTTGTCGGTATCGGGGTATACTTTATAATGCTTTTAATAATGTCCCCTTATGTATTAGTAGTAGAAGATGTGAAGATTATAGACTCTATTAAAAAGAGTGTTTCTTTTGTCAGAAACAATCTTGGAGGAGTAATCGGACTTTTAGTGTTCTTTATTCTAATAGTTTAGGAATAAACCGCATAATGAGTTTCCTTATATCTCTTGATGTATCACGGATTATTATAGGTATAGTAAAAAGCGCTTTTAACACTTACTTGTATGTGGTAGCGTTAGTGACTTTCATAAGTTTTTATCTTGCAAGAGTATCTGTGCCTATGGATGAATTGTAAAAGAAAACTTCAGACCTACTACCAGAATAAACTTGAAAGATTCCCTTCCTAAAGAGATATTGTTTAACAGGTATAAAAATTAAAGTGATATTTTAGGGGGATGAAGGACCTATTTGAAATACGTTAGCACGTCTGTAAAGATCAAGTTGCCAAAAGCGCGGTTCAGTTTTTGCTGAGGTTGCTCTATATACGGAAATATCTCTGGACCTTTTCCGAAAACATCCTGTACATCCATAAGGCATACCACACGCATAAGTGAGATGCTCATCAATACTATACTATTCGGCTGACAAAACAAGCAATGTTTGATTTGTAAACTTACAGCAAACTTACACATAAATTCACGGTCGTGGGTCTATATGTAAGTTATTGTTTTGAAATGAAAACACTATTTTTGCAAATTATTCCTATATTCCTTAGTTCAACCTCGTAGGTTGAATGGGTTCTTTTACTCCATCTTCCTGCAATTGCTTTTGACTCCATATTTAAATTTATCATCTTAAATAAAATAACTTCTAAATTTTGAGTAATGCTTAGAAGTTAAAAAATTAACAATAGAGATAATTTACATAACTGACTTAAAAATTTTGGGGAAATTCCAAGGAATTAA
>JAGGWS010000001.1 GCA_021163425.1 Candidatus Omnitrophota bacterium
GATTGTAAGGAGCATAATAAGCTAAAGAACGGGAAGGCACCTTTAGAGCTTGCTGGCGTTTCAATAAAAGGGTTAGATTGGGTTCGTTTTTCTCTAAGAACTAACAACAGTTAATTGGACACTACATTTAAAAATCTCTTGCCTCTTATTTTCTCTATGCTATAATTTCTTAGGTTATTATCTATTAGAGGGGTTTCCCACAAATAAATTAACTTAGAACTTATAGCTTAAGACTTACGACTTATTTATTGCCGAGGTAGCTCAGTCGGTAGAGCAGCGGACTGAAAATCCGCGTGTCAGGGGTTCGATTCCCTTCCTCGGCATTTTTCATTTTAATAAAAATTATTGGGGCTACTGAGGAAGTATTAGACATTGTTCTTTATGAGATAATCCTCTATTTCTTTAGAATTTTTTACTTTAAAAAGTGTTTTTTCCCAAATCTTGTCTGATTCCATACAGAGGTAAATAGGAGTCTTTCTGTCAAACTTCCTTATCCAAGTTATCATTTTTTTATAGATTTTTATTCTCATAAATTCCGGATAACGGAGTTTTTTATCTTTTCCTATAAATAGTTCTCCGTAGACTATCTTACTTTGGGGGAATCTTCTTTCAATTATTGATTTTAGTTCTCGGTTAAATCTCAAAGTTCCCAAACTTATCCAGGCAAAAGGAGGGTTAACCTCGCTGTAGAGTTTATCTATTAATTCTTTATAGTCTTCTTCCCAGCCTGAATAATAGATTATTGGGTCAAAGTGAAAAGCAATTTTATAGCCACATTTTTGGGTAACTTTTGCTGAATTAAACCTTTCTTGTAGGAAAGAAGTTGCCCTTTCTTCAGAATCTATAATTCTCTGAGGAGTTAAAGACCAGGAAATAATTATATTTTTTGAAGGTTTTATCTTTAAAAGGTTTTCTATTTTTTTACTTTTGGTTTTTAATTCAAATAATACTGGTTTAGAGGCAAAAAAGTTAATGAGTTTTTGCGAATAAAGAGTTAAGTCGTCTAAGGCTAAAGAGTCGCAGAATTCTCCGGTTCCTATTCTTATAGGTCGTTTTATTTTTTTTAGAAAATCTTCAAACTTTCTAAAAAAATCTTCTAAATTTGAAGGAAGGATTATTCCGGGAAAATTTTGATATTGCTGGAGATAACAGTAAGAGCAGTCAAAGGGACAGCCAAAACCTAAATTGAATATCCAGTACCCACAGCTTAAATGAGCCTTAGTACAGGGACAGGGCTTTATAAAGTCCCACCTTTCTTTTACTATAAACAAAATAGGTTGTTTGAGGTTGTAGGGAGTGAGTTTATATTTTTTAAGAAATAAAGAATAATAATCGATAATTTCTAAATTTATTTGAGGGTATTTTTCTTTTGCTCTCTCTACCAGATAGCTTTTTTCCACTTCTTTTTCTACAATAATTCTTTTTGGTGAGAATTCTTTTTGGGGATGATAGGTTATTTCTTGGGGCTTTCTTATCTTATCTAAAAAGATTTGTTGGGTATCTATATTTGTCTGGACACTACTCTCAGGAAACCTCAAGTTTATAAGGATGTTTTTGATGTGGCGGAATAGGTCTTTAGCCTGAGGTTTTTTATCTTTTAGTTCTTTTTTAATTCTTTCTTCTATTTCTTTTAAACTTAAAGAATCTCTTTTAATTATTTCGTAAATTAACCTTTGAATCTCCCGGGACTGATTTTTATTAAGTTTAAACTGGAAGATTTTTTCTATTTTCTTAGAGTAATACTCTTGTTCCATAAATTTTGTTTATTTCTTCTATTTTCTCTTTTATAAATCTTACTTCTGAAGTTTTTTTTCTTTTTTCAGCTCCTTTTATATAGATTTTTGCCTTTTCTTCTAAATTTTTTAGAGCTGGTTGTAAGTAACTTCTGGGTAATTGGTAATTTTTTATTAGTTTATACAGGGCTAAAAACCTGTATTTATCTAAACCTTTTTTCTGAGATTGCTGGTGGGGACCAGCTTCTTTTATAGTTAAATAGAAAGGTATAAGTTTTACTGGGAAGAATAAGGTGGCTCTTAACCAGAATTCGTAATCTTCGCATACCGGAAAGTCCTCATCGAATAAGCCCACTTTATTAAAGACCTCTCTGTTTATACAGGCACAAGATAAGCTTATACAGCATATCTTTAAAGCTGAGCAGAATACAAACCCTTCAGGTTTTTTGTGGATTTTTTTCTGTTCTAAATACCGAGAATTTCTGTACCAGAGCTCTTCAGTGTGGAATATTTTATATTGAGGATATTTTTCTATGCAGTCTTTAGTTAACTCTAATTTTTGCCGGCGGAAGCGGTCATCAGAGTCTAAGAAGCAGATGTATTCTCCCGAGCTGTTTTTTATCCCTAAATTTCTTGCTGAAGCCGGCCCTTTATTTTCCTGATAAAGATATCTTATCCTTTTATCTTTGTAAGTTTCTACTAATTCTTTAGTTTTATCGGTTGAACCATCGTCTACTATAATTAGTTCAAAGTCTTTAAAAGTCTGCTCTAATACTGATTCTATAGC
>JAGGWS010000065.1 GCA_021163425.1 Candidatus Omnitrophota bacterium
AGCAACACATTGTTTAAATAAATTTAAAATTTAAAATAAGATCTAAATGCCAAAAGTTAAATCAATTCCAAATGCCAAAAAAAATTCAAAATTCAAAACAAAAAAATCTAAAATCTAAAAAGTAAAAAGTAAAAAATAAAATCTACAACTAAAATAAATTTTAGCGCAAAGTGCAAAGCGCAAAGCGTAAAACTACAGCGTAAAGCATAAAACTAATTATTCAAATTAAATCTCAAATTTCAAATTGAAATGAGCCCCTAACTTTGGAGAATTTTTAGCTCTTTTTCAATTTGTAAAAGATATGGAGAAATTCATCTGGACTTCGACCTTTTAAAGCAGAATGGATTCGTTTTTGGTTCCAGTCATTAATACATCTTCTGGTAATTTTTCTTGCTTCTTCTATGGTTCTTGCTTCTTGGATTTGATCTTGATATTCATCTTTGAAATGCCCAATACATGATTCCATATAAGGATTGTCTTTAAATCCTTGTTGAGTAAAGCTTAAGGAGATTCCATCGTTGAAGAGAGTGCCTGCATATTCATACCCAGTAAACACTGAATCTTGATCTTGGTGAACAATAACATTAGAAAGATCAACATTCATTCTTTTAAGATATCGTTTGGTCATGGCATACCCTCTTAAAGCGTTCTTGGTATCTTTATGAAAGTTCAGGCTCCAGCCAGTAATTCTTTTGCTTGTTTTATCAGTAAAGATAATCAGATAAATCTTGCCAAACATACAAGTTATTTCAGTAAAGTCAGTAAAGATTACCTTAAAAGGAGGAACTTGGTCTAATTTAGCTACTAAATTTGCTTGAGCACCAAGATCTTTGATATGCTGTGCTAAAGGGCTAGGTGAAGGAGATTTAATTCTACGTTTATGGCTCAAATTCCAGATTTTAAGCAGTTTTTTCAAGGGTTTATGGTTAATGATAATTCCTTGCTCTTTAGCCAATGCTTGTTTGATTCTTCGATAGCCATATCCTGGATGTTGATGGATAATTCTTTCAATCTTTCTTCTTAGACCTTGGTATCTTTGTTGTTTTGATATTTCTTTTGTTTTTTTAAAAGAGCTGATAGAATAATAATAACTGCTGGAAGGAATCTCTAAAACTTTAAGACACCAATTGATTGATTCTTCTTTTCGTATTTGCTTTAATAGTTCAATCTTTTCTGAAGTAGTTAGCTTAAGTGCCCTAAGACTTTTTTTAAAAACTGAATTTCAATGGTTTGGCGACCAATGATTTTTTCCAGCTCTTCCACTTTCTTATCTTGATGTCTATCTGCCTTTTTAGAAGCAAATATCTTTGGTCCTTCCCGAAGAAAATGGCTTTTCCAAGCAACAATTAGTTGAGGATGAATATGATACTCACGAGCAATTTCACTCTGTTTCCTTTCTCCTCTTAAAACTTCAAGAACAACTTTGAACTTAAATTCAGGAGTTAAGGTTCTTGGTGATTTTGTAATAGCCATGTTGTTATTTATTCTACCATATCTTTTTACAAATTGAAAGGATTCTCCAAAATATGGGGCTCAGGCCTAAGTAAATAATTTAAAAATTTTTTCTTTTTCAATTTTGGTTTTAAAAAGAAATAGTAGTTCTTCCAGAAATTTTTAAATCTTTACTTTTCTAAAAGTATTCAAGAAGATATTGACCATAGCCAGAACTCAAACCAGCGAAAATTTTTTTAAATAATAAAAAAGGCAAGGATTTTTCCCTTGCCTTATTATTGTTTTAATTAATTTGTTTCCTAAAAACAAAATTTGTCCTACTATCTCTACAAAAAAACCTTTCTTTCCTATCAAGATATAACATTCATTTGGGATAGCACAATGATGTGCTACAAATAGGAATAACAATTCTTCCTCTCCAATTGCCGCGCTAAAAGGAATTGCAAAGAATCTGTCTCCCAGTTTCTGTTTTATTTTGATGAGGGTAGATTTGACTACTACTTTCTCTCCATTAATTGCAGTTATCTCGCAACAATTTCTTGTTTTTCTCATCTTTCACCTCCTTATAAATTTTTTAAAATACTTCCGGGAGTTGCCTCCCTCTAAAGAGTTATCATTTCTGATAACCTTTTATAGAGAGAGGCAACCGCTTTGCGGCCGCCTTTGCTTGTGTTATATTGTTTTCTTAGAATTTTAATAATGGTAACCAGGACAAGCAAGAAACACTAACTCAAATAGGGTTCCTCCGCAATTGGTACAACAAATAGGACTTTCATATTTTTCTTTTTCAGCAGCGAATTTTAGCTGTCTATGATAATGACTATCATAATGTATTTTTACCGCTCCCTTCAATTCTCTCAAAGAGATTAATTTATTTTTCTCCTCTCCTACTGGCTCATACTCAACTTCCATAAAATTACCACAATTTACGCAACGCACTATAAACTCCACTTTCTTATCTCTTAAATCAAATTCTCCTCCATTTTCTACAATCCATTTTGCTTGAGTTCTCAATACACCATTTAACTCCAGCTGTATTTCAGTTGGTGGATACCGTTTTAAGATTATCCTTATTATCTCTTCGAGAGAAATTTTTTCAATAAGATCCTCTATCATCTCTCTATTTTTTCCTTTTTCTAGAATTCTGCTTTTACTATTCATCTTTTCCCTCCTTATATTTTTTAAAACAACTATATCTTATTAGAGAATTCAAATTTTTTCTTTAAATTCTCTGCTTAGAAAGGGAATCTTTTAGAAATCTTCCCTTTCTAAGCTGAGCACTCATGGTATTTCCATTTATTTCTGTTCCACTATTCATCACTGAAGATTTTCTTTATTTCACTCTTCGTGTTCTTTGGCGAAATTAAGTTTAGAGAGCGGAATTTTGACTGTTTTTTGATATCCTCCATTTCCGCTAACCTCAATCATGAGGCATTGGTTTTCCTCCCAAACTTTATCTACATAAAGAGTCTTCTGTAAAGAGTGATGACCCGACTTTGAGGGGATTGAGACACATTATCCGTTCGATCGTCAGCAATCAAAACTTTTTCTTTGTAAAGAGTGATGACCCGACTTTGAGGGGATTGAGACTCCGATTACTTGCCTTAAATGGCAACGGAGCATCACTCACAAAGTAAAGAGTGATGACCCGACTTTGAGGGGATTGAGACAATGCAGTA
>JAGGWS010000022.1 GCA_021163425.1 Candidatus Omnitrophota bacterium
GGGTATAACTAAAGAAGTAGTTGAACACATAGCTCAACTTTGTCGAATAGAATTAGACCAAGAAGAACTTAATTATTACTCTTCTCAATTAGCCAAGATATTAGAATATATAGAAAAGATTAACCAGCTTAATTTAGAAGAAATTCCCTTTGAATTTAACCCCCATACTCAAACTAATGTCTACAGAGAAGATAAAACTGAAAAATTTTTTAATTTACAGGATCTTCTTAAAATATTCCCTGAACAAGAAAATAACTTCATTAAAATTCCTAAGGTAATTGAGTAGAAATGGAGATTCATAAACTTTCAGGTTGGGAAATTTCTCAAAAAATAAAAAATAAAGAATTAACTTTAGATAAGGTAATTTCCTTTTTTAAGGAAAGGATTAAAAAGTTTAACCCCCAGCTAAATTCTTTAGTTTCTTTGTTTGAAGATGTAGAATTTCCTTCATCAGAGTTTTCTTCGGAATTGTGGGGAGTGCCAATTTTAATAAAAGATAATATCTGCATAAAAAACAGAGAAATAACCTGTGCTTCTAAAATCCTAAAGGGGTTTATATCTTGCTATGATGCTACAGTGATAGAAAAAATCAAAAAGGCAGGCTTGGTAATTTTAGGAACTACTAATATGGATGAGTTTGCTTTTGGTTCTTCCTGTGAAAACTCCTGTTACGGTCCCACCCTTAATCCTTATAATAAACAGTATGTTTCTGGGGGTTCTTCCGGAGGTTCAGCTGCCGGGGTAAGTGCCGGGCTTTCTCCTTTAGCTTTGGGTTCGGATACCGGAGGTTCAATTCGCCAACCAGCAAGTTTTTGTGGAGTAGTGGGGTTTAAACCTACTTACGGAAGAATTTCCCGCTACGGGTTAGTAGCTTTTGGGTCAAGTTTGGATGTAATTGGTCCTTTAGCTCGAGATATAAGAGACATAGCTTATTTATTAGAGATAATTTCTGGTTGGGATGCTAAAGATTCTACTTCGTCTCTTCAGGAAAAAAAATCATTTTCCTCAGCTTTAGAGGATAATATTAAAGGTTTAAAAATAGCTCTACCTAAGGAATATTTTGTAGCCGGTTTAAACAAAGAAGTAGAAGAAAGTATTAAAGAAGCTATAAAAGTTTTTGAGTCTAAGGGAGCTTATATTTCGGAAATTAACCTCCCTCATACTGAGTATGCTGTTCCTTGTTATTATATTTTGAGTTCTTCAGAGGCAAGTTCTAATCTTTCTCGTTTTGATGGTATAAGGTATGGAGCAAGAAAAAAAGCTAAAGACTTAATAGAAGTTTACAAAAAAACGAGAAGAGAGGGTTTTGGTAAGGAAGCAAAGAGAAGGATAATGCTGGGAACATTTAGCTTGTCTTCGGGTTATTATGAGGCTTATTACCTTAAGGCTTTAAAGGTTCGTTCTCTTATTAAGAAGGAATTTCAAGAGGTATTTAAGTATTATCAGGCTATAATTACCCCAACTTCTCCTACACCTCCCTTCCAAATAGGAGAAAGGGTTGAGGACCCTTTGAGTATGTACCTATCTGATGTATACACTATTCCTTCTAATCTTTCAGGGATTCCCTCAGTATCTCTTCCTTGTGGATTTACTAAAGAAGGTTTACCTGTGGGTTTACAGATAATGGCTAATCATTTCTCTGAAGATATATTAATCAAAGTTAGTTTCTCTTATCAATCAGTTACTAATTGGCATAAAATCTATCCTAAAGATTATGATTGAGCTAGAAGTAGTTATAGGTCTGGAAGTTCACGTTCAGTTAGCTACTGAATCAAAGATATTCTGTAGTTGTCCTAATCTTTTTGGGCAACCTCCCAATAGTTTGGTCTGTCCGGTATGTATGGGGTTGCCGGGGGTTTTGCCAGTCTTAAATAAAAAAGCAGTAGAATTAGCCCTAAGAGCTGCTTTAGCTTTAAACTGTAGGATTAAAGAAGAGATTATTTTTGAAAGAAAAAATTATTTCTATCCCGATTTACCCAAGAACTATCAAATATCTCAATATAGTAATCCTTTGGGAGAAGAAGGCTTTTTAACTATAGGTTCTAAGAAGATAAGGATAAAAAGAGTTCATTTAGAAGAAGATGCAGGGAAACTCATTCATAAGGAAAAATATTCTTTAGTAGATTTGAACAGAGCAGGTGTGCCTCTAATAGAGATAGTTAGCTATCCTGATATTTCTTCAGCTCAAGAAGCTCAGGATTATCTTAAGGAATTAAAGCTTATCCTTCAATATATTGGAGTTTCTACCTGTGACATGGAGAAAGGATTTCTGAGGTGTGATGCTAATATCTCTTTAAGGGAAAAAGGTTCCTCGATTTTAGGGACTAAGACTGAACTTAAAAATATGAATAGTTTTAATCAGGTAAGGCAGGCTTTAGAATACGAAATTAAAAGACAGAAAAATTCAATTCTTCAAGGAGAAAAAATTATCCAAGAAACTCGTCTCTGGGACGATAATAAAAAGATAACTTTAACTATGAGGACAAAAGAGGAAGCCCATGATTACCGGTATTTCCCTGAACCAGATTTGGTAAGTTTTGTTATCTCTAAACAAGAAGTAGATAAACAAAAGGCATTAATTAAAGAGTTGCCTTCTCAAAAAAGAAAAAGGTTTAAAGAGAATTACAGTTTAAATGATAAAGAAATAGAAGTGATAATTTCGGAGTCAGGTTTAAGTAATTTCTTTGAAGAAACTCTTAAATACTACAATTATCCTAAAAAAGTCTGTAACTGGATAACAGGACCTCTTTTAGAAGTATTAAATAATAAAAGGATGTCAATTGAAGAAATAAAGTTGAGAGCAATTAACTTTGCTGAATTAATAAAGATGGTTGAAAGCAGAAAAATTACCAATTTAGTAGCTAAAGAGCTTTTAGGAGAGTTAATAAAATACGACCAGAATCCCCAAACATTAGCTGAAGAAAGAAATCTTTTGAGTATTTCTGAAAAATCTGAGCTTTTAGGTTTAGTAAGAGAAGCAATAGAAGAAAATCCCAGGGCTGTAGAAGATTTTTTAAGAGGCAAGGACAAGGCTATAATGTTTTTAGTAGGCTGGGTAATGAGAAAAACAAGAGGTAAAGCTAATCCCCATATTCTTAAAGAATTGATAGAAAGGCAAATAAAGGAGGAAAAATGAAAAAGTCAGTTGGTTTTTTTCTAAGTTTATTTCTGATAACTAACTTATATTCAGCAACTTTAACTAAAAAAGAAAAAGAAGAAACTTACAAGGAACTTGAGCTTTTTGCTGATGCCTTAGCTTCAGTTCAAACTAAATTCGTAGAAAAAAAATCTGCTCAAGAATTAATCTACGGAGCTTTAGAAGGGTTACTTTCTTCCTTAGATTCCTACAGTCAATTCTTAGAACCTGAAGATTATCAAGAACTTCTTGTAGAGACTGAAGGTCAATTTGGAGGTTTGGGTATAGAAATTACTTTAAAAGAGGGGCTCCTCACTATAGTCTCTCCTATAGAAGGGACTCCTGCCTGGAAAAAAGGACTAAGACCTGGAGACAGAATAGTTAAAATTGACGGAGAATTAACCCGAGGTATTACTCTTACTGAGGCAGTTAAGAAATTGCGAGGGAAGCCTGATTCTGAAGTAACTATAACCATCTTAAGAGAAAAGGAGAGAAGAGTTTTTGATGTGACTATTAAAAGAGAAATAATCAAAATACCCAACATAAGGAAGAAAGCCATTTTAGAGGGAAATGTTGGATATTTAAAAATTTCAGAATTTAGAGAAAATACTCCCTTAGAATTAGAAAAAGCCATCCAGAAATTAGAAAAAAAAGGAGCAAAAGCTTATATTATTGATTTACGTAATAATCCCGGGGGATTATTAGAGAGTGCAGTAAGAGTAGCTTCTCTCTTTTTAGAACCCAATAAGCTCGTAGTCTATACTTTAGATAGAGATAATAACAAAGTAGAGTATAAAAGTTATCTTTCAAAAACTCATGTCTTGGATAAACCCTTGGTGGTTTTAGTTAATGAAGGAAGTGCTTCTGGAAGTGAAATAGTAGCCGGGGCTTTAAGAGACCATAAAAGAGCTATAATTTTAGGGACTAAAAGCTTCGGGAAAGCTTCAGTTCAAAGCGTTATCCCTCTTTTTGATGGTTCGGCTTTAAGGCTTACTACTGCTAAATATTATACCCCTAAAGGGGAACTGATTGAATCTAAAGGGATAACTCCTGATATATATGTAGAAGAAAAGGAAATAGAGGAGAAAACTCCTAAAGAAGAAGAAGTCTTTGAAGAAATAGAAGGGAAGAAAGAGAAAGAGCCTGACTTCTACAAAAAGGATTATCAAATTATAAGAGCTTTAGACTTGATAAAAGGGTTGTTGATACTTTCTAACAAATAGTTATTTAACTAAAAACATTGAGAATTTAGTTCTCAGAATTCAGCAAAAAATTTTTGGAAATCAAAAATTGTAAGGTTAAATGTATACTTTAGGAATAGAGACTTCTTGTGATGAAACTTCAGTGGCTATAGTAAACAAAAGAAGAGTTTTATCCTGTGAGACTGTATCCAGTCTAAATTTTCACAAAAAATATGGAGGGATAATCCCTGAAATAGCTTCCCGAAAACATTTGAAATTTATTGGGAAGGTTACTCAATCCAGTCTTAAAAAGGCAAAAATAGAACTTAGAAAAATTAAATTAGTTTCTGTTACTCAAGGCCCAGGATTAATAGGTTCTCTTTTAGTAGGAGTAAGTTTTGCTAAAGCTTTAGCTTTTTCTTTAGGTGTTCCTTTATTAGGAGTAAACCATCTTTTTGCCCACCTTTTCTCACCTTTTTTAAATAGAAAGAAGTTCAACTTTCCTTTTATAGGACTGGTAGCTTCGGGAGGTCATACTGAGATTTATAGAGTTTCAGACTTTGACCGAATAGAAGTTTTAGGGAAAACTAAGGATGATGCAGCCGGAGAGGTCTTAGATAAAGTAGGCCGATTTTATGGTTTAAGATATCCTGCTGGTCCTGAGATTGATAAATTATTTCAAGAAGAATTAGTAGACAAAAATCTTTTTAGATTAAAGAAAAAAGAAGATTTGTCCTTTAGTTTTAGTGGTATCAAAACTCGAGCTATTTACATTTATCAGGAATTGAGTAAAGCTAAAAAAATTAAGGCTCTTGATAAAAAAATAATCCTTTCTTCTCTTCAATATACAGTAATAAATTCTTTAATTAATAATTTGACGAAAGCCCTTATTGAAAATAAAATAAATACAGGAGTATGTGGAGGAGGAGTGGTGGCTAATTCTTATTTTCGCAAAGTAGTTAGCCAGATAGCTAAAAAAAGGGGGGTTAAAATATTTCTCCCCGAAATTAACTATTGTCAAGATAACGCTGCCTCAGTAGCAGGGATTGGAGAATACTTGTATCAAAAAGGATATAAGAGTTCTTACCAATTAACTCCTTTCTTAAAATGAATGATTGGATAATTCTGATAAGAATATTTCTTTCGGTTATTTTGGGAGGAATTATTGGTTTTGAAAGAAGTAAGAAGGGTAGGCCTGCTGGGTTAAGGACCCATATTTTAGTAGCAATGGGTTCTTGCTTAATTATGGTGACTTCTCTTTACATCTATGAACTTTATAAAGGTAAGGTTTCTTTAGATCCTGCTCGTATAGCCGCAGGAGTAGTTACCGGGATTGGTTTTCTAGGTGCAGGTACTATAATAAGAAGCCCTCAGGAAGTAAAAGGATTAACTACAGCTGCTTCTATCTGGGTAAGTGCAGGCATAGGTTTAGCGGTAGGCTGTGGGCTTTATTTTGCCTCTTTTTTAGTAACTATTTTAACTTTTGGAACCCTTTTTTATTTAAGAAAAGTAGAAACTACTATAGAAATAAAGAATTTAAAATCTTCTGATAATAAAACTTGAAAGGAGCAAAATGTTAAAAAAGAAAGTAGAGGAAAAAATATTAGATGTAAATGCTTCTATGAAAGGTTCTTTAGTTTTCTCTGACCCTGTTCACCTAAGAATTAATGGGAAATTTGAAGGAAACTTAAAAACTAAAGGAACTTTGGAGATTGGTAGAAATGCTGAGGTAAAGGCTGAAATTGAAGGAGAAGTTGTTAATATAGCTGGCAAAGTGAAAGGGAAGATTCTTGCTGATAAAAAAATGGTTCTTCTTTCTACAGCAGTAGTAGAAGGAGATTTAGTTTCTCCTTTGCTACAGATAGAAGAGGGGGCTATTTTTGAAGGAAACTGCCGGATGATTCAGGAAAAGATGGATATTAGAGAAGTATCTCGTTATTTAGATATTGAGGAGGATAAGATTTTGGAATGGGCTTCTTCAGGAAGAATACCTGCTTTAAAAGAAGGTGATAGATGGTTATTTGAAAGGAGAAGAATAGAAGACTGGATAAAAGAAACCGCTAAGTAATTAAGTTATGAAAGAAAAACTAATTACTATAAGGGAAACAGCTAAAATTTTGGGATTAACTGAAAAAGAAGTAATTAACTTAGCTAAAAAGAAAAAGATTCCTTCTTATCTTATCGGGGGAGAATTTTTGCGTTTTTCCCAAGAAGAGATAGTAAAGCATAAAGATAGAATTCAGAGAGAATATAATATTCAGGAAAGGGAAATTCCTTTTAAGGAAAAACTTTACAACTTCTTTTATTTTAATGACTTCTACATAATCTCTCTTCTAATCATTTTGGTCCTTTTAGGGATAATTCTCTTTACTTAGATGCTTCCCAAAGACCTTCAGCAATTAAAAAATAATTGCCTAAATTTTTATGGACCAGGTTAAAAAGAACTTTCTACCTTTTAAACCAGCTGTGCCTTTAGGAAAAATTTTAAAAGACAGGGGATAATCAAAGATGAAGAGCTTCAAGAATTTTTATCATTACAAAGGCAAAATTCTTAGATTACCCATATTAACCTTAGTACTTTTTAATTTAGGCTGCGTAAAAGCTCGGGACTATTTTTCGGCTAAAAAAGGGGCTTTAAGAATGAATGTGGTTTTTTCTCTGGGAGAAGGTAAAGAGAGTAGAAATTATATAGTAGTAGACGACGTAGTTATAGACAGAGGAGATACCAAAAAAATTGTCCAGAGAAAATTGGGTAAACCTTCCTGGATAGGAATTACTTTAGAAGGATGGCAATTTTATAGGTATGAAGATAAACAGATTGAAATATATTTTGATAATGATAGAGTAGTGGGTTTTAAAAGACTAGAATTTCAGCCCTGACTAAAAATTTTAGTATTCAGAATACAAAACTTTAAACCAAATAATATTTTATTTTTTTAAATACAGACTTAATTTTAAACCACTATGTTTTTAATGAGGATTTAGGAAGAAAGGAGGTTTACCTTTATTTTAAAACCTAAATTAAAGAAAGATTTTTATCTTCGACGAGCAAAAATTTTAGCCCCCCAGCTTCTGGGTAAAATTCTCATGGTGAGAGAAAACAGAGGTATTTTAGCTGGTAAAATTGTGGAGACTGAAGCTTATCTGGGAAGAAAAGACCCAGCTTCTCATTCTTATAAAGGAAGATTTACTCCTCGCAATAAGATAATGTACGAGGAAGGAGGGTTAATTTATATTTATCTTATTTATGGTAAGTATTTTTGCTTTAATATAGTTGCCAATAAAAAGAATATCCCTGAAGCAGTATTTATCAGGGCAGTTCAACCTTTAAAAGGGATAGAAATAATGAAGGAAAATAATAAAGAAGCTAAAAAATTAGTTCATCTTACTAATGGTCCCTGTCGCTGGACAAAGAGTTTCAAGATAGATAAAAGTTTTTTAGGAGAAAAGATTTACGGGAATAGAATTTTTATAATAGATAACCCCCTTACTCAAAAAGAGAAAATAGTTAGAGCCAAAAGAATTGGGATTGATTATGCTGGTAAGGCTAAAGATTGGTTGCTGAGATTCTATATCCAGGGCAACCAGTTTGTCTCTAAGAGGTAGAAGAAAACTCTCTATTTATCTGGCGTACATAGTCTTTTATCTGGAACATTTCCTTTGAGTCTTTTTCTTAAAAAATAAAATAAAGAATTGTTTTGAAAGAGAGGTTCGGAAAGTTCTTCTTTATAGGGTTGAGAGAGTTTGAAAACTTATCTTTCTGTGGTATAATTTCTCTATGATTAGCCCTGAAGAACTTTTTATAAACTTCTTTCTTACTTTTCATAAGAATGTTATTTGAGAAGTTTAAAACATTTATAGAAGAAAATAACCTTGTTAAGGAAAAAGAAAAGCTCATCCTGGGAATTTCAGGAGGTCCTGACTCTGTATTTTTACTTATTATGTTTTCTAAATTTAAGGAGTTAAGAAAAATTGAGCTTATTACAGTCCACTTTAATCACGCTTTAAGGAAATCTGCTGACAGGGAAGAAGAGTTTGTAAGAAATCTCTCTGAAAATTTAAATATAAAATTTGTAAGTGAGAAAAAAGAAGTTAAAAAACTCTATAAAGGTGATTCTTTAGAACAGACTGCTCGAAACTTAAGATATGACTTCTTCTTAAAAGTGGCCCGCAGGTACAAAATAAAAAAACTAGCCTTAGCTCACCATAAAGATGACTTAGTAGAGACTGTGCTTTTAAGAATTTTTAGAGGTACGGGGCTCTTGGGGTTAAGAGCAATGTTGCCTCTTTCTAAATATAAAAATCTTACTGTGATAAGACCTCTCCTGTCTTTAGAAAAAGGAGAAATTTTAGATTTTCTCCATAAGAATAAAATTCCTTATATGATAGATAAGAGTAATTTTGAGGAGAAATTTTTAAGAAATAAGATAAGATTGGAAATTCTACCTTATTTAGCCAAAATCTTTCCTAATGTAAAAGAAAATCTTTATAACTTAGCAGTTACTTCCTCTCAGGATTATGAGTTTATTTCCAGTTTTGCTACCCAAACCTTAGAAAGATTAATCCTTAAAGAAACTCATCAGGTTTTAGAAATAGACTTAAATAAACTTAAAACTTTTCCTCAGGGATTAGTTAACAACATTTTAAGAGTAGCTATTCAGAGAATAAAGGGAAATCTCCGCAGGATTGAACTGAAACACATAGAGAAATTATCGGAGTTGATAAAGAAAAATAATAATTTGAGTTTAGATATCCCCCTTTTAAAGGTAATAAAACAGCCCTGCTCTCTTATCTTTAAAAAGACCCCGATTTAACTTAAATTTTTCAATTTTCAATGTAACTTGACAAAATGTTTTCAAAATAATGTGTTACGTTGAAACGTGTAAACGTGTAAACGTGTGAACGTAAAAACAAACGTATAAACGTGAGAACGTATGGACGTGGAAACGTGAAAAGACGATGAACGAAGCCAATACTTAGCCGAAACCGATGAACGATAGACAGAAATCTATTTCCACTTCCCAGGGCGAAAGTAAAGTTGCAAAAAGTGAGCATTTTTAAATTGGCTTGACAAAATAAAAGATAGATGTTGACAGAAATCAGAGTAATGTTAAAATTTAGCTATGGATTTTGAGAGAGTAATTCCTGATGAGATAATTCACAGAGGTAAGCGTCTATATAAATATCTGCCTTTTAAGTCTTTTTTTTCTATTATTATAATCCTTTTAATAATTATTTGCCTTCCTACAATATTTTATACTGTTGAGCCGAGTGAGGTAGGAGTAGTAAGAAGATTCGGTAAGTTTGTAAGGATAACTAAACCCGGTTTGCACTTTAAACTCCCCTTTAAAATAGAAAAAGTCAATAAAGTAAAGGTAGAGTATATTTTCAAAGAAGAATTTGGTTTTCGAAGCGCCCAACCAGGAATAAGGAGTGTATATTCACAAAAAAGTTATGATGATGAGTCTTTAATGCTTACTGGTGACTTAAATGTTTTAGATGTAGAGTGGATAGTTCAATTTAAAATAAAAGACCCGGTAAAATTTCTCTTTAATATAAGAGACCAAAGAAAGACTTTAAGAGATGTGAGCGAGTCAGTAATCAGAGAGATAGTAGGAGATTATTCTTTTAATGAGGTTTTGACTGGGAAGAGATTAGAGATAAATAACCTGGCTCAGGAAAAGATGCAAAATATTTTAGATTTTTATGGGAGCGGTATCCAAATAGTAACAGTTAAACTTCAGGATGTTAATCCCCCTTCACCGGTTCAGCCAGCTTTTAATGAAGTAAACCAGGCTAAACAGGAAAGGGAGAAGATGATAAATGAAGCCTGGCAAATCTATAATCAGAAAATACCCAGGGCAGAAGGAGAGGCTTTAAAGATAGTAAGAGAAGCTGAAGGATATGCTCAGGAGGTAGTTAACAGAGCCTTAGGTGATGCTGAAAGGTTTAATCTTATTTATTCAGCTTATAGGTCAGCTAAAGAAGTTACTTTAAAAAGACTCTATCTTGAGAAGTTAAAAGAGATAGTTTCGAAAGCAGGGAGAGTTTATGTTTTAGACCCTCAAGAAAAAGGGATATTGCCTCTGTTAAAATTGAGAGAAGATGGGAAATAAGCTGTTTTTAACTTTAATAATCCTTTTATTCTTGTTTTTCTTGGGAAATCCTTTTTTTGTAGTTAGTGAATATGAACAGGCTATAGTTACTCAGTTTGGTAAGCCTGTGGGTGAACCTTTTAAAAAAGCAGGTTTATATTTTAAACTTCCCTTTATTCAAAAAGTTAATTATTTTGAGAAGAGGATTTTAGAGTGGGATGGTTATCCTACCCAAATTCCTACCAAAGATAAGAAGTATATCTGGGTAGATACTACCGCTCGTTGGAGGATAAGCCAGGCTTTAAAGTTTTTTCAATCAGTATACAACGAAAGAGGGGCCCAAGCCCGCTTAGACGATATAATTGATGCAGCAGTAAGAGATCTGGTAACTTCTCATAATTTAATTGAGATTGTAAGGAACTCTAACCGTTTATTAGATGAAGCCAAAATTGAAAAGACAGATTTTGTAGAGGCTTCAGCTTTAGAGAAAGTTTCCTGGGGTAGAGAAAAGCTCAGAGAAGAAATTTTAAAAAGGGCCCAAGAAATAACTCCTAAGTACGGTATAGAATTAGTAGATGTAAGAATTAAGAGAGTAAATTATGTAGAAGAAGTAAGAAGAAAGGTTTATGATCGAATGATTTCTGAAAGAAAGAGGGCTGCTGAGCGTTATCGCTCGGAAGGAAGAGGGAAAAAGGCTGAGATTGAGGGGCAAACTGAGAAAGAACTTAAGAAAATTCTTTCCTCAGCCTATAAGACTGCTCAGAAGATTAAAGGAGAGGCTGACAAAAAAGCTACCCAGATTTATGCTACTGCCTACAGCAAAGATCCTGAGTTTTTTGCCTTTTTAAAGAGTCTTTCCGCTTATTCTGAAAGTATTGATGAGGATACTACCTTAATTCTTACCACTGACTCTGAATATCTTAAATATTTAAAATCCAGTAAGTCTTCCCCTTAGAGTTTTTGGAGAAAAAGAACAGAGAGAAGGCCAGTATCATTCAATGTTTAATTTATTTTTTAGTTATGTTAGAAGTAGTAAAATCAGCAGTAAAAAAAGCAGGGGATTTTCTCTTTTCTAATTTTGGCAATATCCAGCAGATAATATCTAAAGGAGATAGAAATTTAGTTACCAACTTAGATAGAGAAGCTGAAAAAATTATAGTAGATATATTGAGTAAAGAATTTCCTGAACATGGCATTCTGGGTGAGGAAGCAATACAGAAAGATTTAGATAGAGAATTTCTCTGGATAATAGACCCTTTAGACGGAACTCATAATTTTATTCGAGGAATAGATATATTTGGGGTATCAGCAGGGCTCTGGCATAAGGGAGATTTTATTTTGGGGGTAGTTTACTTTCCTAAAGATAAAGAGCTTTATTGGGCTGAAAAAGGTAAAGGTGCCTTTAAAAATGGAGAAAGGATACTTACTTCCCAGGTTTCTGAACTTAAGAAAGCTTCAGGTTGTTTTGATTCTGCTATTCGCTATTCTCCTCAGGTTATGCTTAAAGTCTTAGGTGAACTTACCAAAAAGTGTTTTAATGTGAGGATGTTCGGTTCATCAGTGAGGAGTTTAACTTATTTAGCAGAAGGAAAGATTGACTTTAGTGTAGAATTTTATGACCGTCCTTGGGATTTTGCTGGAAGCGTTTGTATTGTAAAAGAAGCAGGAGGAGTATTTTTCGATTTAAAAGGAGATACTCCTACTCCTCAGACTATTGGCTATGTAGCTTCAACTTCCAAAATTTACCCTCAGCTAAAGAATATCTTAGAAGTTTGCAGTATTTCTAATCCAGAATAAAAAGTAAATGGCTTTTGACTTTGAAGTTTGAATAGAGATAGGTTTTCTTCTGTCTTTATATGATAAACAGAAGAGTTTTTCTTCTCTTCCAGGTAATCTTTCTTATAGGAACTTGTTTCTTTCTTCTGGTTAATCTTTTCTTTCCTTTTTTTAAAAATACTCAACCTCAGCCAGAGATAACCCCCGATAGAATAACTTTCCCCGCAAAACTTAATCTTAAAATTAAGAGTCCTTTAGTACTTATTAGTTTTGATAGCCGTGCTTATATTGAGCCTTTGGGATTGTGGAGGAAGTATAGTTTTCAGAAAGCTTTACAGAGAAAAAGTTTATTTTTGGTGCCTCTTCCTTTAGAGATAATTCAGGATTGGGTAATTACTAACAATATAGATTATTATCACGCTCCTTTTTCTGGAAAAATTCTTTTCCTTTTTGAAGGTAAAGATTTTTCTGAAGAAGTAGATGCTAAATTATTAGTTAAAAATTACGAGAAATTAAGTTTAGAAAATTTAACTTTTTTAGGCTTAGGACTTAGAGAGTTTTTAATGAATTCTTCAAAAGATAAACTTTTTAAATCTCAGGTTTCTCCTGATGAATTTTTAGAGAATTTATTCTCTTTAAAACCAATAATCAATAAGAAATTTTTGCCAGAAAAGAATTGTAAGGTAAAAATAGCTATCTTTAAGTAATGAAGCAATGCAAAAGTTAAGAGATTATCTAATTTGCATTTTATTCAGCCTTCTTCTTCTTTATCTTCAGAAAGATTTTATAGTTAATTTCCCTCTCTTAGAACCTTCCTCTTTTTACTATGGTAATTATTTATTTTTATCTTTAATCTTAGGTCTTTCTTTTGGGTTTATTGGCTGTCCGGTTTGTGGGTTTCCTTTGAGTCTATCTTTAGCCTCTACTGAGAAAAGATTACTAAATATTTTTCTGAAAAATATACTTTTCCACTTAGGGAGGTTTTTAATTATTTTTTTCTATGCTTTTGTAGGAGGGATGGTTGTTCAAGCCTTAAATAGATTCTTCTATAATTTAAGTTTTCTTTTAGGAGGGGTATTAATGCTGGTTATGGGGATAGGTTTGCTTTTTAAGGTTAAGGTTAGATTGCCTTTTCTCTTCTTAAAAAAAGGAGAGGGGAATCCTCTTTTTTATTTTATCTTTGGTTTAAGTTTAGGATTCGCCTGTTCCTGGGAAGCAACAGGATTTTTAGTTCCTCTTTGGGCTAAAGATTCTACTTCTTGTTTTATGAGAGCAGTAGCCGGGGGTATTTTTTCTCTTTCAGCAATTCTTCCTATACTTTTTATGAGCCTTCTGGTATATTTAGGATTTAAGGGAGCAATTTTTTTATTCAAAGAAAGGGTGAGATTTTTTTTAGTTAATAGTTCAGCATTTTTTCTTTTATTTTTAGGGTTATTATTTATAACTTCTTTTTTTAAAAGATGAAGGGTGCGTATTTCTTAATATTTCTTCTAATTACCAATCTTTCTTTTGCTCAAAATAAATTTTTAAAGGATTGTTTTCCTCAGGCTGGGAGTTTTTTAAAGACTTCCCACCCTTTTAAGCACACATCTATTTATAAAGGGGAGAAATTGGTAGGAGTTTGTTTTTTGGCTAGTGAGGTTATTTCTAATACTCGCGGATTTTCCGGAAATATAGAAGTTTTAGTATGTATTGATAATAAGGCTAAAATAAGGAGAGTTAAGATTATTTCTCATCAGGAGACCCCGGGGTGGGGAGATAAGATAGAAAGTAAGGATTTTTTAGGCCAATTTCAGGGGAAGAATATTTATGAGAGTTTTTTAATTGGTAAAGATATTCAGGGAATAACTTCAGCTACCATTTCTTCTCAAAGTGTGGCTAGAATAGTAAGAGAAAGTTCTTTAAGGGCCTATGAAGAAATTTTTAAAAATAGAAGTTTCATTTTTGAGAACTTCTATTCTGCAGATATGGATATAATATTAGTGA
>JAGGWS010000063.1 GCA_021163425.1 Candidatus Omnitrophota bacterium
AGATGCCCTTAAGGAATTTAGCTTCAGTGCCGGAAATGAAATGATATATAAGAATATTTCTAACATGCGCATTGCACATTTAAGAGCAAATTATGAGGATCCTAATCATTTTAGCAGAATAAATAAGATAAAGGTTCAAAATTTGGCCTATCTGGCTGATTTTTTAGTGGAAGTTGTAAAAAGATTAAGTAATGTAAAATCTACTAAAACAGGAGTTGACTACTCTTATTATGGCTTTTTTAGAAAGAAAGATAAAGAAGAAAAGGTGGTTACTAAAGCAAAAGAGAGAGAAAGCTTAACTGATGAACTTCGCTTCTTATTCGGGTCTCCATCAGAAAATTTTCTTCTTTCTTCTGAGTCATTACCAGTATCTATAGAGCAGGAGATTCAAAAGGCATATAAAACTAATTTAGTAAGAAATATACCAGCTTACAATGTATCTATTTTTAAAGATGCGGTGTTATTCTTTATAAGATTGTTCCCCCAACATATAGATATTTTTAGAAATCTAAAGCTATCAGTTAAGATTATTGATAGTCCATATGTAAGCTTTGGAGCAACATTACGAGGAAATACTCTTTATATTCAGAGAGGATGTATTGAGAAAGAAATAGGAAGAAAGGTAACATTAGATGAGTTATATAAAGTATTTAATTACGAACCAGATACAGATCCTAACCTGATAAAGGTTATACAGAAAATTATTGTTCATGAGTTTGGAGCTGCTTTGTTTAAGCTTTCCCATCCTGTCAATGAGGAGTTAGAGGAGTTGTTTTTAGGAAGAAAATTGAAACTATCTTATAGAGCTCAGAGAGAAATAGAACATATAAGAGAAGTAAAAGATTTAAGTAAAGTTAAAAGAACTGATTGGGCTTTTTGGGGGTTTAATTTAAATACTCTTATTCTAATAGCGATATTCGGAGTACCTCTTTATATCAGCAAATCTATATTTAGCAAAATATATAAAAATAAAAAGAATTTGAAAATTGCAGGAACAATATTGAGCATAATTACTACTTTTGGGACTGGTGCTTTATTAGAGTATTCTAAGCCTGGGATTTTAAAAGAACTGACAGAAGCATTTACTCAAGGACCTTTTGATTCTACAGCAATTTATGGAATACCTTTAGCTTTATCAATAATTTGGGGAGGTATTATCTTACTGAATATAATTAGTGGATTTTTAGGGATTTTCTTAGGAAAGATTATTTTTTATATCTTTAAGCTTATTTTTTGTAAGAAATCTTCTCAATCAGAAAAATTACCAAGACTTCCTTTCTGGAAAACTATGAGAGAGATAGTTCCTGCCAGAAGCAAATGGATCAGAGATTTTTATTATACTTATTATGGCGACTTGGATGAAGAGACATTAACAGGATTAGCTATTTTAGGCTGGGGTATAGGAGCGGTTCTTTTATATTGTGCTTATCACTATCATTGGGGAGGATTAGGTACAGATTCTGTTTCCAAGATTTTGAAATGGATAGTGTGGATTGCAGGGATAGGTTTAGCCCCACTTTTAGCTATAGTATTTCCTTATATTATTGGAAAAGGTATCGATCTTTTTAGAACAATCTGGAGATTATTTAAATATCCTTTTGATTATTACCAGATAGAGAGAATCAATGAAAAATCTTCAGAGGAAATATCTGATAAGCAATTTAAAAAAGCTGCCCGTATATACGCTCGAATGTCTGAAGATTATTTAACTAATATCTTTCAGGCTTGGATAGATGTAAGTCAAGAGGAGAAGATAGGTAGATTATTTAAATTAGGTAAATGGGATTCTGATAAGATAAAGAACTATGTAGAGATTGGTGAATATAAATTGATAAAGCAACAAGCAGCAGCAAAATTTGCCACAACCATCCAAGAACAGAAAGCTTTATTCGATACAATTGATCGTAAGAAAGAGAGGCTTATTCGGAAAGGTTTTTCTAATGGTATGAGATTGATTATAAATATCTTACCCTCACTTATTGAACACTCAAAAAATAGAACAGAATTCTTTTATTGGTTAAATTTAATTATAGAATTACCTGATAATATCTGGAGGAAGGGTACAAAAGCAGTTTTAAGCGTATTTGTGGATTTAAGAGAATTTGAAAATGTTCGAAAAGAGATTTTAAGAAAGTTTACTACCACCTATCAAGAGCAGGTTCAGATTAACAGGGCTATAGATAAGTTAAAAGCAAAATTAGATAGAGAAGGATTTAATTCAGCAGATTTACTTAAAAGGATACTACCTGAGGTAAGTAGAGTTTCCAGAAATTTAAAGCGATTCTTAATTTTGATACAAATATTGACAAATTTTGATAGAAACTGGTGGTCTTCTAAAAATAACATCACTGTATTTTTAGATATACTCTCTTATGAAAGTGCAAAGGAGACTGTAGCAGACAAACTTATAAAAGAAGAGGAAAGAAAAAGATTTTTAGAGAAGATAGATAGTTACAGATTGAAGTTAGAAAAGAAAAAACTTAATGGTGTAAAGTTGTTAAAAGAAATTATTGTGGAGATAGCTAATAATACTACCACAACTTCTGAATTTTTCTCTTGGTTAGATAAGATTTTCAAATTAGAAGAATCAGAGTGGCGTGCGGGAGCAGAAAAGATTTTAGCAGGTTTTTATGAACTAAAAAGCTACAGAGATTTGAGGATAAATCTTAGTGAAAAATTTACCCGCACAAAGAAAGAAAAGACAAGGTTGGATAAACTTTGGAATAATCTTGAGGTTAATATTAACTGGACAAAAGTAAATTCTGTTTCTTTATTGAAGCAAGCTATAGACAGAATAGGAAATTTTGCAAAAGATTCAAAAGAATTCATCTACTGGATAGGGACTTTATCTGAAATTCGCAGAGAAATTATGGAAGAGATATTAACCAAAATAGATTTAATTCTTGATTTTTATAAGAAAGAAAGAGAAGGAAGGGATTGGGATAATTTTCCCAGAGTCCTTAATCGTTATTATAGCAAATATAGACAACCTTTAGCAATATTTAAAGAGACACTTAATATTTTAACTAATGCTTCCTTAGAAATTAGTGAACGTATTAAGAATATAAGAGAAGAGATAATAACTCAGAAGTTTACTCAATTAGGAGTTCCACTAAATTTAATAAATTTGCAAGATGTGGTCAGTATTGAGGAACTTATTTCCTTACAAGGAGAAGATAAAATAAAAAAATTGATTAGATTTGAAAATATTTCTTCAATTCTTTCTAAAATGGGAAAAGAAGGAATGTATTCATATTTTGAAGAAGCAAAACCAGCTTATTATCAAGAATTTCTTGAAGAAACTCAAGGGCTGAAAGCAGGTTTTAATAAACCAGAAGAAAAGATAAGAGTTGTTTATGAAGATGTTGAGAAAGATGTAACAGAAGTTATGCCTATTTACTTTCCATTAGATTCGTTGAGAAAAATAGTAATGAAACTGAAACAGAATCAAAAAGCTCTCTATAATCATTTATATAAAATCTCTAAAAAAGCTCGCCGTATAAAAGAAGGAGAGGAATTAGAGGAGGCTATTTCTCAAGATAAAGTTTTACCCATATCTAAGATGCTTCTTAAAAAGATACGGGATTGGAGACAGACAAAAATAAAAGATAGAGTTTCTATATCTATCTCTGATGAAGAAGAAACTGAATATCTTGAGACGTTAACTGAGATTTTATCTGCCGAGAATACCAAAACTTTAAGAGATAAGCTTTATGAGGAAGGAAATAAGCTGAGTCATCTGGAAAGATTAAAATTACTTTCTCGTTATTGGAAAATAATTTTGGGCTTTATTGAAGCAAACAGAAATTTATATTTAGACAGGCCATTTAAGAACTTATCTAAGAGAATCAATGAGAAGATAGACTATCTTAATTATAAATTACACAAAGGAGGAAAAGGTATCTTACAATTTTATCTTTCAGGAGGAGCCTTAGCTGATTTCTTTAGAGGAGATGTATCCTGTGATTGTAGCTCTTTTAGAAGCATTCTTGAGGATTCAACATATACAAAATTTAGAGAAGCAGCCATTTCCAGCGTAGTTGATCCTGCTTTTTTCTTATACAAAATTATAGAAGATGAAAAATGGATAGGTAACGTCTATTCTTTAGTATGTAAAACTGAGGATGGTAAATTTGCTTTATTTATTGACTGGTTTAAAATTAATACAAATCATAACTTAAGCCACGCAAATACAGTGATAAAAGAAAAAATAACTCAGGAGTTTATAAGACAATTTAAAATTTATCTTGCTTCCTTGGGTTTTGATTACCTAATTATAGCCCGAGACACAGGTGGTTTTTTAGACAATGGCGTCAAAAAATTAGGAAATTCTGAAGAGTTAAGATTAAAGAAAATTGGAGGAGTTGGTTATCTTCAGGAATTCTCTTTAAATCAAGAATTTGTTCAAAACTTTGCTCATCAAATAGGTTCAGGGTTTCATACTGTGCAAGGGTATAAAATTAGGCTGGATAAAAAGTTAAAGAAAGACTTTATGATTGAAGAAATCAGAAAATTAAAGGGTTTGATGTCTTCATTAGAAGATAGAAAAAGAGTAGTCCTTACTACTAAAGCACATAGAGAAAAACATCTGAATGAGCTTTTTGTATTCTTGGAAGAAGTAAGAAAACATGGAATAGAGGAGCCTGAAATTGTCAAGAAGACTGAGAAAATAATAGATATTAAAAGACATGAAATTAAAGATATAGAATTAGAAGTGTTGGAAATAGAGAATCAAATCGCATTTAATAAAAAACAACTGAATCTTTTAGAAGAAGAATTAGCTAAGAGCAGTAGCTCTATTTTTAAGTGGGGTTTTGTTGCAACTTTAACAATATTACTTACACAATTTGCCTGTATTTTTACTTCCCAACCCAATAATTTCACCTTCATTTTAATAGAGTCGTTATTATTAATGGTCTTAATTAGCTTGATTTACCTCTTACTCAAGTCAATTATAAAAGATTCATATAAGAAAGAAGATTTTTGGTTTCGATATAAGCATTCTGTGGATATTGTCAAGCCCATACAAACAGAACATCAAATACCAAAACATATCATTGTTCTTTTAGAAAAAGTTTTGGAAAGAATTCCTGAAAGTTTAACTTGCAAACTTGCCAAACCAGTTAAGATACACGTTCCTCTTTCAGGAGCAATTAGAGCTGAACAAGCTCTTCAGGCTATACAATTGCTTTTTGTTACTCTTTTAAAATATGGCAGCATCTTCGCATTCTTTGAAAAACAAAAGTTCTATTTAGATTTTAAACTTCAAGCTGAACAGTTAGGATTAAGAGAGGATTTTGATAGATCTTTCACAAGTTATACATTTTTGATTAAGAAGGAAGAGATAATTAAAGAGAGAAAAGAACTGTTTGAGATAGAAACTAATAAATTTTTACAAAAAATAGATGAGGGAGTTGAAATAATTTTAACCAAATATAAGAAAGGAGAATTGATTAAAAAGATTAAAGAGAAAAGAAAAGAGTTAAAATCGATTTTATATAAATTTTTCTTTGAGCAATATTTAGAAGAATATTTTATTTTACTGAAAACTTTGGGATATATGGAATTCAAAGACGAATTATCAAAAATCAAAGATTTGATTAAAGCAAAAAGATACTCACAGATTTATTCTATTATACATCAATTCTTTACTGTAAAATTAGATCAAGAAATAATTGAAAAGGAAAGAAATTTGGAAATTAAAAAGGCTTTAAGAAATATTTCTAATAAACATCGATATGAGATGGAATCTCTTCTTAACAATTTAATTATTTTTGAGCAAGAAAAGAAAAGGCTAATGCATGAAACTTGTGATATCAAATTTGAGTTGATTTTGTCTAATCGTACATTTGAAGATATCTTAAGAGGAGAGATAAGCAATGACTGCACAGCTTTAACCGGCGCTGCCTTTTATAATACTATTCCCCAATTTCTGTTTGACCCCGGATTTTTATGTTTTAAACTCTTGAAGGAAGGAGAGTGGGTTGGTAATGTCTACGCTTTGGTAGCCAAGATGGAAAATAAGCCAGTTTTAATAATTGATGCTATTCAGTTGCCACCTATATCTGGAAGATGGCCTATAGCTGTTGAAAAAATCGCTGAGAAAGCAATAGAAGGTATTATCACTTATGCTGATAATACTGGCTTTGCTGAAGTGGTTATGAGTAGTTTTATTTCCAATTTTATAAATTTAAGAGAGTATTTTGGCAAAAAATATAAGTTAGAAAGAAGATACATAGAGAAATTGGGTGGTTTCAAGCATTTGAAAGCATTAAAGTTATGGGATGATAAAGTTGAGAGGAATGAGTATATAGAAACATTAAATCCTGTTTGGAATTATGGTCTTAAGGTAAATCCTAATATTGCTAAACAGGTAATTTTTATTAGACCAGTTTGGAAAAGACGCATCATCACACAGGAAGGAAAGGCTTCTTCTTCTCTAAAGGGTGAAATAGAGCTATGGATACCTCAAGAATACATTTCAAAACTTATTTCTGAGATTCCTTTACATCAGCGTATAAAAATTGAAAAACGCTTTCTGGCACTTCTCAGTCAGATTAGCATTCAGTCTGTTAATGTGTGGCAACAGACATACGATGAGCTTTTAGAGAAGGGAGTTATAAAACCATGGTGTTTACCACTTCCTGTAAGTGCTGAACAAATAAGGCATCTTGGTGTTCGTAGCCAAGTCATAAAGATCTTACAAGAAATATTAATGTGGATGGATAACGCTGACAGTTATGTAATAGAAGATTTAATGCAAGCTATTAAAAATGCAAGAGATGAGATAACAAAAGATATTTTTGAAAAATTAGACACTATCAGTGACCAAGAGCTGGAGAGTTTTTTAACTATAAAATATTTTCAACGACTTTCTCAAGAGATTGCTTATAATATTTATCGTTTCTTTGGCAACATGCATCAAGCAATACGTATGGCTTCAGAATATGAAAATTTATCTATAGACGAAGAAACCAAAAGACGCTTTCCTCGCTTGCCACAATATTTAGTATGGCTTCTCACTCAAAATCCTCAATTGCAGAATGATAGAGAGATAAGGGATTATCTAAATTTAATCTATCAACGGATGAATAAATTGCCTAAATTTGTTCGAGAAATTTCTCAACATTCCATACGGATGTTCGTTGAATCCTTAAGGCAGAATCCAAAATTAGCCTTAAGAATTTTGGAATATTTTCTAAGAGATATACCTGAGGGTAGAAAACTTATTATTAAGATAAAAGAAAGATATAGAAGAGGAAACAAAACTGAAGGAGATTTAAGAAAGAAAGATGAAATGATCTGTTTAGAGAAAAGGAGAGAGTTAATGGAAGAATCTTGTGATGAAATTAGGCAAGAATTATTTAAAATTGAGGAAGAATTAAATCGGTTAGAAGATATAATTATACAAAACGAAAATAAACTAAAGGAATTAAGGAGTCTTAGAGAAGATGCATTATGCAAAGGATGTTTATATCCTGTCGAAGCAATTTTAGACCCCTCCATTAAGAAATACGAACAGAAGCTTAAACGTCTTTATGAGGAGAGAGAAAAGTTAATTAAAACCAAATTAAAATATGAAGAGGAAGATAGAAGAAGACAGGTGAAAGTTTCTTCAGACACAGGAAGCAGTTCTTTAAGATGGAACAGGATTTTAACTAAGGATATTCAAAACAGTATCGAAACTCCTATCAATCTTTTCAATTCGGTTTTCTTAAAAGATTCCGTCCAAACAGGAAGAGCAATCTTAGAAAGTTTAATTGCAAGAGCACCACCTGTAAACTCTAAAGAATCCCAAATCTTCCAAGCCCTCATTAATGATGTTATTCTCCATGAGACCTTCCACCTTAAAGGATTAAATGAAGAA
>JAGGWS010000059.1 GCA_021163425.1 Candidatus Omnitrophota bacterium
CTCTTCATATTCTTTCTGCTATTAAGCAAAGAGCACCTAATTGTAAATTTTATTTTGCTGGTTCTAGTGAAATGTTTGGACTAGCTAAGGCTAGCCCTCAAAATGAGGAGTCACCTTTCCATCCTCGGTCTCCTTACGGAATATCTAAAGTAGCTGGATTTCATATAACTAGAAATTATCGTGAAGCTTATAATATCTTTGCTTGCAACGGTATTCTCTTTAATCACGAGTCTCCTCGAAGGGGATTCGAGTTTGTGAGCAGAAAAATCACATTAGGTGTAGCTAAGATTAAACTAGGTATAGAAAGAGAGTTGCGCCTGGGCAATCTAGAAGCCAAGAGAGATTGGGGGTATGCTCCAGATTACGTAGAAGCAATGTGGTTAATGCTCCAGAGGAATAATCCTGACGATTACGTGATTGCTACAGGCAAGACCCATTCAGTTAAAGAGTTTGTAAAATTAGCATTTGATTATGTAGGACTTAATTGGGAAGATTACGTAGTAGTAGATAAAAGATTTTATAGGCCCGCTGAGGTTTATGAATTAAGAGGGGATTATAGCAAGGCCAAAAAGGTTTTAGGTTGGCAACCCAAGGTTGAATTTGAAGAGCTTGTTAAGATAATGGTTAAGGCTGACTTAGAGTATATTACGAAAACAAAAGGAGATTAGGTTTTATTTTTGGATGAAAATAGGTATTGATGCCAGGATTCTAGCGCATCCCAAATGTGGGATTTCTACCTATATCTCCAATTTAGTAACTAACCTTCTAACTTTAGATAGTGATTTAAAAATTTTTTTATTTTCTGACAGCGAATTTCATTCTAGCCATGAGAAGATTTCAAGTTTAGATCGAGTTACCAAAGTTATTTTTGCTTCTTCGAAAAAAGAAAAAAAACATTGGGCCCAAAAATTCCTTCCCCAGAAGCTAAGAGAATACCAAATAGATATTTACCATGCTACTTGGAATAATGCTGTGCCCTTTTTTAGAAGATGTCCGTGTATTTTAACTATTCATGATTTAGCTCCTTGGATATTGGGTAGCCATTTTAAGAATAAAAGGAAAGAGATAAGATACAAATTACGGCAATTTTTTTGTGCTCATTGGGCAGATTTTATAATAACCGATTCCAAAGCAAGTGAAAAGGATATAGTTAGATTGTGTAAAGTTAAAGAGAATAAAATAGATGTTATTTATCTGGGTGTAAATGAGGAGTTTGTAGAAGATGTTGATGAAAGTATTAAGGAACAGGCGCTTTTAAGCTATAATCTTTTAGGCAAGAACTACATAATCGATCCTTTGGGAATAGATCATCCAAGAAGGAATGCTATTTTTGTTTTAGAGGGTTTTTTTGAAATTCTTAGGCGAGGTTTTGACTTTTATCTTGTCTATACAGGAAATTTTTATCGAGAAGGAATTCAATTTCAGTCTCTGTTAAGGAGGATAAAAGAATTAGATATTCAAAATAGAGTAGTAATTACCGGATGGGTTCCTACCGATGTTTTAAAAGTTCTGTTGAGAAATGCCTATGTTTCTGTGATTCCTTCTCTTTACGAGGGGTTTGGACTTCCTATATTAGAGTCTTTTGCTTCAGGTGTACCAGTAATTGCAACTAATAGAGGTTCTATTCCAGAAGTAGTAGGTGATGCAGGAATTTTAGTAGATGCTTACAACTTTAGAGATCTCGCAGATAGAGTGGAAGAAATAATCAGAAAAGATGGTTTGAGAAAAGAATTGATAGAGAAAGGAAAAGAAAGAGTTAAATTATTTAGTTGGAAATCCACAGCTATAAATACTCTAAATGTTTACAAGAGAATTTTAAGTAAATACAAGTGAGTATGGAAAAAAGTCGATTTGTAGTAGATGGAAATAATCAATTACGGATAGTCTATCCTTCCGAAAAGTTATCCAACCCTTTAGAGGGGAAATTTAAAATAGATAGATACAACAGGTTACTTTGTTATGTCAAGGACAGTCATCTTGGTATAGAAAATATTGTTTAGGAGATGTAATAGGATTTACAGGAAAATGGAGTTTAAATAAGACTCACGATTTGGTTTTAAATTTAGATAACACACGTAGAAGATTGAGAATTATTCGACTGCGATAAAAATACGCTTATTTTTAAAATAAAAAGTAAAAAAGAGAAAGGTTTTGAAAGGATTTCTTTTCTCAAATTGAAAGGTAAGTGGAGAACCGATAGATTTAATCGGATAGTGTTTGAGGTAACCAAAAAAGATAGCCTCGATACGTTGGTTTTTAGGAATGCTTGGAATTTGGATAAAAATAATCAAATAGTTTACCGCTAAAAAAGGCAAAGAAAAAAGTTGAGTATTCTTTGAAATTTAAAGGATACTTAATGCAACAAAACAGTTCGGGACATTTTTGTCGCATTAAGAGATATTTTTGTTGTATTAATTTTGTTGTATTAATTGGGAATAAGGTTGAAATAAAGATAAAAGAGTTATCGGTATTGAATTACGATGGATAAGAAGAAAAGAGTCTTGATGGTAAAAAACAAGATAGTAAGCGAGGGAGTTATTTATCATATTACCCAGCGTGCTCCGGGAAGAGAAAAATTATTTGTAGAAGAACGCGATTATCTTAAATTTTTATCACTTTTAAAGGAAATAACCAGGAAGTACTCTTTATCTATTTTTGCTTTTTCTTTGCTACCTAATCATATCCATGTTCTTTTGAGAGTAAATAATAGGGATTTAGCTTCTCCTATGAAAGCATTATTTCAAAGATATGCAATTTATTTCAATAATAAATATGAAAGAAAAGGCCATGTATTTTGTGGAAGATATAGAGCTGCTCTCTGTAATGACGAACGATATCTTTTAACTATCTCTGCTTATATCCACTTAAATGCTTATAGAGCTGGTTTATCTTCTACACCTTTTGGGTATAGGTGGCATTCTCTTGACGTATACGTCAAGAATTTCAAAGATAAAAGCTTTATAGATACTGCGTTTATTTTGAATATCCTTTCGCAGGATACGGAGGAAGCAAGAGGTTCATACAAAATCTTGATGGAGGAAGCTAGTAATATTAAGGATATAAAAAGCAAAGATTATTTATTGGAATTAAAAGGCTTAAGGAAATTTTATAGGCAGTTTATGCGAGTTATTGTTGGTAGAAGAAAAGTACTAAATTGTAAATTTGTGAAAAAATTTTCGGATATTAAAAAAATTCAAGAAATAATCGACAAAAATAAAAGACGAAAATCACTAGAAAGCAAAGAGGCAAAAAGATATGTTATCGAACAGCTTCTATCCCGAGGGTTTAAGATAGGAGAGATAGCAGATCACTTAAGACTTCATCGTTCGACAGTCTATCGTATTTTAAATACCAGCTATTTAAAACATTAAACTACGTTAATGCAACAAAATAGTCCGGGACATTTTTGTCGCATTAACTTGCTAAGATTAGTTGATTTTGATTAAAAAAATTGCTTTACATACTTTAGATATTTATAGATAATTTATTAAAAAAACCAAAAAACTAAGTTATTACTATGAGAATTGCTTTAATTTATAATCGAAATCAAAGAGTAGGGTTAGGAGAACGTTGTCAAAAAATATTAGAAAGTTATTCTCGCTTAGAGATCGAACAATTTAATTTAGAGGAGATTCAAAAGATAGAAAATGGTTTTGATTTATATTTAAGAATAGATGATGGTGATTATTTTCAAGAGATTCCTTCTTATCTGCATCCTTGTGCTTGGTGGGTTGCCGATACTCATTTGCCTAAACCTTATAAAAAAATAAAAGGTAAAATAAAAAATTATGATTTTGTATTCTGTGCACAAAAAGAAGGGGCAGAAAGACTTCAAAGAGAGACAGGTAAAAAATGTTACTGGGTTCCTTGGGCTACAGATGAGATATCTTCTGATTTCAGCTTTCCTCAAGAGGAGAATAAAAAGTGGGATATCTGTTTTATTGGTATTACTGGAAAATACAGCTTAAGAAAAGTGGTTTTAGAGATTTTAAAAATTAACTACCGGAATATCTTTATTGGCAGAGCTCATTATACAGAATTAAGAGACTACTATTCTAAATCCAGGATTGTAGTAAATTATCCTATCAATAATGACATAAATGCTAGAATATTCGAAGCAATGAGCTCAGGAAGCTTAGTGATTACGTATAGGATTAAAGACAATGGATTTGAGGAGTTATTTAAGGAGGGTAAACACCTGATAGTTTTTGATGATATTTTTATAGAGATGAGAGAGAAAGTTGATTATTATCTGAGTAATCCAGAAGAAAGAAATCGAATTGCTAAAGAGGGATTTGAATACGTAAGGAGCAAACATACTTACCGTCATCGTCTTAAAGAGATATTTAAACTTATGGGTTATAACTTGGAGAATAGTGAAAATTAAGATATATCATATATCTACAGGTCTGGAATCAAAATTTAACTTTTTTTCTAAACCTTGGTATTATAAGTCTAAATTTGAAGATTGGCGGATATTGAGGCTCTTTGGGGTTTATTTTTGGATTTACCCTAAAAAGCATAAGATAAGATTGTTCCCCTTTATTCGAAAGACCTGATTTGACTCTCTTTGGGGCTATTTCCAAATTTCATGAAATTATGAAATAATTAGAAAGGTAGGCATTGGGGAAATCTTTTAGGATAAGGAAGATTTTAGCCTTCAGGAACGATAGATTCGGTGAGTTTTTGCTAATTATCCCTGCATTAAAGGCTTTGAGAGAGACTTTCTCTGCCCAGATAACTTGTGTAGTTAATCCCTGCCTTAAAGAGTTAGCCAAATGTATCCCCCAGATAGATGAGATTGTACCCTGGCCGAATCAAAAACATACCTTAAGGGAGATTATCTTTTTTTCCAATTTCTTAAGAAGAGAGAAATTTGACCTGGCAGTAATATTTAACCCCACCAAAGAGGCACATCTTATCTCTTTTCTTTCAAGGATACCTTTGAGATTAGGTTATGATAGAAAATGGGGGTTTTTATTGAATAGAAAGATTAAAGATGAGAAGGCTCAGGGCAAGTTCCATGAAGTAGAATACAATCTTCAGTTAGTTAAGGAGATAGGTGCTTATGCCGAAGATTTATCTTTGAGAATAGAGCTTCCTCAAGAAGAATTAAAGAAGACCCAATATTTTCTTAGCTCTCAGGGTCTTGAGCCTAAAAATTATATTGTAATTTCTCCCTTTTGTAGTAATCCTTTAAAAGAATGGCCTCTTAAAAATTTTCTGGAGTTAGCAGAAAAGTTGGGTAAAGATATAAGGGTGGTTGTAACAGGCTCAAGAGAAGATCAGGAAAGAGGAAGCCTTTTTAATAGCCTTAAAGAGAGAGGAGTTCTAAATTTAATAGGCAAGACCAGCCTTTTCCAATTAGCTGGAATTTTGAAGTACGCTAAAGTCTTAATCTCTAATGACAGCGGGCCAGTTCATCTGGCTTGTTGTGTGGGTATTAGAACTATAGTCCTTTTTGGGAATACTAAGCCTTCTCAGTCTTCTCAACGCTGGGGACCCTGGGGCAAGGACCATATTATAATTGAGAAGCCCAAGATTACTCAAATAGAGATTGAAGAGGTCTTGGAGAACATCAGGAATTTTTCCTTTACTTTATAGCATGAGGAAAGGGTCTTTAAAACTTCTGAATAATCAACTATTATTTAGAGATTCAAATAATAAGAAGATTTTATTGAAAGGCAGGTTTAAAGTAAATAAGGGGGGTGATCTTACTTATCTTTTTGATAGAAGGTCTTCTTATAAAAGATTTGGCTTAGCGAGAAGGATAAGATTTCGGGGAAGATGGAGGTTGGATGAAAACCACAATTTAGTCTTGGAGGTAGGTAAACAGTATAGGAGTTTAGGGTTAAGAAGACTCATTCTCCATACCGAGTTTATAGACCATACCCGGGATGGTCTTATCTTCACCTTGAAGAGGAAAATTTCTCCCCGGCGAGAAAGAATTGAAATCTTGAGATTAAAGGGAAAATTCTCTACTGATAGATTTAACCGGATAATCTTTAAGATAGAGAATAAGGCCTCAGGAGTTTTGGTATTTAGGGGAGCCTGGAGAGTTAACAGGGATAACCAGATTATTTATAATTACGAAAACTTAAAGAGTAAAAAGAAAATCTTTTTTGTTCTGAAAGGATTTTGGCAAATCTTGGAGAAAAACAAGTTAGCCTATGTTTTAGAAGCAGTCCCTAAACAGGTTTTAATATTTAGGGCGCATCTTCAGACTCTAAACCTCTATCCTAAAAAGGGCAGGTTAAAATACAGAGTAGGTATAGGTTTTGGGAAGAAAAGAAGAGAGAGAATAGTCTTATTTTATGGAGAGATAAAATTTTTCCGAAGGGGAGATTTGTTTTTTGAATTTAAATCTGGTTTGAGGAGAAAGGTTAAGCTTGGGATAAATGTTAATCTCACTAAGAAAAGAAAATTGAGAGTTTCCTTTTATAGAGAGAATGGGCGTTCTTTAGGGATCTCCTTAATTTTTAAAAAAGAGGTCCCCACTTTTAATTATTTCTTAAAGTTAATTAAGAATGTTTCGGATAAGAGGGTAGAGGGTGGATTTTACTTCGATTTTTAATGTCTTGAAAATAATTGCCCTCAAAATCTTTTTGTGCTATCATTAAAAACTAATTTCTAAAACTTTAAGAATTAGATGTTTGTTAAGCCGTACTGATTGGCTGATTTTAATCAATGCCTAAAAGAATTATTTTAATAACTTTTTTAGTTTTAATCTTTATCTTTCAGATTCTTCCTCTCTCGTCTTCTTCGAGAGTTAAAAACTTAGACAAAGTAGTTCATTTTTCTATCTATTTTATTCTTACTTTTTTATTTGTTTGGAATGGCTTTCCATTTTGGAAATCCCTAATTCTTTCTATTGGTTACGGGATTCTAATGGAGATAGTTCAAATCCCTGTTCCGGTAAGGGATGTTTCTTTCTACGATTTTCTGGCAAACTGTTTGGGGGCTTTTAGTTTTTGTGGGATTTGGTGGTTTAAATCTCAAAAAAATGGGTAAAGTTCCTGTTTCTGTAGTTATTCTTACCAAGAATGAGGAAGAGAATATTACTGATTGTATAGGTTCTGTCGCAGACTGGGCTGATGAGGTGATAGTGGTTGATGATGAGTCAACAGATAGAACTCCTGAAATAGCCAAGAATCTGGGAGCAAAAGTATTGATTAGAAAGATGGATATTGAAGGAAGACAGAGAAACTGGGCTTATCAACAAGCAAAGAATGAGTGGGTATTAAGTTTAGATGCTGACGAGAGGTTAACTCCGGAATTAAAGAAGGAAATTATTGAAGTTTTAAGCTCGAGGCCTTCCCACAGTGCTTATACTGTGCCACGCAAAAACTTTATAGGAAATTACTGGATAAGATGGGGAGGGTTATATCCTGCCCCTCAGATAAAATTATTTAGGAAGGACAAGTTTAAGTGGGAGGAGGTAGAAGTTCATCCTAAAGCGTTTTTAGAAGGTAGTTGCGCACATCTAAAAAATCCCCTTATCCATTACACCTATAGAAATTGGAGAGATTTTTTAAATAAACTTAATAAGCAAACTACCTTAGAGGCAATTAAATGGTATAAGTTATCTTTAGTAAA
>JAGGWS010000062.1 GCA_021163425.1 Candidatus Omnitrophota bacterium
ATACCATAGTTATAGATGAAATATCTATGGTAAGAGCTGACCTTCTTGATTGTATTGATTATGCTTTAAGAAAATATCGCAACTCTTATTCTAAACCTTTTGGTGGGGTGCAGATGATATTTATTGGCGATTTGTACCAGCTTCCACCGGTAGTAACACGTTCTGAAAAAAATTTGTTTAATGGATATTATAAAGGAGCGTATTTCTTTAATGCAAATGTATTTCAGGAGTTTCAAATGGAGGTCGTAGAACTGGAGAAGATTTATCGCCAGAAAGATAAAAAGTTTATTTCGATTCTTAATTCTATACGGAACAATACAGTTAGTGATAAAGAGATAGAAATATTAAACAGGTGTGTAGGACGAAAATTCTCTAAAGATAAAAAAATCCCTGTTATAACACTTACGACCATCAATAAAAAAGCAAAAGAAATTAACGATTATCACCTTTTGCAATTAAAATCAAAAATCCGTATTTATAAAGCACGGATAAAAGGCGAGTTTGAAAAACAATCTTACCCTGCTGATGAGGTATTACGTATTGCCAAAGGGGCGCAGGTTATGCTTCTTAATAACGACTCATCAGGAAGATGGATAAACGGGACACTGGGGGAAGTTATTGAGATAGAAAATAAAAAAGGTAAACCCGATACCATCATCGTCCGATTGGAAGAAGGTAATATCGTAGAAGTCGTCCCTTATGAATGGGAGCTGTTCCATTTTGTATATAATGAAGCAATTGATGCGATAGAAACAAAAACTGTAGGCAAATTTATTCAATACCCTTTAAAACTTGCCTGGGCAGTTACCATACATAAAAGTCAGGGTAAAACCTTTCAACGGGTAGTTATTGATTTCTCAAGAGGAACTTTTGCTCCCGGACAGGCTTATGTTGCCTTGAGTAGATGCGTTTCTCTGGATGGTATAAGTTTAACCCGCCCATTTAAGAAAGGATACGTGTTTACTGACCCCGAGATTGTAAATTTTCTTACCCGTTACCAGTATAATCTTTCTGAAAGGGATATACCTATGGATGAAAAGATATTACGTATTCAAAGGGCTATTAGAGAGAAAAAAGATGTGGAAATTCTTTATCTTAAACCCAACGGTGACAAAACCAGAAGAATAATAAAGCCGTATGATGTAGGGGAAATGATGTATGCCGATAAACCATTTATTGGAATTAAGGCATATTGTGACCTGCGCAAGGCTGAACGTATATTTCGGCTTGATAGGATTCTTGAGATAGAAAATGTGGGATGAGCCTGTCTATTATATCAAGAGAGGTGATAAGTTATGAAAAAGTACCCGCATAAAAAAGCTTTTATTTTTAATGTGTATTTAAAAGACGGGTCTTTTAGAAAGTGCGTTGACGACCCTATCCCGGAAGTAACAAGAAAAATTGCTATATTAGAAACACAAACTCTTTATACTTTTGCAAAAATTATAGTTAAATCATTTAATTTTTACTTTGACCATTGTTTTGGATTCTATAGTAACCTTAATAGTTATCATGATTCATTCGACAGTTACGAATTATTTGTTGATATTGGCGAAGAAGGTTCAAATTCCAATATTAAAGGGGTTAAAAAGACTAAAATTAGAGATGTATTTTATAAGTATGAAAAGATGCTTTTCTTATTTGATTATGGAGATGGATGGAGATTCATCATTGAGAGAGAAAAAATAGAAGAAAGCAGTAAAGATAAAAAATATCCATTTGTCGTAGATAAAAAAGGAACCGCCCCTTTACAGTATCCGCCATTAGAAGAAGAGCAAGACTTTTTTCAAGAGGAGGAACAATGAAAAAAGATTATATAAACGAGATAAGAAAAGAGTTTCCTTATATTAAACCTTTTGAAGAAGAAGACGAGGATATATGGTATGAGCAAGGATATAAATTTTTAGAAGAAGGGAAATTAGAAGAAGCAGAGAAAAATTTTAAAAAACTACTTCTCGCTCAGCCCGAACACCACGATGGATATGAAGGTTTAGCTTATACATATTATAAAAGTGGAGAGAAAGAAAAAGCATTGTGGTTTATGGAAAAAGCAGTAGAGATTGCCAGAACTTTTTTAAAAGACGACTCTATTGACATAGAAGTAATTGAGGAGATGGAGGATAATTTAAAGAGAATAAAAGAGGAGAAAGAGTTAAGTATCTGGTGGGAAGGAAATTTTAAGATTAACTTTGGAGTTACAGATAACAGAAAAAGAGATGATTGAAGGGATAAGGGAGATAGGGGGTTGTGTCGATAATTATTTTCTAATTGAGTCAGGATATGTAAAACAAAATAAAAATGGATGCCGTCCTTTTCAAGAAGAGTTAATAAAAGTGCTTTTTGAACGAGATGAAAAAATTATTATTCTTGAAGCTTTGGTAGAAGCAGGGCAATCTGAGGCTTACAGGTAGTATACGATACCGGGTTAGACTCAAAAAATTTATAAGGATTTGGCCTGTGGGATATATGGGATAAAGGAAGATAGTAAAAGAGTATGCTTTCTCTAATAAATTTCCCTAAAGGAAAAAATTATTGCCAAAAAATTTTCCTGAGGTATAATTTTTAAGAGATGTTGAAACGGTATTTAGAGCCTTATATTAAAAAAGATTTAGAAGAACGGATGGTTTTTATAGGAGGAGCACGTCGGGTTGGTAAGACCACTTTATCTCAGCAGATTGGCAATCTTTATTATCCTGATAATTTCTGTTACTTTAACTGGGATTGGCGTGTAGATAGAAAAGCAATTATTAATGAAGAATTTCCTGCAGATAAGAAACTTTTTATTTTTGATGAAATTCACAAGTATCGCCGATGGAAAAATTTCCTCAAAGGATTTTATGATAAGAATAAGAAAAAGATTAAAATATTAGTTACAGGAAGTAGTAGGTTAGATATTTATCGTCGAGGTGGCGATTCTCTTTTAGGCAGGTATCGATTTTTGAGATTACATCCTTTGAGTTTAAGAGAAATTGTTGGGTTTTTGAAATCAGATATAGAACCTTTTACTCCGCTTTCTTTCCCTAAGAAAATAGATGATAAAATCCAAAAAGTTTTTAACAGATTATTAAAATTTGGAGGTTTTCCTGAGGTCTATCTTAAGAACGATGAGGTTTTTTTAAGAAGATGGCATAACGAACGCATAGAACGAATTATTAGAGAAGATATAAGGGAGATAGAAACAATAAGGGATATATCTATGCTTGAAGTTTTGGTTGAACTGCTTCCTGAGCGAGTAGGTTCGATATTATCTTTAAATTCTTTAAGAGAAGAATTAGAAGTTTCTTTTAAAAGTGTAAAGTTATGGATGGATATTTTAGAAAGGTTTTATTACCATTTTCGTCTTTATCCATATCAGACAAAAAAAATAAAAGCATTAAAAAAAGAACCAAAATTATATTTCTGGGATTGGTCAGAAATACAGAAAGAGTCTGCCAGATTTGAAAATATGATTGCATCGCACCTGTTAAAATTTGTTCATTTTCTATATGATGTATATGGCTGGAGGGCAGAATTATTTTATTTAAGAGATGTAGAGAAAAGAGAAGTTGATTTTTTAATAGTAATAGACAAAAAAGTTTGGTTTGCTGTGGAGGTAAAATTATCTTCTTCTGATTTATCTAAAAATCTTAAATATTTTGCTCAAAAACTAAAAATTCCATTTCTTTATCAAGTGGTAAAAGAAGAAGGTATAGATTTTTTAAGACAAAACACACGGATAATTTCAGCAGGCAAATTTTTGATGGGATTGGTGTGAAAGAAATTTTTAAAAAAGTGAAAAACTTCCTTAGTATAAGAAAATAGAAGGAGAGTTTTTTAAGGAGAAGTTTGGGAGTGGAGATGGAGGATTTAGGAAGGAGAAGAAATGATTGAGAAAGATAATATTGTTCTTAAATTGAGAGATTGTTTTTATAATAATGGTATTACCAATATCTTTTGGGTAACTTTAAAATCTTATGATGTTGAGTATGAAGAGAAAGAAAATGAACTGAAGATTGAAAAGGATGGAGTAAAGCTTACTTTAAAACCTTTTGTGCTTGAAATAAAAGGCGATAAAGAAAGTATTAAAGAGTGGTATCGGAGAGTGAGTTTTTATTTAACAAATATAGGATTGTTTGAAATTGATCGTGTTGTTTATAATTTTGAAAAAGAAGAACTAGGAGAAGGATATTCTTTTAAGAGAAGACCTTTTGCTTCAAGAACATGGGGAACCTCTATAGGCTCAAAATTCATTTCTGCCCCTTCATTATGGAAAAATCTTTCTCAATCGGAAGTTAATAAGGTCAAAAAAGCTATTAAAGATTATGAAAATAAAACAGGTAAAAGTTTGGAGGTATTAGTTAAAGATAATTTGTTTAAGAAGGAGTGGGGAAAAGAAGGAGTTTATATTCAAGTAGAAAAAAAAGAAATTATTTCAAAGCTCGTTGGTAGTAGATATGAGTTTCGAGAAGGAAGTAACAAATGTGAAATCTGTGGCAGTTTATATACAAAATATAGCAATAATGAGCATTTTGAAAGAAGAACGTTTCTTCAACCGACTTTAATTGGATTTGATTATTCTGGATTTAAAGATCAAATGTTGTCTAAGAAAAATATAGTTTGCGCCTTTTGTGACCTTGTGTTGAGATACAATTTTTTCTGGACTTTCTATGTAAAAGCTAAAAAATCAATAATTCTTCATATTAACATTTCAGATTTAATAGCTCTTTTTGAACTAAAAAATGGATTGTTTAATATAAAAATGGAAGATATTACTGGGGAAAATATAAAACAATCTACTAATAT
>JAGGWS010000056.1 GCA_021163425.1 Candidatus Omnitrophota bacterium
ATCTAATCCTGTTTGCTCCCCTAGCTTTCGTCCCTGAGCGTCAGGAGCAAGCCAGAGAGCCGCCTTCGCCACTGGTGTTCCTGCTGATATCCACAGATTTCACCCTTACACCGGCAGTTCCGCTCTCCTCTCTTGTCCTCTAGCTAAGCAGTATAAAAGGCAGTTCTCCGGTTAAGCCAGAGGATTTCACCTTTTACTTACTTAGCCGCCTGCGGACCCTTTACACCCAGTAATACCGAGTAACGCTAGCCACCTCCGTATTACCGCGGCTGCTGGCACGGAGTTAGCCGTGGCTTATTCGTCAGGTAACGTCAAGCCCCAAGGCTATTAACCTCGGAGTTTTCTTCCCTGACAAAAGGAGTTTACAACCCGAAGGCCTTCATCCTCCACGCGGCGTCGCATCCTCACCCTTGCGGGCATTGGGAAAGATTCTCGACTGCAGCCTCCCGTAGGAGTCCGGGCAGTATCTCAGTCCCGGTGTGGCTGACCACCCACTAAGGCCAGCTACCCGTCATAGCCTTGGTAGGCCATTACCCTACCAACTAGCTGATAGGACGCGGGCTCCTCCTAAGACGGCAGCATCCCGAAAACTCGAGATTAAGCCACCTTTCTCCCGACATAACGTCGGGATATACGAGGTATTACTCCTGCTTTCGCCGGACTATCCCTCATCTTAGGGTAGATAACCCACGCGTTACTCACCCGTTTGCCGCTATCCCGAAAAACTCCCTTCTTTCCCTTTCTTCCATTCCGACTTTCGTCGGAACTTCCAAAAGTTCAAGAAGTTCGTCTTTTCAGGATCGCTCGACTTGCATGCCTAATCCACGCCGCCAGCGTTCACTCTGAGCCAGGATCAAACCCTCCAAAAGGCTTTTTGTTTCAAAGAACAGACGACAAAAAAAGCACCCCGAAGGATGCTCTTTAACGACCCTTCTCCTTTCCAAAAATCCTTTAACTACTATTATCTAATCCTCTAATCAAAATTTTCTCTTTTAGCAGATATAAACTATAGCACACCGATTTTTACCTGTCAAGGGGATAAATATATATTGTTATTACAATAACAAAATGTTAAAAATAATTACTAAAAAGCTTTTCATCCCAAGCGAATCTGCCTTTAGTCCTGGCCTCTACTTTCTTTAAGAATTCTTTACTATTCTCAAAAATTTCTTTTTCCCTACTTTTAAAAGGCCTGGTTTATTTATTATAAATTTATCATCTAATATTTTTTCTCCTTCAAATTCTAAGGCTTTTTGTTTTATTAACCTTCGGGCCTCATTCCGGGAGCTAACTAATTTTTTCTCCAGAAGTAAATCTAAAATATTCTTCTCTTCTTTAAGAGGATAAACAGGAAAATCCTGTTTATCTAACTTTTTTTTAGAAAAGATTTCATTAAATCTCTCTTTTTCTCTAATAGCTGTTTCTTCATCATAAAACCAGCAAATGAGATTAAAAGCTAAAAGTTCTTTGGCTTCTTTAGGGTGCGTCTTCTTTAATTTATCTAAATCAAAATCAGTAAGGACTTCAAAATAATGGTACATTAACTCATCAGATATAGACATAGTTTTTCCAAAAATCTCTGAAGGAGGTTCATCTATTCCAATGAAATTGCCTAAAGATTTAGACATCTTATTTTTTCCATCTAAACCTACTAAAAGAGGCAGAGTAATTATTACCTGAGGAGGTTGTCCAAAAAATTCCTGGAGATGCCTTCCTACAATTAAGTTAAATTTCTGATCAGTTCCCCCTAACTCCACATCAGCCTCAATTTTAACTGAGTCATAGCCTTGCATAAGAGGATACAAAAACTCTAAAACAGTTATTGGTCTATTCTCTTTCATTCTCAAAGAGAAATCATCTCGCTCTAACAACCTGGCTACGGTATAACTTTTAAGAATTGTAAAGAAATCCTCTATCTTTAAATTTTTAAACCACTTACTATTAAATATAACCTTGGTCTTTTTTCTATCGAGTATTTTAAAAGCCTGCCGGGTATAAGTAGAAGCGTTAGCTAAAACTTCTTCCTCAGTTAAAGAAGGCCTCAATTCACTCCTTCCTGAAGGATCTCCAATCCTGGCAGTAAAGTCCCCTATAATAAAATAAACTATATGACCTAAATCCTGGAAAGTTCTGAGCTTCTTAAGTAAGACTGTATGCCCTAAATGAATATCTTTAGTGGTAGGGTCAAATCCTGCTTTAACTTTTAAAGGTTTATTTTTACGAAGGGAAAACTCTATTTTCTTGAAAAGTTCATCTTTGGAGATTATTTCCTGGCTTCCCCTTTCTATAAGACGAAGTTGCCTAACTACTTCTTTCCTGAGATTCATCTATTTTAGCCGAAAGTCCAATTTTCCGGTTTTCAGTATCAACTTTTATAATTTCAGCCTTAATTTTGTCTCCTACCTTAATATTTTCTTTAAGTTCAGGTTCAATTTCATCTCCAAATATTAAGCCCTCAAGTTCTTCTTCTAACCTCACAAAAATTCCAAAATCAGTTATCTTTACAACTTCTCCTTCTACAACTTTTCCCACAGGATAACTTTTAACAATTCTTGGCCAAGGATCCTCCCTCAATTGCTTAAGTCCCAAAATAACTCTACGGTTATTGTTGTCAATTTCTAAGACTTTAAACTCATAAGTATGGTTTCTTTTTAAAACCTCCTGGGGTCTATTTATTCTTTTAGTCCAGGATAAATCCTGAGTGTAAATTATACCTTCTACTCCAGGAGGCAACTCTACGAAAGCTGCATTTTGGATAAATCCTATCACTTTACCTTTTACTTTAGCACCTTTCTCTAAAATTTGAGGTATTTCCTGCCAGGGGTCTTTTTCCAAACGCTTTATGCTTAAAGAAATCTTGCGATTAGGAATATCGACATTAACAACTTTTACCTCTACCATATCTCCAATAGCATAATAAGAAAAGGGGTCAACTTTAGCCTTAGACCAGGAAAGTTCTGAAATATGAACTAAACCTTCAATACCTTTGTCTAATTCTACAAATATCCCGTAGGGCTGAATATTTACTATTTTACCTTTAACTACTGAACCCTGAGGAAATCTCTCTTCAATATTAGCCCAAGGGTCAGGAGTAAGCTGTTTCATTCCTAAAGAAAGCCTCTGCGATTGTTTATCTATATTCAAAATCATAACTTCTACCTCATCTCCCACAGCTACTACTTCCTGAGGATTATTAACCTTACGCCAGCTCATATCAGCAATATGGAGTAGCCCATCAATACCTCCAATATCTACAAAAGCTCCAAAATCAGTAATACTCTTAACCCGCCCTTTTACCACCTTACCTACCTTAAGAGAATCCCAAATTTTTCTTTTTTGTATCTCCTTCTCAAGTCTTAAAGCATCCCGACGGGAAACTATAAAATTCTGTTTAAGTCTGCTTAATTTTATTATCTGAAAGAGAAACTTTTTCCCTAAAACTTCTTCATCAGGAAGATATCTAAAGGTAGAAAGACTCCCCGGCAAGAAACCTTCTACTCCAAAAACCTCTACCATAAATCCCCCTTTTACTTTGCGATTAACTACGCCCTCAACCAGATCACCTTCTTTATATTCGGTAATCAACTTTCTCCAGCCTAAACTCTTCTTTGCTCTTTCATAAGAAATCACTAATCTTCCTTCTTCATCCTCTACCTTCTCCACCAAGACTTCAACCTCTGAGCCCACAGAGGGCGTATCTTGCAAAGAAAATTCATCTCGGGGAACCACACCCTCAGACTTATAGCCTATATCAATAATTACTTCTTTAGGTCTTACCTCAACAATTCTGCCTTTGACTATTTCTCCATCGTTCAGCTTCTTAATAGAAGAAAAATAAGCTTCTTCCAATTGAGAACTTAAATTTTTCCCTTCCACTTTCGGTCCCTTCCTTTCTTTACTTTTATTTCAGGTTAATACGGGGTAAATTATCTCTTATTTTTCTTATTGTGTCAACTCTTAAATTAAAATTTGTTAATCCAAGAAAATCTTTATCAAACTTACTCTAACTTTTATCAAGATTAGAAGAAGGTCTTAAATAGGAAAGAGTGTAAATTATAATCTTATTCATTACTTCTACTACCCGGAGAGAATTTCTTCCTACTGCCGCAGGTTTTTTGAGCTTACCCGCTCTTATACGATAACCCTCTAAATCCTGCATTATCTTTATATCTCTGTGATATTTTTTATTTAAATCTCTTACTTAAAAAATTTTAATTCCGCTTCTTCTTTAAGCAAGTATTTCACAATTTTTCCCGTAGAAGACTTAGGAAGAGATTCTCTTACCTCTATCCTCCAGGGCAATTTATAAATAGCAAGTCTATCTTTAAGATAATTGAAAATCTCCTGAGAAGATAAACTCTTTCCTTCTTTAAAGACAATAAAAGCTAAAGGCACCTCTCCTTTACGAGGATGATTTATACCTACCACTGCACATTCTTTAACCTGAGGCAGTTGATAGATAACTTCTTCTACTTCCCGAGGATAAACATTTAAACCCCTCACATTTATCATATCCTTTATCCTGCCTACAATATAAATAAAGCCTTCTTCGTCAATCTTGGCTAAATCTCCAGTATAAAGCCAGCCATCTCTTATAGTTTTTTGGGTATCCTCTACTCTTTTAAAATAACCCTTCATAACATTGGGCCCCTTTACTATTAATTCTCCTACCTCTCCTACTGGTAATTCTCTACCTTGAGAATCTACCACCTTTACTTCTTGAGAAAAAAATACTTTTCCTATTGAACCAGGTTTCCTTTTCCCTTTTAAAGGGTTTAGAGAAACCACTGGTGAAGCTTCAGTTAAACCGTAACCCTCTAATAAAGGTATACCAAACTTCTTTTCAAAAGCTGGGATTACCTCACGATCTAAAGCTGAAGCTCCTGAAATTGCCACTCTTAAAGGATTAGAGAACTTCTTAAGCAAAGGAATCCTAAAAATTAAAGGGAGTTTTACTTCCTTTAAGGCTGAAAAAATAGAAGGGACTCCCACAAATACACTGACTCTATTTTTAAATATCCCCTTCAAAACTCTCTTAAAAGGTCTTATTGACCTAAAGAGTACGGTAGTTGAGCCTGTATAAAGAGGAAAAAGAAGACAAACTGTGGAAGCAAAAGAATGAAACAAAGGTAAAAAACAAGAGAAAACATCTTTAGAAGAAGCAGAGATAGCAACCTGACAGTCTCTTATATTGGCAAGTAAATTCCTGTGGGTAAGGCAGGCTCCTTTAGGTTTCCCGGTAGTTCCGGAAGTGTAGAGAATTTCTGCTATATCCTGGGGTCTAACCATTGCCCTCTTAAAAAATTCCTCTTTTCTACTGAGAATATCTCTCAAATCAATTACTTCCTGATAAACATCTTTATTAAAAGAAAAAGAAATTATTTTAGAAAGGGAATTTACTCTTAATTTTATATTGAGAGCAGATTCTATATTTTCTGGAGCAACTATTAATACTTTAGCCTGAGTATCTTCTACTAAAAACTTAGCTTCTTCTCTCTTAAACATACTATTTACAGGAACTGCTATTGCTCCTAGTTTAAGGATAGCAAAATAGGATATCACAAACCAGGGTAGATTACCTATCCAGATACAAACTCTATCCTGAAAACCTATATCTTCCTTATTTAGAAAAGAAGCCAGATAAGAAGAAAGATTATTGATTTCTGAAAAGGTAAATTTTCTTCTCCCAAAAATTAAAAAAGGTTTCCGGGCAAACTCCTTGGCTTTATCTTCTAAAAGTTCTCCTAAACTTTGAAAATCCTTTTTATACAGGTCGGTTTCTCTTCTAAATACTGCAAATCTTGTCAAGGCAACCTCCAGAATACTCTGCATGTACTGAAAGAAGGTTTTCTTAAGAGAAAAATCATCTTTCAGTATTTGACTCCTTCCACCAACGGGCTTGCATCTCTTGAGGAAAATAGTCGAAGATATATTTAAAAATAGCCTCTTTTAAAGAATCTTTGATACTTAAGAAGCAGATACCTGCCTGAAAGTATTGAGAATAATCTCTAATCCAGACTACTCTCCCCGCAGCTTCCTGGGCTGGTCTATTAGGAAAGTAAAAGAATATATCTAAAATTTCATCTTTTTCCAAGGGCTTTTGTCCTTGAAGTCTCATCCCCTTCATACTTATATCCACAGCTAAACCTAAAAACTTCTGGTTATTACTAAGTATCCAGTATTCCAACCTTATCGGAGCTTTAAATCGAGGAAGGGTTCTTTTTTCTACCATAGAAGTTATTTTAGCACTTTAAAATTCCAATTCAACCCTAAGCAATTTTCGAAAACTAAGGATTCTAAGTCCTTAAAAATCCAGTCTCATCCCATCGTAAGCTGACTTTACTTCTATTCCCAATTTCTTGCTCAAACTCTCTTCTAAAATATGGGGTTTAGCTCTCAGCATAGTCATTCCAAAATGAGTAAGGATAACTTTTTGAGGTTTTATAGAAGAAATTAATTTTTCTGCCTCTTCTAAACAGAGATGTTGAACACCCTTTCTTTTCTCTAAAAAGACCACATTTATTATCAAAATATCTGCTTTATAATAATCAACCAAATCTTCAAAGTATTCAGTATCAGTAATTAAAGAAACTAAAAACTTACCCATTCTAAATTTTAAACCGTAAGTTTCTACAGGATGAACCATTGCAGAAGGTACCTCAAATTCAAAACTACCTATCTTAAATTTACCCTTTTTCAGAAGAGTTATTTTTTCGGGAAAATCAAGAAGATAATCAAAAATAACTCCTCCTTTACCCAAGGCATCAGAAGGAGCAAAAAGAAGACCTCTCTTTTTAAATCCACCTTCAGTCATTGCCTCTATCATTAAATTTATATCGTTGGAGTGGTCTAAATGCTTATGAGTAAGGATTAATCCTGATAACTTCTGAGGTTGAAGTTTAGGTTTAGAATTTAAAGCTCTAACTAAAGAACCTGGACCCGGATCAATTAATATATTTTCTTCATTAAACTTTATCCATATTCCACCAGAAGCCCGGAGTTGAGTAAGCATTACAAATCTTGCTCCTGCTGTGCCAAGAAACTTTATAAACCCCATATTTTAATCAAATCTTATCCAGCCCTTTACTCTCTTTATATCTATCCGAAGTTTTTTTAAGTCCTCCCAATATTTAAATCTAAAGAATTTCCTAATCCTTACAATTTTCTCTGAAGACTTAATCCCTATCCCGGGAACTCTCCTCAAAAGATGCAAATCTGCCTTATTAATATTAACTGGAAAGATTTCTCGATGGTTATAAGCCCAGACTAATTTAGGGTCTCTATCTTGAGGAAGATTTCCTTCCTTATCAAAGAACAATTCCTGAAACTTAAACCCATATTTTCTTATCAATACATCTGCCTGATAAAGCCGGAGAATTCTCTGCTCAGAGACAGGTTTCTTATTCTCTAAAGGTGTATTCTCCACCGGGGAAAAACCACTATAGTAAACTCTCCTTAAGCCGTAGTTAGTATAAAGGAAAGAGCTTAACTTCAAAATCTGGTTATCTTTCTCCTTATCTGCACCTACTACTATCTGCGAAGTAACTCCAGATTTAAAAACTCCCCTTTCACCTAAAGAAGAAAGAAACCCGAGCCTTTCAATTACTCCCTGATTGTAATCCTTTTCCGGACACAGCTTTTTAAAGAATACTTCTGCTGAAGCCTCTAGGTTAATAGAAACCCGGTCAGCAAGAAAAGCTAACCCTTTAATGAGATTTAAATCTGCTGAAGGAAGGACTTTAGCATGAATAAATCCTCTAAAATTGAATTCCTTTCTGAGAATATATACTGTATCTAAGATAAGCCTTTGAGAATAATCTGGACTTTTATAAATCCCTGAAGAAACAAACAAACCTTCTACCTTTTTAGCTTTATAAAATTCAAGAAAAATCCTCGCTAACTGCTGAGGAGTTATAAAAAAACGCTGACAACTCCTCTTAGCTCTCGCCCCGCAATATAAACAATTATTCTGACATTTATTAGTAATAAGAATTTTAAATAATCGGAATATTCCTTCAGAACTTAAAGCTGGATATATGTAATCTAAAAATCTCTTATAGCCAGTAGATTCAAAAGAAGCCTCTTTAGTTAAAACCTCTAATGCCTTCAGCATCTTTTAATTCTCTTTTTAGAACTTCTGCTTTCAGGTTTAATAAGTTTGTAGTTAGATTCTGAAAATATCTTTATCTTATTCTTCTTTAAGAGATAAGCAGAAATACCTAACCCTTTTTTAATAACTTTTTTAAAAGTTCCATCGTAAACGTAATCTGGAGAACAAGAAGGACTCTTACTTTTAAGAATAGCTATTTCTATCTTTCTCTTTTTAGCCAGGGCTAAAGCTTTATATGCTCCCTTTAAAAAATAAGAAGTAAAAACTCTTCCCTGAGGGTCTCTAACTTCTCCTTTTTTCTCCAGAATTTGCTCAGCTTTCCCTTTAAATTCAAAAGGCCCCCTCTTTCCCCTCAACCCTCCTAATTCTTCAGGACAAATCCCTAAAGGGATAAACCTATTCTTCCTTAAAAACTTAATAAGAGATTTATTCAGCTTGCTCTTTCCATCAAAACGGCATTTTCTTCCTAATAAACAGGCACTCACTAATACTTCTCTTCCCATATTCTCCTTAATTCTTCGGTTATCTGGTAAGCTTTAAAAGTATCTATTTTGAAATTATCCTCCAATTCTCTCTTCTTCTTCAGCCTCTTCTTTAATTTTTTTAGAAACTCTGAGCTCTTTTCAGAATTTGCTCCCCGGCTCCTTACATAATTTATAATAGCTTTGTCTTCGGTAATCACCAAAATACTTCGGGGAGAGGAGCTATTTTTAACTAACTTCTTTATCAATAAATCTGCAGATTCTCCTTTAGAAAACATAACTTCTATCCTCCTGCTTAAAACTTCTGAAGGAATCACATCTTCTCTACCATCAAAAACTACACTAATTTTATTATTTAAACTCGTGGTTCTTCTGAAATCCTCAAGAAGAAAAACAAGGTAAGACCTCTTATCGGAAAGAGATAGATTCTTAATTTCAGCTATTTTGTTTATAAGATTGTAACCGTCTACTATAAAATGTAACATAAAGAACTCCTCCCAATAATCCTAAAATAACTATAAAAAAGAAGTTCACCAAAGATATCCCTAAAGCCAAAGATTTCTCTACACCTATTTTAGAAAAGAAATAAACCATAGTAAATTCTCGAGTCCCTAATCCTGCCGAAGTTAAGGGAAGATTAGCTACCACCATAACTATAGGGATTAATATAAAAT
>JAGGWS010000061.1 GCA_021163425.1 Candidatus Omnitrophota bacterium
AAATCTTGCCTGTAACTTGTAATATGCTTGAATATTCTCTTCTATTGAGGAAGGAATTTTAACTAATTTAAGAAAAATGAGGAGATCTTTAATTTGTGGCTGGAGTTCTTGGGGTAAGAAAGATAAATCTATCTCATCTAAAGATTTCCTCTGAGGCGGAGCATTGACTTTAATAACTGAAATTAGTTTCTCTAACATTGGTTTGGGTAAAACTTCTTTCAAATTCTTCTCTATTATTCCTAATCCTAACTGGTATTGAGCCTTTATGTTTTGGTAATATTGAGAGTTCTGGAAAAGTTCTTGATAGAAGGAGGAGATAGAATGTTTTATTTTAATATTTATCTTCTCAATATCCACCACTAAAGACTCAACTGGAGAGCTTGAATTTTGGAAATCTTCTATAATTACCTTTATACTTCTATCCTTTATCTGGTATAATCTTTCAATTGTTTCGGAGTGGATTTTCTCAATTTGAGGATAGCTCTTTTTGCCTAAGAGGATTAACTGGCCCGATTCTATAGTAAACGACTCTATCAATATGGCAATTCTTCCTATTCTCTCAAACTCATCCCTTATCTGGTGGGCAGTATCTATTGTTTCGGTTTCCTGGATTATTCTTGAAGACTGTTGTAAGTAGATATAAGGTGGATTTAAATTTATGAATTGACAAAGAGCGAAAAGAATGTTATTCTTTGAAAAATGATTATTTTCACCCAACACAGTAAAGTTAGAATGTGGCAGAGAAAAATTTCTGAAAAAGAGGTAAAACTCACTATAGAAAATCCTGAAAAGGTAGAAGAAACATTTAAAGAAAGAATCAAAGTAGAAAGAAAAATCGGAAACAAAAGACTTGTTGTAATTTATAAAACTATTGAAAGAAACACTATAATTATTACCTGTTATTGGAAAAAGGAGGGATAATTTATGAAGATTACTTACGATAAAGAAGCAGATGCTCTCTATATTCAATTTCAACCCGAGAAAGAAGTAAAAGAGACTATTGAAATCAGAGAAGGTATCTTGTGTGATATTGATAAGGAAGGAAGACTTTTTGGAATAGAAATTCTTCAAGTAAGCAAGCGTTTTCCTTTGGAAGAACTGGGTAAACTTAATATTGATTTCCCTATTTATGCATCTTAAAACACCCGCCTCACTAATTTCTTGAGGAGGAACTAACTCTTTTTTAAATCTTTCTTTATACCTGTGAATATTCAGCTTTTCTTTATTATTAAATTGAACAGTTATAAGAAGGATAGAATGTTTTATTTTAATATTTATCTTCTCAGCAACCACCACTCTCTGAAACAGATAACTAATTGAGGAACTGGCTGAGAATGTTGTGCATAGAGCAGAACCGCATCCTTTATATTCTTCTATCACTCTGTCAAATATCTCTATTTGTCTTTCTATCATAAGTTCAGGATGAAACTTTTGTGCAAATTCCTTAGCATTCTTCCCCATCTTCTCTAAAACTTCTGGTTTAGAGATTAAAAATCTGATGTAGTTAACAAACATATCTACAGTTTTATCTATATCTACACCTGCTCCCGAATAGCACCAATCAACTATCACTCCACTGCCATTTATTATGTTAGCTTCATATTTTATAACTTCCTTTACTCCTCCCACACGAGTAGCAATTGGTGGAATACCCATTGCCTGAGCTTCAGCCAGTACTAAAGGTGTTCCTTCCCCATAACTGAAAAGAACTACTATATCTGAAAGTGCATAAAGTTTTAGCATCTCCTCAGGTGAGGCAAAATCTCTCAATGTTACATATTCTCTCAAGCTCGCATTTATAGAAGCACAAATCTTAGGAGAAATTACTACTTTGCCTACAACTAATAGTCTGGGCTTTCTTTCTATTCTTTTAGCTTCAAAATCATCTCTTAATCTACTTATGATTTTTACTATCTCATTTATACCTTTAGAAAAAGTAGGTCGATTAGGGTTAAATATGACAAATTCTCCTTCTCCTATTTCTAATTCTTTTCTTAATACACTCCTGTCAAACTTATGTTCTTTAAAGAAGATAGGATTGACTAAAGGTCCTGCATACACAAATTTTTCTTTACAACGGGAAGGAAGATATCCCTCTAAAATACCCTTATTTACCGCTTCAATAGTTGCCTTGCTGACCACACATACCTTATTTGCTTCAATATAAATAGGTTGATTAAATAAATGAATTTCCCATTCTCTTTGATGGTAAAATGTTACCAGAGGAATTTTATTTTCTTTAGCAAAATTTAGAAATGCCAATTCTGTAGGAAGACCTAAACTATGTACCACAACCAAATCAATCTTGCCTAACTTCTTCAACTCTTCCTTAATCTCTTCATAAAGTTTAGATAAAGCATCAAGATAACAGACCTCTATGCCTTTTTTCCCAAGAAGTTCAACCTGAGTATCTACATAACTTTTAACTCCTCCTATGTTGTTCTGAGGATTATAAATTACTATTCTCTGGATAGAGCTGGAAGAAGGAAGTTGTTTAACATTTTCTTTCGAATGAACTGGACTGGAAGCTATTGCTTTCTTGACATTCGGTAATAAAGATGGTATGGTTATAGAGGAGGTGAGTAAACAATGTGGAAAAATACCAAGAATATGAGAGAAATTAAACGGAGATTTAAGAGAATACGTGAACTTATGTCTAAGGTTAAATCTCCCTATCAAGGAATGAGTAAACAGGAAATTATCAACCAAATCCGTAAAAATAGAGAAAAACTCTGGGGAGAGAAGTTTGTTGCTCGTTCTTGATAGTAACGAATATATCTTTGCTCTCGGTAGTGTTCGTGATCCTGTATGTGTAAAGCTTCTTGAGAAAATTATAGAACATAGTGATGAAATCTCTCTACGTATTCCTCGATTTATTGTTGAAGAGGTTCGTAATAATCTAACCGCTGAAGCCTTTAAAGAGTTTATTATCTCAATAAACAAATTAACAAGAATTGATGAAGATATTTTTGTCCCTTTTGAGATAGGTGCTAAGTATGAATCTTTGGGATTAAAACCTGCTGATGCTTTTATTGCCGCATACACTGAGTGGATAGGAGCTGATGTATTAGTAACGGAAAATAGGCATTTTTTAACCCGCAAAAATCTTCCTTTCAAAGTCCTTACTGCTAAAGATACTTTAAAAATTTTAAAATAATTTTCTTTAAATTTCTCTATCATTCCTCCTGATACCTCAAATCTTGCCTGTAACTTGTAATATGCTTGAATATTCTCTTCTATTGAGGAAGGAATTTTAACTAATTTAAGAAAAATGAGGAGATCTTTAATTTGTGGCTGGAGTTCTTGGGGTAAGAAAGATAAA
>JAGGWS010000034.1 GCA_021163425.1 Candidatus Omnitrophota bacterium
GATATTATCAGAAAAAGAAATTGAATATTTAATGAATAATAACCAGCTACAGGAAAATGAAAAAAAGTTTTTAAAATATGATTATTATTACGATAAACTTGTAGAAGAAAAATTTATTCTTTTAGCTACCCACCTTAAGAATAATTATTTAGAAAGAGTTGAGAACAAATATTACTTTGCAAGAGTAAGTGCAGGAGGGCCAGGAGAAGTAGGAGGAGTAGGAAATATTATTCAAATGACTCATGGTGCAAAAGCGCCAGCAATTGCCTGTAATTCTCGTTATCGTAATCTTATCTCTTTAAGACAGGATGCAATAATGGAGACAAGATTTGAAGAAAGTTTCTTTATGCCTTATCAGGCTTATCTTTTAGAATCCACTCCTAATTGTGGAAGTTTAATTTTTCCTATGTATGCTGCTGATGCTCGTTTAAGTAAAGTAGTAGCTAATTTAGATATGAGTGAATCTACTTGGACACAAGAAGTTCAGTTGTTTATGAGTACTTATGGAATATTAGGTGAATATGGAAAATACTGGAAGAAAGAAACATACGAAAGAAGAGCCTTTATTCCTTTATCACGAAATGCAGAAGATTTAACTGAAGCTTTGGTAAGTATATCTGATGGAGTGGAGATTCTTTATAATCAGATGATGCTTATTGGTGCAGCAAAGACAGCCACTTACATTGGAGCCTTAACTCCAGATAGAAAGTATGCTGCCGATTATTATGAGATGGTGCAAGATTTCTTTGGTATAGATTTATTATTTAGTGAATACGCACCCTTAAATTGGAAGTTAACACATGTATTTAATACAGGTGCTTTCTTTGGGTTTAAACCATTGGTAGTTTTAGCTAATGTAATTTTTGCTTTAATGGCAATAGTATTATTTTTAGATCCTGCCCATTCTTTTCCATTTGCCTATTTATTTATTCTTTTAGGTTATGGATTAGCAGAATCTATAAATTTAAATACAGTTTTAATGCTTAATAAAAGATTCGGAACACCTTTTGGATTAGGTAGATTTATCTGGGGTTTAATTTTTAATCCAGGGTTTTTCTGGTTTTTTACTTCTTTAATACCTCATTATGATGAAGCAATAAGAGTTGACACTTTAGCTGGAAAGGCAAAATTTCCTCCTTCACCAAGAGTTACTCCTTCTCAACCTACTCCATTCAAAGATATCTATAAGTTTAATCAATATGGCGCAAGAATAGCTGCGTGTGTTTTACCATTAATAATATTCTTCGCTCCTTACCATCCCTTAATTTTCTATATTGTTTCTGTAAGATACATATTTATGTTAGTTTCATGGATTATTGGTCCTTATGTGTTTGATCCTAAACCTATAAAAGAAGATATTACTACTAAGGGATTAGCAGGAGTAATGTCCTTTCTTGTTAGCTTTGCTATAGGTTATTTTTACTCTGCGCATCTATGGTTTTATCTTTCTCTTTTTAACTTATGGATAGCTATAAGTATTATAAGGAGTAAAAACAGCTCTGAAAAATTAATACTTACCCTTCTAGGTTTATTTGGTGTAATTGTTGATCCTAAGGCTTTAATTCCTTTAAGTGTATGGCTACTCACAGATACAAATAAACGTTTTGCTACTTTAAGAGTTGTAGGGGGATTCTTTTACTCTTTCTTTAACGCAACAAAAGATAATTTTAAATGGTTATGGAATAAACATACACAAACTTTTCCAAGGTGTTTAACTTTTATAACAATTCTTTCAAGTTTTGCTTCAGCCTTTTATGGATTCATTTCTGCTAATTTAATATTCTTTCTTATTGGTATTTTAATACTACCTTTTATAAAGAGTGTAGAAAAAATAATTATATTCAAGCATAAGAGGAAAATATTAAGTTTATTAGAAAGACAAATTGAAAGTTGTAAGGAATTTATTCTTCTTGAGCCTCTTCTTGCAAAAGAAATAGGCAAAGAAAAAGAGTATAAAGATAAGTCTTATTTTAGAAAAGCTTTTCATCAGGCTTGTGAAACCTTTACTCATTATCCTGAATTTAAATTGGTAAAAGGTGGATTCTATGATTTTGATAGTCTTACTAGAATAAAGATAAATAATAAAGATATAATTCAACATCTTATCGAAGGAGTTCCTGAGGTTTGTTAAAATTGGAATGATTTTGAGAGAAAGAAGATAGACAAGGAGTTTATTTCTGCTATTTTAAATTCTTATATTTATAAAAAATTAAAAAATTCTTCATCTGTAATTAAATCAGAAAATTTCAAAAGTAGTTCACCAATTGAGTGTATATCTCAATCAATTAATTCTGTTATTAATTTTATTCTAATGCATTCTGATTTGTTTGTAATTTTGTCTATAATTATTTTTCCTATTTTGCTTAAATTTCTTTATATTCTGTTTATTGATATTGCAGGATTTATTTTTACAATATTTTGTCGGGCTTTTAAAAAATTTGATATATGCCAGATTAAGCTATTAAAGATATCTCTAATCAATGAATTTGGAGAACAAAGGTATTATGTGGCTGAAGTACTTCCTAAGATCTTGAAGGTGATTAAAATGAACTTTTCAGGAAAAGAAAAAAGGATGGTATTTGAATTCTCTATAAATTTAGGAAGAAAACTAATAGAAGAAGGAGTTCCAATAAGTGATGTTTCTAAAATTTTACTTTATAGTGTTCCATTAGCTGCTAAAGTAGCAGAAGGTGAACGTTTTCCTAGCGAGGAGCACACTGATGGGGATGAATGGTACTGGCGTGATAATCCACATATTATTTGTAAATTTAAAGCACCTTTTATAGAAAATGCAGTAAATTTTATCTCTTCCCTTACCTCTCAAAACGTTAAAGAAAAGATTAAAGAATTGAAGAAAAATCAATCAAGTAGTTCTATTTTAGAAGTTGAAAAGATACAGAAAATACCAAGAAAAGTAAAATCGTTTGAGATTGAATTTGGGCGTCCATGGTTTATGGTTAATAAAGGTACAGTTCATGATTGCAAAGAAGCAAAATACATAAAAGATGGCCTAAGAGTAGTTGATTATTTAGACAATCCTAAGAATAGAGTATTTAGTAAGAGATATTATAGTTCTTCGCCTACAAAATCCACCAGCAGTCCCCTCCAATTCTATTTCACAGAAAAGTCTAAAGTATTTAAAGAGATTGTTAGAAAAATAGTAGATGAGTTTATCTTGCCTTACGATATATATTATGGCAATGAAGACCATAACAACTTCTATTCTCCCATAATAGAAGCTAAAGAGATAGATAAACTTGAAAAAATCATTACAAAATATCTCCTTGGTCAAAAAGTAAAAGATCATTATATCACCATATATTACGAGGCTGAAGAGGGTAGTAAATATGCCTGGAAACCTAAAGCCTTAGATATCTATAAACATTTACCACCTAGAGAAGACCTTTTACAAAAATACGGAGTCTTTATTAAACTAAATTTCTCAAGCTCTCCTATCTCAACCATCTACCGAAACATCTCTGATCAATTCCGCTTAATGAGCAAAGAATTAAATATAAACTTTAGCCATCCAAAAATCCAAAATAGATTAACTCAAGCAAAAGAATATTTACAAAAAATAGAAAACCTCCTTAAGGAAGGAAAAATTAATCCTTCTGTTAAAGTAAGAACCCAAAAAGAACAACCTTCTCTCAAGCCTATCTCAACAGTTATAAGAATAGGAATATATCCTTGTGCAGCTAATCCTTTACATTGGGATCATTTATTAGTTGGATTAAAAGTGATCGCTGAGCAAGAATTAGACAAAGTAATCTTTGTAATTCAAGGACCTGATGAGAGAAAACCTATCCTTGTTCATACTCAAAAGTATCGCTTTGAACTTACTCCTAAAGTCTTAGCACTATTTAATCCTTTATTTGAATTTACGGAGAACAAAAGTCCTGATGGGGAAACCGACATTATAAGAATTCTAAAACTTAATCCCCATCAAAAAATCGATGCCTTCTATATTGTAGGAGGAGACCACTATAACAGATGGGCAAAAGAGGAAGCACCAGATAACCTTCTAAAAGGAACAGACGAGTATCTTGAGTGGGTAATAAATAAAGGAAGAGAACCAAAACCAGATACTATTCAAAAATTAGAAGAAAATCCTCAAAAATACAACCTCAATGTCCTCTTTCATAAGATAACGGCTGTCTTTATTCAGAGAGGAAAACAGAAGAAGATAAAAACCTCTTTGGATATAAAACTGCTTCCACCTGTTGGAGATGCTTCAGCTACAGCTATAAGAGAAGCGTTAAAATTGTTAAGTGAAGGAAAGGAAAAAGAAGCAAAAGAAAAATTAATTTATCTTCCTTACCTAAGTCATCAATACATCAAACAAAATCCTGAATACCTTGATATGCTTATTAACCCTGAAAAGTATATAAGCTCTTCTTCTCTTAAATTCTCTGATAAAGATATCCTTCTTCTTCAAAGACGTTATCATCCTGAATCCATTAGAGAAAGATTAGAAAAACTCCTTAGGGAAAGAAGTCTTTCTTATGAAATATATAAAGCTTACTTTATAGAAGATACTACTGTAAAGAAAGAAAGACTTGAACAACTAATAAACCTCTTTAATAGCTATCCTGTATTAGACTTCTTAGAAGACTTAGAAGAAGCTCAAACTACTTGGATTGAAGATCATATGGATATAGGTAAAGCTATTGAATCTATGATAGCAGGTAGGAGAGTGGATCAGATGCCTTTTGCGGGTCAAGGAACAAGGATGGATAACAGCTTGAGAAAATTAGGAATAGAATTACCTGCAGAAAAATTAAGACTCTCTAATCTAAATGTATGGGAAATAGCAGAGCAGATGGGATTAATTAAGAGTTCACCTCCCTACAGAAAGAACATAGGCTTTGGTGAGAGAGAAATGCTTGCGGCAGAACAGGGAATTCTTAATCTTAAAAAATACTATGGATTAACTGATAGGAAAATAAAAGATATAAAACATAACTACAAAGCTATAGTAAGCATATCTAAAGAAATAGAAAATGAAACCAAAAAAGCCTTTTTATCAGAAAGTAAAGTAAGTGGTAAGAAATTTTTCGGATTTAATCCTAAAAATATTGTCTTTGTAAGGGGTGGGTACGGCCCTGAATTTATACTCACTTCTCCTAATACAGTAGAAATAATAAAGAATACAAAAACAAGTTGGAATCATGGATATGCATTTATAGAACTTGCCTTTATTCATGGAGTAGATGAAGAAGGAAACCCCAAAGCTTTTACTTTAACTGAGGATGGAGAGGAGATACCTCTTGAAGAACCTGTTTTCTTATATATGCTTAACAAAGGCGCAAAATACGGAGTAATCCGCAGAATAAATGATTTATTACTTCTTCATCCTTTTACCTCCATAGATATCATTATGTTTGCTTCGTTTTTAGGTTTGCGTTCTAAGGAAGAATATAAAGATATAAATCTTTATCTTGAAATGATGTCTAATCCTACAGGCCAGAAAGGAGGATTGGCTTTAAGTATAAATCAACCTTATTTACTTTTAATAGAAGGATTAGCCACAAAGAATCCTTTAATTTTAAATGGCAAAGATGGGAAATTAGACCTTTTTACTCAAGAAGCCCTTAATAAAACCCAAGGACTTAGAGGAATACCTTATAATCGTCTCTATGGTTATTATGTAATAGAAGATGTAATAAAAGCACTAATAGATGGAAAAACAATAGCCTCTGATGATTTTGATATGCCTCTTGCTATAAAACAGAGCAAAAAAATACCAGGAAATATTTCACCTGAAATGCCTACAGGAGATTTAACTTGGTTTAGAAAAATAAAAGCTTTAGGAGGAATGCGCAGATATGATTTTTATATAGATAAAGGGATTTTACCTAATGAACAAAGAGACAAAGATAACAATCCTATAATAGATTCTGAAATAGGCAGGCCCAGAAAAGCCTATATTCCTGGTCAGGGTGCTGTACTCCATGATTGCAAAGAAGCAAAATACATAAAGGATGGCCTGAGAGTAGTTGATTATTTAGATAATCCTAAGAATAGAGTATTTAGTGAAAGATATTATTCAAGTTCTTCTCTTAAGAACTATCTGGTTGACAATCTTAAAGAGACTCTTATTCAGTTTATAACCTCACGTAGTACACGTATTCATATTATAGATGAACTAGATTACGCTTTCTCTATGAATAATCCTTATCTTATTCAGGAAATCGTTGACCGTATAAACTATCAAAAAATTTTACCTTATTTAGGGAGATTAAGTATACCTACCTTATATTACTTAGAAGATTTTGAGAGAGAACTGACTAACAAAAGAGAGGAAGTATTAAGAGATATTAAAGAAGGTAAGGTATTTATTCAGATTATGGCAGGAGGACAAGCAAGAAGAATGCAAGATTCTCTCTTTAAGGAGGGTTTAGAGCTTCCTATTGAGAAATGCCGTATCTGGGGATTAGATATCATTGATATTGCTCAGCAGTTAAAACTGATAGGAATGAGTGAGGGTAAGAAGGGGATTTCCTTAGGAACAAGGAAGTTTCTTGCTTTAAGAAAAGCTATAGAGAGAGAATTTAAAGGTGGAGATAGAGAGATTGTATTTAATAATCTGAAATTTGTTATACATATCAGCGAAGATATTCAGAGTTTAGTGGAAAGAGATCTAATTGAAAACATGTTCTTTGGTTTTAATCATGAGAATATTGTTCTTGTTGATAGTGGTTATGGTCCTGCTTTCATCATTAAAGATAGACAGATAAAGATACTTTCTTCTAAACTAGTTACCTATAACCATGGTTACGCTTTAGAGGCTTTAGATTTCACTGAAGGTTACTATCTCAATCCTTACAATAGCAGACAGGTTCCTCTAAATGAGTCTGTGTTCGATTGGCTTCAGAATAGAGAAGTAGAGATAGGAGCTTTTCATCGCATTAACGATCTAATCTTCCTTGCTCCTGCAAATGCCTTAGATATTAAAATGTTTGCTCTATTTAAGCATCTAAAAGAAGCAAGAGGTGCCGATGCAATATTTGAGATGATGGGTAATCCTAAAGGACAGAAGGGAGGCTTAGCTCTAACTATCTTACCCGAACAGAGATATATCATTATCCTAGAAGGTTTAGATGCTAACGCAATAGTTATCCAAAAAGAGTTAGATGAACTTACCAAATCAGTACAAAAAAGAGAAAAAGAGAGACTACCTGGAATTCCTTACAATCGATTATACTTTATTTACGATATAGGTATTCTGAGAGATACACTCATAGCTAACAGAGGTATTATTCCTAGTATAAAATATAGGGACAATGTTCTATCATTTGAAATTGCTGCAGGCAATGTTACTTACCTAAATGGATTTAATGCTTTAGCTGTGGTAAGGAGAGGTGATCCTTTGATTGAAAAAGGAATAATTGATAGTAGTGAATATTTAGCCAAAGGTAATTATAAATTCTTACGTGATAGAGATGAGTCTAAAGAGACAATGGTTTGGCTTGCTTTAATCCACGATATTAAAGATGTAAGACAATTTCTTGAGGCTTGTTATGTAGCTTTATACCAAGATAGAGGGTATAAGACTTTCAATGTTAGTTCTTCAATTAGAGTTGCAAGTAAAGAAGAGTTAGAGAAGGCTTATGAGGAGATTTGGACTTCTACAGAGAGATTGATTTCCTCTTATAGAGTTCCTTCCTTTGTGAATAATGAAAATGTTTATTATATTACATCTGTAATTCCATTTTCTGAATTTCCAAAGCCTTTAAAGAGAAATTTACGTAAGATAATAGATGATTTAAAGAATGAATTTCCTGAATTTTATTTCTTGTCCGAGGAATTAATTCATACTACTGTATTTGTACTTGTATTTGAAAGACCTTTAGATAAGAATTATCTTGGAAAGCCTCGTCTTACTCTTCAAATGGCACGAGAATATAGAAGACATATAATTGAAAGGATTGGTTCTAAGGAGATACGTTATATTTTCCGAGGAGTTAATTTAACTCCTGATGGCACAATTATTGTTCAAGGTTACGTAGATGATAATACAATATTCGAATTGCGGAGATACCTTGAAGAGGCGTATCCTGACGATACAGGGAGAAGAAAGACACCTCTTTTGCATATTACTTTAGCAAGACTAATAAGACCCATCAGTTATGAATCTTTCTATAAACTTTTTAAAAAGATTGAAGGTAAATACAGAGATTATGAAATTGGAGAGTTTATAGTGTCAAAATTATTATTATTTGAAGGATATGATAAATTTAGTATTATTCGGAAAAATATAATAAAAATAAATATAGAGTTGAGCACTTCTTCTTCGATAGTAAAAGCATGTATTTTGTCAGATTTAGATTATGAAAGTAGGGAAGTGAATATATGGGGAATAGAAAGAAACAAGATCTTTCCTCAAGAGTATGATTTGTGGATAGCTTTATTAAAGAGAGATTACATCAAGGTTAAGCATATTTTAGATGATATGGAAGCTAAAGGATCAAGAATATTTATGATTAAGACACCCGAATGGATAGAGGAGATAAAGATAAAAATAGAAAAACTCTATGATCCTGAGTATGTCATGTGGCATGAAGCTAAAATTTGGAGAGAGTTATCAGAAATTCATATGAGAAGAACTTTAAATTCTTTACATAGTGATATTAAAACTTTATGCAAGGGGATAGGGTTAGGAGAGAGAGAAATTAGTAAAGTTTGGACGGCAGCCTATGAGTTAGCTGGCAACATTTATAGACATGCTGAGGAAGGTATTGTTGTCTTGATGAGCATAGATGAAGGGATAAGAGTTTTAGGAGTCGATAGAGGGCGAGGTATAACTGAAGATAATCTTAAGTTAAGTAGAAGCAAGGAAGAAGCTCGTTGGGGATGGGGAGGAAGTACAGGATATGGTTTAGAGATAATGCAAGCTCTAGATTTTACTCTAGTTGCTTCTTCCAAAGGTAATCTGATAATTTTGAGAAAATCAGGGAAGATTAACTCTTCGCCACTATGGATAGGGAAGAATATTCCTCAGTTGAAAGATAAATTAATAGTAACTATATCCATGGAAGGAAATATTCCTGAGTTTGAGGGTTATGATGCTCAGAATGCTAATACCAAGGGAGGGCTTGGTGCTTATTTTGGTGATAAGTTAGAGGGACTCGCTACTATAGGAATGAAAGCTTATGGAGTTCAACCTATTTATGCAAAACTAAAGAGAGGAGAAGAAATTATAGATGTAGATTATAGAGACCTCCAAGAAAAAGGAGTTATTTTGAGAGTGTACGATGAAGAAGATAGACCTCTGGTGTTGAAAGTTAGAGCATGGGATACTACCGATCCAGCAAATATCTATAACAATCCTGAGATACCAGTAGAGGTATATAAAGTTAATCGTGGAGGAACGTGGAATTTTCTGTTATGGAGCCCAGATGTATTTGATGTTTTGTATACTGAAGATAGAATTTGCCGATTTACTCAAGAAGTTGTGTTCGGTAAGGCTGTGTATTTACTATTGAAGTCTCTTAATATTATTCCCGATATACTTCATCTAAATGAAGCCCATACTGTAGTTGCTGCAGTGCAAATAAAACAGGATAGAGATTTTGCAAAAACAAAAGTCGTGTACACTGTTCATACCAATGTTCCTGTGGGACTTGAGAGATTTCATTTGGCAAGTTTACGTGTAGATATAGAGAGAATGATATACACTTTAGGTTTAGAGAAAAATGACTCTTATAGGATAAGATCGATGTTCTTACGGGCTGATGGTGTGGTTGATTTTTGTTATATAGCAATGAAATTAGCAGATATCATTAATGGGGTAAGTAAAGAACATGCAATAGCTGCAGAGAAACTATTTAAAACAATGTATGGCGAGGATTTTGATGGTCATATTATAGGGATTCTTAATGGATCAGGTAATACTTGGAAAAATCCTCTGTTACTTAAGATAGAGAGAGAAAATAGAGAGATTGATCATGAAGTACTATTTGAGATTCACAAGCAAGGTAAGAGAGAAGCCTTAGAGGAAGTCAAAAAGTGTACAGGGATAGAGTTGAGAGAAGATAAACTTACAATGTGGGCAATAAGAAGAATTGTTGATTATAAGAGTCAATATCCTATGTTGAGATTTTTAGTCCATATTCTTTGTGCTGATCGTGGGGAAAAATTTACACGTGGAGAGTTGCTACAGATTTGGTTTAAAGACATTCCTGATTTGCAGACGGAATACAATCGTAATTTATCGGAAAAAGTATTAGATTACATATTTAGCGATAGAGAATATGTGTATGGACTAGGGATACAACTCGTAGTTGGAGGACCGGAATATATGCCGTTTTGGGTATATGAATTTAAACGTTGGAGTAATGAGGTTGAGAGATTGAGAGGACGTTTTGTTTATGTTTCTAATTCTGATGCAAGACTTCTTAAGATGCAGGCAATCGGTGCAGATATTTGTATAAACATGCCACGTCCTTTGGAAGAGGCCTGCGGGACTTCTGATCAGCGAACGGGCTTAAATGGTGGAGTAAATATTGCCATAAGAGGAGCAGGAGCAATTGAATGGATAACTGATTTTAATGAGGAAATTAAGGAAGGAAGTGGCTTTCTTTTAGATTCATATCTAAAGGATACTCCTTATGGTGCTGAAGCGGATCTAGAACTATTCTATAAAAAAGCTCCAGCTGATATTCTAAGGAAAGTTGAGATAGCCTCTCGGATTTTTTATGAGGATAAAGAGTTATGGAAGGAGATTATGTTTGAATCTTACAAAGCAGCGAATGATAAGGTTACTGCCGAAGCAATGGAAAAAAGGTATGCACTTGATATATATAGAAAGCTCTTCGTTTCTTCTGTGCTGGAATATGAGGGAGATATTTCTACTCATAGAGAAGAGATTTCATTGTTGAGACGTCGTGGACCGCCGGCATCGAGTGCTCTGGAAGTAAAAACTCTTCCTCTTAAAACCACCGGCACTCTTATCAAATTCGGCACATCTGGATGGCGGGGAATATTGGGCAAAGATTTCAATATGGACAACGTCAGAAGATGCGCCCAAGGGTTAGCTGATTACTACACCAACTATATAAAAGAAGGCTATATTTTAATTGGCTATGACCCAAGAAAAGGAAATTATGATTTTGCAAAAGAAATTGCTTCAATTTTGGCTGCCAATGATATTCTTGTAAAGATTATTATAGAAGAACCAACCCCTACCCCTGTTTTAGCTTATCTGGCAAACTCTGATAGCAAAATAAGCGGAGTAGTCAATCTTACTGCTTCTCATAATAAATACACAGATGATGGTTTTAAATTCTCTCCTTATCATGGTGGCGCAGCTCCCAAAGAGGTGACAGATTTAATATCAGAGTATGCCAATAAAGCCAAATATTATAAGTATATTCCTTATAAGGTTGCTAAAGAAAAAGGCCTTATAAAAGAAGTAACGCTTAAGGAGGCAATAGATAAATATGTATATAATTACATTATTCCCGCTCTTAAAAATTTAGGCGCCTGGCAAGAGATAATAAACTACATAAAGAAAAATCCTCAATTTAAGCTCATCTTAGACCCTATGCAAGGTACCTCCTTAAGATATTTAGAGGCAATTTATAGAGAAATAGAAAGAAAGGTAAATAGAGAATTTATAAAATTTATCCATACTAATAACAGAGATCCACAATTTAGCGAAGTAAATGGTGCACCCAATCCTACTGAAAAAGAAAGCATAAAAAATACTTTACAATTAGCCAAAGAAGATAAAAACACAATAGTTTTACTTACTGATGGAGATGCTGATAGATTCGGTGTAATTGATTTTGGAGGAAAAGAAATATCAGCCAATGAAATGATTGCTTTGTCTGTTTACTTCTTTGCTAAGAAAAATCTAAAAGGTGCTGTTGGTAAGACTGTTGCTACTTCTAATTTTGTCAATGCTATATCTGAATTCTTAAAGTTAGAGCTTATTGAAACAGCAGTTGGGTTTAAGTGGTTTGTAGAAAAAGCAATAAAAGAAGGTAAAAACTTCTTAGTAGCAGGAGAAGAAAGTGCCCACGTAGGAGTAGGACCATTTATAAAATCATGGGATGATGGCATAGCTATTACCTTAATAGCATTATGGATAGTTGCTTCTCAAAACAAAAGTATTATTACCTTTAAGAAAGAGATAGAAAAAACTATTGGTAAACAGTTTTTCTATAAAAGAGATAACATTCCTTTAACTAAAGAACTTAAAGAAAAAGCCGCTGAATTGATAAAAGTAGCAAAAGAAGAAGAAAACGTAACTGTAGAAAATAAATCTATAACCAAGTTAATTAAATCTTTTGCTCCTTCCTATGAAGTTGAAAGTGTTATTACTGTAGATGGCTTAAAAGTTGTATTTACAAGTGGAGATTGGCTCTGTATAAGATTATCAGGAACAGAACCAGTATCAAGATTATACACAGAAGCAACCAGTTTAAAGTCTCAAAGATCTTTAAGGCAATTAGGAGCTAATATATTAGGAGTTTCCTCAAGCCCAATAAATACCTATCCATTAAAGACACCTCAAGAAGCTAGAAAAACAACCAAACCTCAACACACAGAAGCAAAAGTGGTATTGGATGAAGGTGTTTATAAGATAAGAAAAGCAGAAAAAGGAAAATTTGTAGGTAATCAGGAAAATATTCTAACCAATAGATTAAATGAGCTAACAAATATAATCAAGCGTGGTCCTCCTGAGTTTGTTTTGAGTGTTACCACTGATTTCAATCTCACCCAGCACAATGTTTCCGGTTGCGATATTTCCACAAAGACTATTTATCTACACCCTTATTTCTTTAATCTCTCTCAAACTAAACAGTTGGAAATTCTCTGCCGCGAACTAATCAGCCATATATATAAAGGAATAATTGAGGGAGAAGAGACTTTGAGGGATACGAAGGAGTTTGGGAGAAGGTTAGGAGCTCAAGGCAATTTCTTCCAGGGTAATCTTTTTGAAAATAGACTTATCACCGAGGCGTTTAAGGGCATCCAATATTTCAATTCCAGCCAGTCTTCCTTCCGAATCGTAGTCAGCAGTAATCTCTTCGCCAATCTGTTTGGTAGTTACTTTGGTCTCTTTAAGCATTATATAAAGGGCATCGATTTGGGAATCATAAGTAATTCTCATTTCTTCTCCTCCTTGTTAAGAATAATAAACATAGACAGTGATAACAATAATTTCTTTATTTTCTTCTACAAATATTGGCCTTATCTGTTTGGTTCAGTAGATTTTATTGTTCCAGCTCTTTTTGAATACAAAATCTTTTCTACGCTCAAGTTTGCCCAGTTGCGAAGTTTCCTATTTAGAGGTTTTGATAGTTTCAACAATTTCTTCTTCACAGGTGCCTCTTGCAGAAGCCCGAATCTTAGCATGAGCACTCAATCTAATTGGTTTAATAGAATTATTCATTGGCTTATTTATACAACACTTTCTTTTGAAAATCAAGGAATACGCAACTGTAGAAAACCACTTCTATCCTACTCATTGGATGTGGCTAAGGAAAATACCATTTCTACCACCCCAGGGGTGGAAAAAGATAGGTTAAGTAAAAAGAAAAAGTTGAATTATCTCCAGTTTGAGTATCCTGCAAGATTAAAAGAGCCTTATCAAAAACCTGCTCAGAAACAGAAAGAGATCTTTTACAATTATTACTTAAATAATAGTCTCAAGAGATTTAACTTAGCAATTGCTCCTAAAGAATTAGTGATTTTAGTTGATAAGACTGAAACAGGTAAATTAACAGATACAGTAACTGTACCTCAAAAAATAGCAATCTTAGAAAGTTTAATTGCAAGAGCACCACCTGTAAACTCTAAAGAATCCCAAATCTTCCAAGCCCTCATTAATGATGTTATTCTCCATGAGACCTTCCACCTTAAAGGATTAAATGAAGAA
>JAGGWS010000023.1 GCA_021163425.1 Candidatus Omnitrophota bacterium
AGAGGGAATTTTTGAAAAAGTTGGAAGAGATAAGAAATAAAAATAGATAATTACAGATTACAAATTACAGATTACAGATTTCAGATTTCAAATTACAGATTTAATTGGCTAATATGAAATTGTATATTAAAACATTTGGATGTCAGATGAATGATCGGGATTCTGAGGCTTTATGTGGACTTTTTCTGGATAGGGGGTATATTTTAGTTAGTGAACCTGAAGATGCGGATGTTATTTTAGTTAACACCTGTTCAGTTAGAGAGCATGCTGAAAATAGAGCAATATCTTTTTTGGGTTCATTGAAGAAAATTACAAATTACAAATTACAAATTACAAATTATAGATTTCAGATTACAGATTATAAAATGGTTATTGGGCTTGTTGGTTGTATGGCAAAAAATAGAGGAGAGGAATTATTTAAAAAAATGTCTCATCTTGATTTAATTATAGGACCAGCAAATTTTGATAAAGTCCCTTATTATATAGAGAAAATTAGAAAAGAAGGAGTAAGAATAATTGATATAGAAGATAAAGAGAGAAAGGAAGATTTTTATTCTTCTTCCTTTCGAGTTCGAAAAGATTATGCCTATGTGGTTATTTCCACAGGATGTTCTAATTACTGTTCTTATTGTATTGTCCCTTTTGTCAGAGGGCCTTTGCGGTTGAGGAACCCTGAAGATATAATAGATGAGGTAAAAAGAAATGTTAAACTGGGTATAAAGAAAATTACCCTTTTAGGACAGAATGTTAATGATTATCAATACAGATTATCCGCCGAAGGCTCCACCAGAGGTTCCACCAGAGGTGGATTCGCCTCCGGCGAAGGATTCGCCTCAGGCGAAGGGTCCGCCTCTGGCGGACAAATTACAGATTACAAATTACAGATTATAGATTTTGTGAAGTTACTAAGAATGATAGAAAAAATTGAAGGGATAGAGAAGATAGATTTTGTTACTTCTCATCCTAAAAATACCTCCAGAGAACTTTTTGAGTTGATGGCTAATTCCCAAAAAATAAAAAAACATCTGCATTTGCCATTTCAATCCGGTTCTGATAGAATTTTAAAATTAATGAATAGAGGTTATACTAAAGAAGATTACCTCAATTTAGTAAATGACTACAAAGAAATAGTAAGAGGCACCTTAAGCACAGATATTATTGTGGGTTTTCCCACTGAGACTGAGGAAGATTTTTTTGAAACTAAAGATGTTTTAGAAAGGGTAAGGTTTAAATATGCCTATATATTTAAATATTCACCCCGGCCTCATACTTCAGCTTTTAAATTAGAAGATGACGTTCCTCTGAAGGAAAAAGAGAGGCGGCATAAAATATTACTAGATTCACAAAGAAAGATATCTTTAGAATTTATTAATGAGAAATAAGAAAAAGTCTATAAAGATAATCTTTCTAATTCTAATTATCTTTCTTCTTAATCTTAAATTCTCTTTTGCCCAAATTCGGGCTATAGAAGAGGCTTTAATTCTCGAAGATTATGCTACTGCTATAAGACTGGCTGATCTTTATTTAAATAAAAATTCCTCTGAAGAAGATAAAGTTCTATTTTTATTAGGAGAAGCTTATATAGGTAATGGGAGCTTAGTTAAAGCCAGAGAAACTTTTCGCGCTCTCTATAAAAAATACCCTTCTTCTCTATATACTCCTAAAGGTATTCTCAGGATAGCTGATAGCTTTTATTTAGAAGGAAACTACTCTCAAGCTAAAAAAATCTATAATTACTTCCTGAATAAATACCCTGAAAGTAAACTTCTAAGTTATGCTTACTTACATCTTATTTATTGTGAGGAGAAGTTAGGGAATTGGGGTTTAAAGAGGGAATATATGAAAATTTTAGAAGAAAGGTATTCAGATAGTATTGAAGCTAGTAAGTTAGCCGAACTGAGAAAAAGAGGGTTTAAATTTATAGTTCAGATAGGAGCTTTTACAGATAAAAAGAATGCTTTGGGCCTGGTTAAGTCTTTAAAGAGAAAAGGGTTTTCAGTCTATATAGATGAAGAAAAAGAAAATGGTAAGGTTTTTTATAAAGTAAGAGCTGGAGAATTTTTAAGAAGAGAAGAAGCTCAAAATTTGGTGGAAGCTCTCCTTGAGAAAGGTTTTCCTGCCCGAATCTTTCCCTGATATGTTCAGATTTTTGAGTAATTTTAAAACTGAAGTTTATGAGAGATAATTATCCTTTAGTATTTATAGTTGGACCTACTGCTGCGGGCAAGACTGAGGTAGGAGTAGAGCTCGCTAAGAGGATAGATGCAGAGATTATTTCTTGTGATTCTATGCTGGTTTATAGAGAACCCAGGGTTTTGGTGGATAAACCTGATGACAAAGCTCTAAAAGAAATAAAGCATTATATGATAGATATTGTTTCTGTAGAAGAAGAATTTGATGTGTATAAGTTTAAAAAGGAGGTAGATTCTATAATAACTCAATATCCTGAGAAAAACTTTATCTTTGTTGGAGGCAGTGGGCTTTATGCAAAAGTTCTTTTAGACGGCATATTTGAAGGAGGAGGCTCTTCTCCTCAATTACGACAAAATTTATTAAAAATAGTTCAGGAGAAGGGAGTAAGTTCTTTGTATGAAAAGTTAAAAGAGGTAGACCCTCTGGCTTCAACAAAGATAAACCCTCAGGATTTAAGAAGAATTATCCGGGCTTTAGAAGTATATTATTTAACTAATAAACCTATATCTTTGAGACAAAAAGAAGCTAAAGGCTACTGGGGAAGATTTCCTATAGAGGTATTTGGCCTGCATTTGGAAAGAAAACTTCTTTATGAAAGGATAAATCAGAGAGTAGAAGATATGTTTAAAAGAGGGGCAGTAGATGAAGTAAGGTATCTTTTAGAATTGAATCTGAGCAAAACTGCTGAGAAGATTTTAGGGATAAAGGAAATAAAGGGTTTTTTAGAGAGAAGATACACTTTACAAGAAGCAAAAGAGCTTCTTAAGAAAAATACCCGCCATTTTGCTAAACGCCAATATACCTGGTTTAAGAAGGATAAAAGAATAGAATGGATAGAGGTAAAAGGTTTAACTTTTGAAGAGGTAGCTTCTAAAATTAGAGAAAGACTTTGATAAAAAATGGCAAAAAAATTAATCAAGACTTTTCCTTCTAAAGAAAAAGCTCTTTTAGTAGTTATTGATTTTAAAGAGAGAAAAAAGAAAGAGTTTAGTTTTGAAGAGGAAAAAGAAGAACTCCGGGAGTTAGTTATTTCTTGTGGGTGTGAAGTTGTTGAGGCAGTAAGAGTCTCTCTAAAAAAGGTTAATCCTTCATTATTTGTAGGTAAAGGAAAAGCTGAGGAAATTTCTCAATTAGCCTGGGAGAAGAAGGCTCAAGTGGTAATTTTTAATACTGACTTGTCTCCCACTCAGCAAAGGAATTTAGAAGATATAATTGGTTTAAAGACTATAGATAGAACCCAGCTTATCTTAGATATTTTTGCCCAACACGCTAAAACTTCTACTGGAAAGATTCAAGTTGAACTTGCTCAGCTGGAATATCTTTTGCCTCGCCTTAAAGGTAAGGGAATATTTCTTTCCCGTCTAGGTGGAGGCATAGGCACGCGAGGACCAGGTGAAAAGAAATTAGAGATTGAGAGAAGGAGAATAGAGGAAAGAATCACTAAACTTAAAAAAGAATTAGAAAATATTCGTAATTATCGACAGATATTAAGGAAAAGGAGAGAAAGGGAAGGAGTTTTTACCATAGCTCTCATAGGTTATACTAATGCCGGCAAAACCTCTCTTCTTAATTCTCTTACTGGAGAAGACCAAAAGGCAGATTTTGCTTTATTTACTACTTTAGACCCCTTAACCCGAGACCTTAAGTTAAGAGAAAAAGTGGTTATCTCTGATACAGTGGGTTTTATTCATAATTTACCTCAGAAACTGATTGAGGCTTTTAAAGCTACTTTAGAGGAATTAGAATATTCTGACCTTTTATTACAGGTAGTAGATATAAGTAAAAGCAACTTTGAAAAAGTAATCAGGGCAGTAGAAACTATTTTAAAAGATTTAGGTTTAGGCGATAAGCCTTCTCTCTATGTTTTTAATAAGATTGATAAGTTAGATTCTTTGGATTTAGAAAGAATAAGGAAGAAATATCCTCAGGCTTTATACATTTCGGCAAAATACCACCAGAATTTAGACTCTCTTATAAAAAGAATTGAAGAGAAGATATTAGAGAATTTTGTGGAGGTTAAAGTTATGGTCAGTTATTTTCACACAGGACTTCTAAATTTTATTTACAAGAAAGCCCAGATTCTTTCTTCTGAATATAGTTCAGATAACAAAATAAGGTTTAAACTTCGTCTCTCCCCGCAGGATTACTCCCAGCTTAAAAAATTTCTTCATTTCTAATTTTTTTGAAATATCTTTAAAAAATTTAAATTTTTAAATAAAAAATTTTAAAAATTTTTTTAAAAAAATCTTGACAAATTTTTAAAAATATGATAATTTTTTTATCGAAAAAATGAAAAAATTTGTTAAAAAAATTGAAG
>JAGGWS010000009.1 GCA_021163425.1 Candidatus Omnitrophota bacterium
CAGTTATGCAGCAGCGCGCCAGAGAGAATTAAAGGTAAAAAAGTTCAGCCGTAGTAAGAAACTTGCCTTGTAAAGGGTGCTCTTTGATGTTGTAAAGATCTCTCCCCGCGCTGGTGCGGGGTCGAGGTCCAAAAATTACTGTGTAATTTTTGGAGGGGTGGCCGAGTGGTTTAAGGCGGCGGTTTGCTAAACCGCTGTAGGGTCGAAAGGCTCTACCTGGGGTTCGAATCCCCACCCCTCCGTAATTTTCTTAATATGTGGGCCTATCTATTTATAATTTTAACCGTACTGTTCTGGGGAATAGCTCCTATGTTTGATAAGGTAGCTTTAAAGGAAACTCATCCTCTTTCCGGTTTAATTATAAGAAGTATAGCTGTATTTTTATCTCTAATTATCTTTGGTTTTTTATGAAGGATGCTTTCTTTAATTCTTTTAAGCTTTCTTTCAAAAGTATAATCTTATTTTCTCTTTCCGGGATTTTTGCTGGCTTATTGGGCATGCTTACTTGTTATTCAGCTTTAAAAAGCCTCCCTTCTTCAGTGGTTGTTCCTTTATGTTCAGTTTATCCTTTGGGTAGTGCTCTGTTAGGAATGCTTCTCTTGTCTGAGGTTTTTAGCTGGCTGAGATTATTAGGGGTTATTCTGATAATAATTGGTGTGTGGCTGGTAAGATAAGATGAGTATATTCTTGAATCTTATTATATTTATTCTAGGGCTTATTATTCTCAGTATTTCTTCTGACTTTCTTATAAAAAGTTCAGTGAGGTTAGCCCATCTTTTAAAGTTTACTGTTCTTTTTATAGGGTTAGTATTTATTGCTTTTGGCACATCTTTACCCGAAGCCACTGTAAGTTTAGTGGCAATAATTAAGAAACACAAAGATATAGCCTTAGGAAACATTGTAGGAAGTAATATTGCTAATATCGGCTTGGTTTTAGGCTTCTCGGGGTTAATAAGGCCTCTTAGGGTAGATAATTCTTTGCTTAGGAAAGAAGTATCTATTATGATTTTATCTACACTTCTTCTTTATATCTTTTCTTTAGATGGTTTTCTTTCTCGCCTTGAAGGTTTAATATTTATTTTGGTATTTTGTCTTTTTTTTATCTTTACTTGTAAGTCTTCTAAATTGAGTAAAGATAAGGAGATTGACTCTCAGAAGTTTAAGGTTAGTGGATTTTTTAGTAAAATTAACTCTAAGTTAATAATATTCTTTTCTTTCCTTTTATCTTTAGTCTTTCTTTTAGCAAGTGCTAATATGATGGTTAATTCCGGAGTAAATATCGCTCGATTTTTTAAGATAAGTCCCTGGATTATCGCTATTACCGTATTTGGTGTAGGGACCTCTCTCCCGGAGTTAGCTGTCTCGATTTCGGCATCAGTTGAAAAAGTCTCTTCTCTAAGTGTAGGTAATGTTATAGGTAGTAATGTATTTAATATCTTAGTTGTGTTAGGATTAGCCTCTTTGATAAGGCCTATAACTTTAGATAAGTCTATTTTAAACTTTGAGCTTCCTATTCTGATTATTTTTAGTATAATAGTACCTCTTTTTGTAAAGACTGGTTTTTCCCGTTTTAAATCTTTTATTTTGTTTTTAGGCTATACTTTATTTTTAATAACTTATTTTAAATAATGAGTTATTTAGTTTTTGCCCGAAAATACAGGCCTCAGGATTTTTCAGAAGTAGTAGGCCAGGAAGGAGTAGTCAGAAGGCTTATTGAGTCTATAAACTCTAAGAGGATACATCAGGCTTATTTGTTTTCTGGTCCCCGAGGAGTAGGAAAGACTTCTTTAGCCAGGATTTTGGCTAAAGCCTTTAATTGTCAGAGCTTTCCTGAACCTACTTCTAAACCCTGTAGAAAATGTACAAGTTGTGTAGAGATTCAGGAAGGAAGGTCTTTAGATGTTATTGAGATAGATGGTGCTTCTAATAGAGGGATAGATGAAATAAGAGAATTGAGAGAAAATGTGAAATTCAAACCCAGTTACTCCCGCTACAAAGTCTATATTATCGATGAAGTGCACCAGATTACCGATGCAGCTTTTAATGCTCTTTTAAAGACTTTAGAGGAACCTCCTGACCACGTGAAATTTATTTTTGCTACTACCGCTCCTTATAAAGTTCCTTTGACTATTTTATCCCGCTGTCAGAGGTTTAACTTTAGACTTCTCTCTGAAGAGGAGATTATTAGAAAACTTGAGTTTATAGCTAAGAAAGAGAATATCCCTGTAGATGAAGATATCTTGAAATATGTAGCTAAGGCTTCTTCAGGAAGTATCCGTGATGCTGAGTCTATCTTTGACCAGATAGCCCCTCTTCTTACTGAGGGAGTAAAATTTGAAGATATATTAGACATCTTAGGCCAGATTCCTGAAGCTGTGATTAGCTCTTTTGTAGAAAACCTTCTTAAAAAAGAGCTAGGAAATCTTCTTACTTCTATCAATGAGGTAGTAGAACAAGGTTATGAATTAGGGAATTTTCTGGACGGGATTATTGAATATATAAGGAATATTATTTTAGCTAAATTAGGGAAAGGAGTTCTTTCCCGAATAGCTGGAGTATCTACTGAGGCCCAAGAAAGATTCTTAGAACTTAGCAAAATTACCGATATTCCTTTTCTGATTAAGATAATAGAGTCTTTAATTGAGGTTAAAAAGATAGGTAGATTTTTCCCTTCTTTGAGGGTGCCTTTAGAAATAGAAGTTATAAAGCTTACTCATTTTCAGGAAACTGTCCCTGAAAAAGGAAAACCATCTCGTATAGAAAAACCATCCGGTATAGAACAGAGAGAAGAACTAAAAACTTCCCTGGATACCTTTAAGCATAAATCAGCCGCTCTAAACTTAGAAGGTCTTTCTAAGTTTGTAAAATCTCTTAAGAGAGACACTTCTTCTGAAGGTTCTCGGGAGGATCCTTCTTTTTCTGGAGGAAAGTCAGAAGAAACAATTACTGAAGAAGAAGTTAAAGCTGTCTGGGAAGAGTTAATTGAAGATATAGCCTCTACCAAAATGTCTATAGCCACTTATTTAAAAGAGGCAGAAATAAAGGCTACCGAAGGAAGGGTTATAAAGTTGAGTTTTCCTAAGAATTTCAAATTTCATAAGGAGTTTTTAGAAGGTAGTGAGAGGAAAAAAATAGTTGAAGAAGCTTTCAGCCAGAAGCTAAATAAGAAAGTAGGTATAGAGTATTTACTTACTGAGGAAGTTCGCCAGTTTCAAAATCATTCTCCTTATCCTAAAGAAGATTTAGGCAAAATCATAAAGAGTTTTGATGGAGAAATTATTACTTAACTCTGATTATGAGTAGTTACCCTGAAATCTTAGAAGACCTTATAACTTCATTAAGCTATCTTCCGGGAATTGGCAGGAGGAGCGCTGAAAGGATAGCCTTATACATTTTAGAGGCTGACTTAGATAAAGTAAAAAAGCTCTCTGAACTTATTTTAGGGGTGAGAGAAAAGATTAAGCCTTGTTCAGTGTGTCATAATTTTTCTACTGAAGAGCTCTGTTCTATATGTAGGAACCCCTCTCGCGATAAATCTTTAGTCTGTATAGTGGAATATCCTAAGGATGTATTAGCCTTAGAGAAAACAGGAACATTTAAAGGAGTTTATTATGTTCTTTTAGGTTCAATTTCGCCAATTGAAGGTAGAGGCCCCGAAAGTATTGATTTATCCCGCCTTATAAACAGGATAAATAAAGGAGAAGTTAAGGAAATAATAATTGCTACTGATTCTGATGCTGAAGGAGAAGCAACTGCTGTATTTCTAAGAGATGTACTTTCAAAATTTAACATAAGACTGTCAAGAATAGGCATAGGCCTTCCTTTAGGTTCTCAGATAGAATATACCGACTCTGCTACTCTAAGCAAAGCCTTGCAAGAGCGAAAACCCCTGCTATAATAAAAGAGTTTCAAGGTTTTAAGTTTAAAAGTCATAAGGAATTAAAATGTTTTATAGATGGAAGTTCAAAAAGAGTTTAGTTTTGAGAAGTTAGAAGTTTATAGAAGAGGATTAGCATTTGTGAAGGAAATTTTTAATTTAACGAGCAAATTTCCTAAAATATTCCAGTTTTCTTTGGGAGACCAATTGAGAAGAGCTGCCCTTTCAATAATAAACAATCTAGCGGAGGGATCTGATAGAATTTCTAAAAGAGAAAGAAAGAAATTTTATGAATACGCTTTATGTTCTGCAAGAGAGTGTATTCCTATGCTTTCTCTTTCTGGAGCACAAGGATTGATAAATGATTCTGAACTTGCAAAACTTAGAAATGATTGTATAATTATATGCAAAATGCTCCGTAAGTTAATTCAGTCCATTAGTTGATCTTTGACTTTTGAACTTTTGACTTTTAAACTTCACACTTTAGACTAATTCTTCCCCCGGTTCAGCCAGAGGCTGATCCGCCTCAGGCGGAAGCTTAAGCAGGTACCTGCCTGCCGGCAGGCAGGGAGCAGCTTTCGCCGAAGGCGAACTCGCCTCAGGCGAGGGCTGTAATAAGATAGAGAGATGGCTATAGTTTATGTATTAAAAAGTAGACGTAATGGTAAGAGGTATGTAGGTTGTACTTCGAAAAGAGTTGAAG
>JAGGWS010000043.1 GCA_021163425.1 Candidatus Omnitrophota bacterium
ATTGTGGATGTATGATACAAATCAATATCCACTTTATTAAATTCCAAATATTCTCTGAAAGACAAAGGGAACACTTCATAAGTAATGGTCCGTCCCCGTAGTGAAGTGGCTATTTCCCTGCTTAAAAGTTTGGAATTGGAGCCGGTGACAAAAATATTCTTTGTTACGGTATCGTATATACGCCGTATGAATTTTTCCCACCCATCAATGTTTTGAATCTCATCAAAGAAAAAATAACATTTATTTAAATTAAAATCAGGGTAAAGTTCTCTATACGCCTGAACTACAGCATCAAGAGATTCTCTTCTTATCTGAAGCCTCTCGTCTTCAAAATTGACATAAAGAATTCTCTCTTGCGGCACATTCAAAGATAAAAGCTTCTTTATAGTCTCAAAGAGAGCAAACGTCTTGCCACTTCTTCTTACCCCAGAAATAGTAACGATTTTTCTCGTATTTAAAGGAATTTTTAAGGTGCGCGGCTTAGATAGGGGGAGTCTATTTTTATGAAAATCCCTTATGATTTGTTTTAATATCTCTTTCTCCATTCCAAAGAAATTATACCATATTTTTTCTCTAAAAAGAAGAAAATATTTAAGATATTTTCCTGCCCTCGCTATGCAGCAAATTAAATAATTACTGTAAAATCATTACTTACACTTCCGCCCAGCAAAACTCATTATAGGCACAACCACGGCAGAAAGGTATTTTAACAGGCAAAGGCGGTGTATCTTCTTTGATAATATTTCTTATCTCTTTTATTGTATTTTTAATTTCTTCTTCTTTTTCCAAAGTAAGTTCTACTCTTTCTCTTTTCTTTTCTCTAGGAACAAGCAATTCTCCCTTTAGATTTATCCCTCTATTTTTCAATTTGTAAAGATAAAAAAGAAGTTGCATTTTTGAAGGAAGTAAATATTTTGATGATTTTTTAACTTCGGCAATAATATAGCTGCCTTTTTCTTTTCTGATTAAATCTATCTTTATGTTATCAAATAAAATTTCCTTTCTTTCTCGTAAATAAGCATTCTCGTGAATTAGTCTACCGATTTCTAAGAAGCTGTCGTTTTGGTTAGGATGAAGCTCTCTTGACATAAACCATACTTCTCTCTTGCATATATAGTAATACCATACTAATGTGCCGGTGATATGGTGCATTTTATAATTTGTTTGACAGCAACCGAGATAATCTATAAAAAGGGATAATATGTATTTGCGTCCCTTTCAAATTAATCTTTGTATCCAGCGACAAATTTACCACAACAGCTTTCTGGGGAGCATATTTCTCTATGAAACTTTTTAATGAGCGCGTAAGTTCAGGGGATTTCATTTTTTTATACTTTACCTCTATAGGAATAACTTCCTTACCAAAATCCACTATAAAATCAACTTCTGCCTTATCTTTTGTGCGCCAGAAATAAATCTTTGCAGAGCTAACACGTAATTTCTCTTTTAAAAGATTATAGATAAAATTCTGGAAGACAAACCCTACATCTTTTAATCGACCAAAATCTCCTATAGCAAAGTTTCTCAGTCCAATGTCGTAAAAATAATATACAGGAGATTTTGTAATCTCTTTACGAATATTCTTAAAATAAGGATTAATACGCTGGATAACAAAAGTTTTTTCCATATACCATAAATAATCTTTTAATGTCTTAATTGAAATTCCCACCGTAGAAGATAATTCTGAGAAATTTATTATATTACCTACTTGATAAGATATTAACTTAGCAAGATGCGTGAAGGCTTCTGTTTTGTTAACTTTTAATAAGTAAGAGATATCTCGTTCTATATAACTCTGATAAATCTCGCTTATTAATTTCTGTCTTTCTCTCAAATCATTTTCCAATACAATGCGGGGATATCCTCCAAAATTTAGATACTCTTCTAACAATAGTTCAGTTTTACTTTTCTCTACTTCAAAAAATTCTGAAAGCCTGTTTTTATATTTATATTGAGTCCTGAAATTAACAAATTCTTCAAAAGATAAAGTAGAAAGCTCAAAAATTCTTTTTCTTCCTATAAGAGATTCGTGGATTCTTTCCTTTAATTCTACACTACCTGAGCCTGAAGTTATAAACTTATAAGGTAGCCTCATATCATAAATACCTTTCAAGAATACACCTGCATCTTGCTTTCTCTGAATTTCATCTATAAAGACAAATCCTTTTCTTTTTCCCAATTCTAACTCAATCTTCTTTATTAGTCTTTCTTGAGAAGAAAAATACTCCCTATCAACTTCAATATCAAGATTCAAAAATAGAGTTTTTTCTCCCTTTTTTTCTAAGTAATCTTTAAGAAAAAGCATTAGAGTAGTCTTTCCTGCCTGACGAGGACCTACAATAAAACTAATTTCTTTCTTTGAGAGGTGATTTTTTAGCTCTAAAAATAGACTTCTCTCAATCATACTTCTATTTTAGTCCGATTTTTTTTAAAGTCAAGTTTTAAAATTCTCGGGTCTTTCTGCCCCCTCTTCCCAGTGGTATCAGAGATTAAAGGATAAAAGCTAAAAAAATCCATTACTGCATAATTTATATTTTGGGATGACACATTTAAGCAAGCCGGTTTATTACCCAATCAATAAGAGAAAACCTTCCCATCCTATCTTAGCCCATAAAAAAGATCCTCTCGGTATGGATTGCTGAAAGACTCTATCACCAATCTCCCGTTTCACAAGATTTTCTGGTAGAATCCTTTTTATTCTTTTCCTATCCCAATATCGTAGATTTATCATTTCCATTTCTACATTATTTTATTGATGTATATTTAACCAGCATATTTGTATTTTGGAATTTTGTTAAGAATATTAGCATAAGAAGAATTCCAAAAGCAAATAACCTAATTTTCTTAAAAAATGGAAGGATTTTTAAAAGTTGATAAACTCATCTTCGCCCCAATCTATACCATAAAGATAATCATAATTCTTATTAATCAAGATATTTACCCACTCGGTTTTTTGTATTATGGCTTGATTGGCAAATTTTCTATATAAATAAATATCTACTGCATTCAAATATTGATCTCTAACTCCTTTAGATTTTAAGTTTTTAGCATCGTAAATTTGAACGGGGATAACACTAGTTTTCTTTAACCCTTTTTCTACAGGACGCAAAACAAACTCATCTAATTTATCTTCTGGGATAGATAATTCGCTAATGCCTTTAGTATCACTTAACATTTTTTCATATAGATTATACCCGTATTCAAATTCTCTCCTATACCAATTTTTACCAAAAGTATTATCTTCCGAATACACATTATTTAACCATTCATAAGTATC
>JAGGWS010000012.1 GCA_021163425.1 Candidatus Omnitrophota bacterium
AGATATAAAGCAATAGCTACAAGACCACCAAAAGAAAAACCCAAGCCTAAACCAAAGAAGATTTATAGACCTCCTATGGAGCATCCCTGGAAGAGACCATTATATGAAAGAAGGTCGATGCAAAAAAGGCTCTTTTACAAAGCAGAAAAGACAGAGAAGAATTAGCGTTAGTTAAAGTTTAAAAACAGGACATTTTTATTTTGGTAAAAACCGGACATTTTTAAATTGGCTTGACAAATCGAAATTAAAAAATTCAAAAATTTTAAAAATGTGATATAATATTGCTTAACTTTCCGGGCCGCTGGCTCAATTGGTAGAGCAACGGACTCTTAATCCGTGGGTTGCAGGTTCGAGTCCTGCGCGGCCCATTTGTAATAATTTAGGAAGTTGAAGGTTTAAAAGTTGTGGGTAAGGAATTTGAATTTTTTGAGCATACTGCTGATATTGGAGTAAGGGTATATGCTCAGAATATAGAAGAGTTATTTGAGAACTCAGCCAAAGCTTTATTTAGTCTTATTACTGAGAATAAAGATATCCTTCCAAATTTAGAAAGAGAAATAACTTTAGAAGCAGAAAATATTGAAGAGTTATTAGTTAATTGGCTCAATGAGCTTATTTCAGTATTTTTTACTTACAAGTTTTTGCCCAGGAGTTATAATATAAAGATAAAAGAGAGAGACCTCTGTAGCTTAGAAGCTTTTTTGAAAGGTTCAGACTACAACCCCTATATTAATGAGGTAAAAACTGAAGTTAAAGCAGCAACTTACCATAATTTAAAAATAGAGAAAGATTCCAGCGGTTTTAAGACAGAGATTATATTTGATGTATAGAAGGAGAGCGAAGAGTACCTATGCAAACAGGATTCTTAGAGAAAATCTCTGATTATAAATGGCGTATTCCTAAGTCCTACAAGCCGGGGATGCGGGTAGAAGGAATTATTTATGCTTCCGAAGGAATGCTTTCCCATATCGTGAAAGATAAAGCTTATGAGCAGGTAGCAAATGTAGCTTTCTTACCGGGGATTGTTAAATATTCCTTAGCTATGCCTGATATCCACTGGGGTTATGGTTTTTGTTTGACAGAAGATACAAAAATATTGACAAGTTTTGGATTTTATAAAACGATTAAGGATTTTGGGAAGGAGTGGGAGAGTCAGAATCTTATAACATTTGATTTGAAGCAGAAAAAGCCAGATGAAACTTCTATTCTAAGATTTATAAAATTAAGACCAAAAGAAGTATTTAAAGTAATTACTAAAAATGGTTATGAAATCAAAGCCACAGGAGATCATCCTTTGCTTACTCCCTTGGGTATGGTCCCGATAGACAAGTTAACTGTGGGAGAGAAAATAGCAATCTTTCCTTTCGAAGGTATTCCTTATCAAAAACCTTCCAAGAAGATAATTATTTCAGAAGAGGATATCAGAAAAACTTTAATAAAGTTAGGAAGAAAACCTAACACACCAAAATTTGAAATAGTAATTCGGAAGTTAAGGGAACGAGACCTTTCTTACTTAACTTATAATCATCCTAAATTACCTTATATTCTAAAAATAATAGGGTTTGTTTTTGGTGATGGATCAATGAATTTTATTGGCAAAAGAGGAGATGGTGTTTTGCATTTTTCTGGTAAACCAGAGGATTTAGAGAGATTAAGAAAAGATATAGAAGAGATTGGCTATACCCCATCTCCTATTCACCTTCGAAGAGTAAGAAGCTGGCGAGAAAAAAATAAATATTATAATTGTTACTCTTTTTATGTTAATGCCTCCAGTTTAGTTGTATTGTTAGAGAGTTTAGGAGTTCCTCGAGGTAGTAAAGTAGATAAGGCTTACAGAGTTCCTAACTGGATTTTTAAAGCTCCCCTTTGGCAGAAGCGACTATTTTTAGCCTCCCTTTTTGGATGTGAATTAAGAGTTCCTCACAGAAGATTAGAAAGGAGAGGTTATTTCAATGCTCCAGTTTTTCCTATGTCTAAGAGGGAGGAGCTACTAAAGAATGGAGAAGATTTTTTAAAGGATATAACAAAACTCTTAAAAGAATTTGGGGTAAGGGTTCTTTATATCGATAAAAGAAAAAGGCATGTGAATAAAAGGGGGGAAATCTCTTGGGCATTGGAACTGGTAATCTCACCAAAGCCAGAGAATCTTTTTAAACTTTGGAGTAAGATTGGTTTTGAGTATAATTTTCACCGTGCTTTTGTTGCTAATGTGGCAGTTGGATATCTTAAATTAAGACAGAAGATATTGGAAGAAAAAGAGGAGGCGATAAAGGTAAAAATTCCTCGCTTGTTGAGTAAAGGTTTGAGCTATCAAAAAATTGCCCTCCAATTGGCAGGAAACCCATTAACACCCAGATTTATAATCGATGTCTGTTATAAGCTTAATAAGGGTAAGGGAGTTACCCCCCGAATCCCTTTTAGTTTTCCTTCCTTTCAAGATTATCTAAAGGAGGCTACTTGGGGATTAGGAATGAGTGGAATGATTTGGGATAAGATTGAAAAGATAGAGAAGATTTCCCATCAAAGGCCTGTTTTCGATTTTACAGTTTCTCATCCTGACCATAATTTTGTTGCCAATAATTTTGTCGTCTCTAATTGTATTGGAGGAGTAGCAGCAACTGATCCTGATGAGGGAGGGGTAATTTCTCCGGGAGGTGTTGGTTTTGATATCAATTGTCTTTCACCAGATACATATATTCTTAATGAATTGGGATATAAAATTAAAATTGAAGATTACAAAGATATTTTTGAGAAGGAAAAACTGATATGTATGGATTTTTGCAAAATGGAGACAACTTCTGCCCGGGTATTATTCTTTTTAAAGCAAAAACCAAAAAGTAAAGTATATAAAATAAAAACAGAAACAGGAAAAGAGATTACTGCTACTTCTGACCATCCTTTTTTCACAAAAGAGGGAATGAAAGAAGTTTCTAAGTTAAGAGAGGAAGAAGAAATTGCTCTTTATCCTTTTGAAGGGGTAGATTATGAAAATCCTTCTTGGGAAGAAATTCTTACCGAGGAGAAGATAAAAAATACACTTATAAGTTTAGGTAAGAATAGAGGTAATGCCATCAGTCAAATTTTAAAATATCTTAAAGAAAGAAAGCTTCTTCCTTTAAGGTATAACTCTCCTGCTACAGGATATTTAATAAAAATTATGGGATATTGCTTTGGAGATGGGTCAGTTTATTTTACCAACCAGACTCAGAAAGGTGTAGTTTGTTTTTATGGAGAAGAGGAAGATTTAAAGGAGGTCAAAAAGGACTTAGAAAAAATTGGATTTAAAGGAGGAAATATTTATTCACGTTGCCGGAAACATTCTATTAAAACTTTTTATTCCCAGGTAGAATTTGAACGAGATGAATTTGTATTGAAGATAAGTTCTTCTTCTTTAGCAGTGCTTTTGGTAAGTTTAGGTCTACCTTTAGGAAATAAGTGTGTTAATAACTATAATTTTCCTGAATGGATATTTAAAGCTCCTTTATGGCAGAAAAGATTGTTTCTTGCTTCTTTATTTGGAGCAGAACTTTCTTCGCCAAAAACAATAAATGGATACAATTTCTATACTCCTATTCTTTCTTTGAACAAAAAAGAATATAACCTTAAGGATGGAGAGGAATTTTTGAAAAAGATATCTCTTTTACTTTCTCAGTTTAAAGTAGAGACTTATGAAATCAGCAAAAGAAAAGAATATATAGATAAAAAAGAAAGATTATCCTGGCGTCTGCGGTTAATTTTAAAGGCGGATATTTCAAATCTTATAAATTTATATGGAAAAATTGGCTTTGAGTATAATAGAAAAAGAAAATATTTAAGTAATTGCGCTCTTCATTACTTGATCCTGAAAAAGAAAGCTATAGAAGAAAGAGAAAAAGTTTCTGAAGAAGTCCTCATTTTACATTCTCAAAAAGGATGGGGCGCTTCCTCAATTTTAAACCATTTTTCACATTATGAATGGCTTAATAGAGGTTTTGTTGAAAGAGCTATTTATGAGGAAAGAAGAGGACCTTTACACATTGGTGAAGGTTTTTTAAGATTTGATGAATTTATAAAAAAGTACACTCAGGGCTTGGGAACTTCAGGAATGGTATGGGATAAAATTTTGAAAATAGAAGAAGTAGACGGTTTTGATGATTACGTTTATGATTTTACTGTAGATAATCCTAATCATAATTTTATAGCCAATAATTTTGTAGTTTCTAATTGTGGAGTAAGGCTTTTAAAAACGAATTTGACTTTAAAAGATATAGAAGGAAAAATTAGCAAATTAGTAGATGTCTTATATCAGAATGTTCCCTCAGGTGTAGGTTCAAGGGGGCAAATTCGGGTTTCTCATCAGGAGGAAAGAAGGCTTCTTTTAGAAGGGGCGAGATGGGCAGTAAAAAAAGGTTTTGGAATAGAAGAAGATTTAGAAGTTTGTGAAGAGAGAGGTTCAATTGAGGGAGCAGATCCTGATAGTGTGTCGGAAAGGGCTTATGAGAGAGGGAGACAACAGGCAGGCACTTTAGGTAGCGGAAATCATTTTTTGGAAGTTCAAGTTATAGATGATATTTATGATAGAGAAGTTGCTGAAAAGTTAGGTTTATTTATAGGACAAATTACAGTAATGATTCACTCTGGCTCCCGAGGATTTGGTTATCAGGTCTGTGATGATTATGTAAGAGTAATGATTAAATGTTTAAATAAGTATAGTATAAAAGTTCCTGACCGTCAGCTTGCCTGTGCACCAATTGAAAGTCCAGAAGCTAAAAACTACATCGGAGCAATGAAAGCAGCAGCAAATTATGCCTGGGCTAACAGGCAGATCTTGATGTATTTAACAAGAGAAAGCTTTGAGAAGGTTTTTTCTAAGAGTTGGCAGAACCTGGGGATGTATCTTATATACGATGTTGCCCATAATATAGCCAAATTTGAAAGATATACCATTGGAGGGAAAGAGAAGACTCTCTGCGTTCATCGCAAAGGAGCAACCCGAGCCTTTGGCCCCGGACATAGGGAGTTACCCGATAAGTATAAAGATATAGGGCAACCGGTAATTATCCCTGGAGATATGGGGAGAGCTTCTTATCTATTAGTGGGTACAAAAAAAGCAGAAGAGGAAAGTTTCAGCTCTACCTGCCATGGAGCAGGAAGGCTTAAGTCTCGACATGAAGCAATAAGAACTGTAGATTTAAATAATCTTTTAAAGGAGTTAAAATCAAAAGGGGTAGAGGTAAGGGCTACCGGGAGAAGGACGATTGTAGAGGAAGCCCCTTCTGCTTATAAGGATGTAAGTGAGGTGGTAGAGGTTGTAGATAAAGCCGGTCTCTCTAAGAAGGTTTGTAGAATGAGGCCCTTATGTGTGGTTAAAGGTTGATAATAAGAAGGTCTTAGATAAAAGGTTAGGACTAGCCGGAGTGATTTTGCTTTTGGCTATAGAAGGAAGACAGAGATAGGTATGTTAGATATTAAATTCATAAGAGAAAATCCCCAAATAGTACGTCAGGCTTTAGAAGATAGGGGTTTAGATTTTGATTTAGATGGATTTTTAAAGCTGGACGAAAAAAGAAGGAGTTTTATTAAAGAGATAGATTCTTTGAGAACAGAACTGAATAAAATAAACGATGAGATTTCCTCTCTTCTTAGAGAAAAGAAAGACCCCAAACCCAAAATAGAGCAAACCAGAGAAATTTCTAAAAAACTGGGTGGACTTGAAGAAGAATTTAAGAAAGTTAAAGAGCAATTCGCCCAACAATTGCTAAATATCCCTAATATTCCCCATCCTTCAATCCCTAAAGGAAGTCCTGCTAATAATAGAGTAATAAGAACCTGGGGAGAGCCTAAAGCTTTTTCTTTTAAGCCCTTAACTCACATAGAATTAGCCGAAAATCTGGATATAATTGATTTTAAGAGAGCTTCAAAAATTACTGGTTCTAACTTTATTTTATTTAAAGGGCAGGGAGCTTTATTGGAGAGAGCCTTATTTAACTTTATGCTGGATTTACATACTCAAAAACATGGTTATAAAGAAGTATTCCCACCTTTTTTAGTAAATAGAGTATCTATGACCGGAACAGGCCAGTTACCTAAATTAGAAGAAGATATGTATAAGTTAAAGGACGATGATTTATTTTTAATTCCTACAGCTGAAGTCCCAGTTACTAATATTTTTAGAGACGAAGTCTTAGAAGAAGATGAGCTTCCTGTTTGTTATACCGCTTATACTGCTTGTTTCCGGAGGGAAGCAGGTTCTTACGGAAGAGAAACTAAAGGTTTAGTGAGAGTGCATCAGTTTGATAAAGTGGAGTTAGTTAAGTTTGTAAAGCCGGGAAATTCTTACGAAGAACTTGAGAAATTGGTCAGAGATGCTGAAGAAGTTTTACAGCTTCTTAAACTTCCTTATAGAGTAGTAATGCTGGCAACCCAGGATTTAAGTTTTTCTGCCTCTAAATGTTATGATTTAGAGGTGTATTCTCCAGGGATTGATAAGTGGTTAGAAGTTTCCAGCTGTTCAAATTTTGAAGATTTTCAAGCCAGAAGAGCCAATGTAAGGTATAAAGACAAAGCTACAGGCAAGAGATTATTTCTCCATACTCTCAATGGCTCAGGGATAGCTTTAGCCAGAACGGTTGTGGCTATACTGGAGAATTATCAACGGAAAGATGGCTGTGTAGTTATTCCTGAGGTTCTAAGAAAGTATATGCATGCAAGAGAAATTATCCAGCCCGAATAGCTCAAAGAGACTTTTTCAATTTGTAAAATTAATCTGTATAATAGGGATATTCCCTGTAATTATAGGGTTTATTCGGGGGCTGATTTTTGAAATTGCTAAGTTAGAGCCTTTATTTTCTAAATCCTTATACTGGGGGATAGCCAGTTATTTACTTCTTCATATATTTTTAGTCGAACCTTTAAAATTCTATAAAAAGACCCAGCGTTTTATCCAGGTAATTTTCGGTTTTTTCTCTCCTTTGTTTAAAGTTTCTTACTATATTATTCCTTTTTGGGTTATTATTCTTATAGTTATCTATCTAATTTTTAACAAAATTTTAAAATTTGAACAGGGCAAATTTCTATTTTTCTTTTTTTCCGGTTTTTTCTTCTCGATGCATATAGTTTGTGTGGCTAAGATATTAAAAGTAGATGAGCTAAGAAAGATTATAAACTATCTTTTTATAATCTTTGTCGTCATTATAATAAACATTTTCTTTTTTTCTCTTAACTTGAAATTGTATCATTCAGAATTTTCAGTAGTTCAGGTAGGAAGGCAGGGTATAGATAGCGGGTTAAAGTTAGCTGGAGCTGTTTTTGAGCAGTTGTTTGTTCCTGAAGTTAGGTAAGTTTTGAAATTAATTTGACTAAAGAGAAACTTAACTCTAAGTGATAATTGAGAAGAAATTGCCTCAAAAAATATCCCCTTAGTGTAATATTTAGTTTAGTAAGGTAGTTAGAGAGGATTTTGTAAGTGGATGCTGGGACTTTAACTTTTTAAGGCCAGAAAAAACTACCTACTGAAACTTGACACAGTGGAGATAAGAGAAATATTTATGACAGATTGGTAAAAATATAATATAATAAAATAATCTTATCGTGACAGCCCAAATAGCTCTATTAGTGGAGCTTGGGGAATAGGGGTATAAGAAAAGTTCCAGAAAATGCGGATTCCAGATATTGATTCTTAGGTTTAAAAAATGACTGATGATAATTTTCAAAGATTGAAACGCCTTATTTCAGAAAACAAAATACTTTTGCTTCCGCATAAAAAATATAAAGGAATTAGACAAATGATAGTTTATGCCCGGTGTGGAATTAGCAAAAAATATTTTGAAAAAGCATATAATAATGGCAGTATAATTCTTCAAATGGGAGAGTCGGGGCCTCGTATAGGATATCCGATACCTTGGGAAAAGGTATTGGAAGGAGAATTAAACGAAAAGAAGGAGGAAAGTAATCAAAATAAAAATGAGATCATCCGAAGTTTTGAAATTACTATAAAGAAACATGAAGATCAACTATTTGGAATTTACCTCTTTTATGAAGGGATTAAGGAATTAAAAATATACGATGAAGAAACGTTAGAGGAGATCGGTTTCGATTACCATTATAATAATATTATGGAACGAGGGCAGGAAGCTATTTCAGAAGCTAAAGAATTATTAAAAAAGGTGAAAAGTGGAAAAGAAGATATTAAAACGTTACAAAAATTTGAATTTCCTCCTATTCACGGACCCGGGCTTGATGAAATGACGCAAAGAGCGAGTCTGCTTGTTAAAGCATATGAGAAATTATTCCCAAATAGATCAAGAGAAATTCCGCTTACACCAGAAGAGCATGAAAAGTTAAGAGAAGAGGCGATTAAAAATTTTGAGAATTATGGTTAAAAGATACTTATTACACCATTTGAAATAATTAGACGAATGAAAGATGTTCCTGAAATATTAAAATGGTTAAGAGAGAAACATTTAGTAGTTTCTGGGTTTGAATTTTGGAGTATCCATCATATTTATATTAGTAACTAGATGCTAATGACCAATGGAGAGTTTCCAAAATAAAAGAGTTATACAGCAAATAAAAGCAAATAATGAAGGATTGGGATATTTTTAGAAAGAGATCCCTTCGTTTGTATTATTTGTTAGATTGCCGCACGACGTTATTGACACAGACTATGGGAGTAAAGATACAGAAGGTATTATAGAATTGTAAAATTTTATGTAAATAAAAAATGATTTTAATTATGGTTGGGTAAAATGGATTTTATAATATCCTGACCTATGAAG
>JAGGWS010000027.1 GCA_021163425.1 Candidatus Omnitrophota bacterium
ATTATTAATATTCGCAATTTCAATATTAACTTTTTTATTTATTAAGTTAAAAAATTTCTTTTTAGAAAGTCCTTTTTTTAAAGTAAAGAAAATTAAAACTAATCTGACTGAAAATATAGGTTCATCTTTTCTTGGTAAGAATATATTTTCTGTGGATATTAAAGCTATTTCTTCTCAGCTTGCTAAGAGTTATCCTCAATATAAAAAAGTAGTAGTTAAAAGAATATTTCCTGACACTCTTTCTGTAGAGTTTATAAACCGCTTACCTTTATTCCAGATAAAAGTAAAGGACAGATTCTGGATAGTAGATGAAGAGTTAATAGTGAGCTCAGGTCCTCAAGAAGAGGGATTTTCCCATATACCTTTAGTCAATTCTTCTTGGAGTAAGAATGCAGGAATTTATTTAGGAAAAGAAATATTTTTCCCTTATGCTAAAGAGGTAGTATCTTTAATAAAAGAACTTAAAACAAAAAACTTCTTTAAGGATTTTGAAATCTCTTCTTTATTTAGTTATGCTCTTAATGATATCCATTTTAATTTAGATAAGATAGATATAAGAATAGGTCCCCCTCCTTACAGGAAAAAGTTAAAGATTTTGAAAGATATGATTCTTCCACGGTTTTATGAAGAACGGGAAAGGATAGCTTACATAGATTTGCGGTTTAAAGACCCGGTAATAGGATATAGAAGATGAGAAAGTTATTCTTAGGTTTAAAAATAGATTCTTCCTATGCTAGTTTAGCCTTCAGCAGTTCTTTAGGAAATTTAGAAAGAGATGTTGAATTAAGACTTATTGAAAGAAAAGAGGGCAATTTCGAGGAATTAGACTTTGATGTTCTGGAGAAAATTAAGAAAGAGATTTCAGAAATAGAAAAAGCCACTTCTTCTAAAGTATCTAAGATATACTTTTGTTTTCCTCAGCCTAAAGTAAGGAAGGTAAAGGCAAGTTACAAAAAACTAATTCATCCCAAACATTCTTTACCTTTGACTATATCTTCTCTAACCTCTTCTTTGAAAGAAGCTGAGCTTTTAAATTTAGATTGGGAAGATTTTTGTTTAGAGGCTTACCCTTTAGAGTTTAGATTGGACGGCAAAGTCTTTAGAAACCCTCCTTTGGGGATTTATGGAAGGAGGCTGGAAATAGATGTTTTATTTTATGTAGCCAAAAGAACTGAGCTTTTAAGTTTAGAGAAGGTTTTTCAGTATTTAGAGAGGCCTTATGAAGAGTTGATATTGAGTAGTTTGGCTGAAGTTTCTTCTTTGAAGAAAGATGCGCTTCCTAAGAATTTTTCTCTTCTAAATATAGGTAAGAATAAATTAGAATTTTCTTACTTTAGAAATTTTATCTTAGAAGATAGTTTTTCTATTTATAAAGGAGGTAAATTCATAGATGACAGGCTTTCTCAGGAATTAGGAGTATCTCCTGAGCTTTCTGAGGAAATTAAACTTTCTTACGGGTCTTTAGCTCAGGCTGACTTAGAAGACTCTCGAGTTATTACCGTAAAAAAGGTTAGTAAATACAGAGAGATTAAGAGGGCGACTCTAAATTCTATGCTCCTTTCTTGCTATCAGAAGATATTAGAAGAGTTGAGAGGTATTTTAGAAAAAAAAGACATTTTAAGGAAGATAGAATCTTTGATTATTATAGGAGGAGCTTCTAAAATTAAAGGTTTTTCAGAGTTGGCTAAAAGGATATTATCTCTGCCGGTAAATTCCCCCTGTTTTTATTCTCCCCTTGTAGATAATAAAGACTCTGATAAATTTTGCGCTTCCTCAGGAGCCTTAAAATACCCTTTTTCTGATTTCAACATAAAAAATAAATACATTCAGAATAAAGGTTTACTTTCTAAGATTAGAAATTTTTTAGAGGAGTATTTTTAATCTTTTATTAGGATTTCTTTTAAGGATTTGGGAGTGTTATTTTTTAAGTATTCTTTTCTTCTAATATTTTCTTTTCCTAAACGATAAGTAATAAAAAATGCTATATTTGGACTTAAAATTATTGATTTTTGAGGTTTTTGCAGTTAAAATAAAAATACTTTTTTAAAGATGAAGGTTAAGTTATTATTGATAAGTCTTTCCTTGTTATTGGGGGGTTGCGCTAGTGTAGGTTTAAGGCCTATCCGGATAGAGGAAATTTCCCGGATAGAGCTTAAGGATTTTTGTAAGAGGAATAATCTGGAATATACTTATCAGCCTTTTTATGAGAATATTATTCTCTATGATGATTCTTTTAAGATAGAGTTAAAGCCAGGTTTAAGTTATGTTTCTATAAATGGTTTTGTTGAGAATCTTCATCAGGAAGTAAGTTATGAAAAAGGCAAAGTCTTTATTCCTGGTTCTCTGGAGGGAATTTTAGTAAGATTTAGAAGGAGAAGGATAAAAGATTTAAGTTCTTTTATTCCGCAAGAAATTAAGAGGATTGTTATTGACCCCGGACACGGAGGAAGAGACCCGGGAGCAATTTCGCCCTGGGGGTTAAAGGAAAAAGATGTTAACTTAAAAATAGCTAAGTACTTATATAGCCTTTTAAGGAAAGAGGGTTTTCAGGTTTATCTAACCAGAAATGGAGATTATTTTGTTTCTTTGAAAGGGAGAGTGAATTTTGCTAAAAAAAGAAAGGCCGATTTATTTATAAGTGTTCACACTAATGCTAACCCTTACTCTTCAAGGCTTAGAGGTTTTGAGGTTTACTATGGTTCTTTAAAATTTTTAGATACTCAAAGTAAAATCTTAGCTACTGCTGAAGAACTTTATAAGAATAATAATACTCTTCCTGTCAGTCGTAAGAATATTTTAGGTAAGATGGTTTACCAGGAAAACAGGAGGAGAACCCGGTATTTAGCTTCAGCAATTTTAGATTCGGCAGAGAAGTTAGGATTATTTACTAATAAAATTTTAGGGGCTCCTTTCTATGTTCTCAAATATAATATTTGCCCAGCAGTTCTGGTAGAAGTAGGTTATCTTACCAATAGGTACGAAGAGAGACTTTTGCGGACCTCTCTTTACCAGAAGCAGTTAGCTTTAGCTATTTTTGGAGGGATATTAAGATTGAAAAATTATACCCAGAAAACTATAGCAGAAAGATGAACAAAGAGAATTCTCCTATAGGTATTTTTGATTCGGGTATTGGAGGATTAACTGTTTTGAAAGAAGTGAGAAGGCTTTTGCCTTCTGAGGATATAGTCTATTTAGGAGATACAGCTCATCTTCCTTATGGAACCAAATCTTCTCAGACTATAATAAAACTTTCAATAGCTAATATCCTTTTTCTTTTAAGAATGAGAGTAAAGTTTATAATTGTAGCGTGTAATTCTACTTCTTCAGTAGCTTTGCCTGAAATAAAGAATTTCTTCTCTCTGCCTCTTTTAGGAGTGGTAGAGGCGGGGGTAAAAGCGGTTTTAGAAAAGAAGGTTAAAAAAATCGGGATTATAGGAACTCCGGCAACTATTAAAAGTTCTACTTATCAGAAGCTTATCCTTAAAAAGGCTAAAGGAGCCAAGATAATTACTCAGGCTTGTCCTTTGTTTGTGTCTTTAGTAGAAGAAGGCTGGATAAACTCTAAAGTTACTGAAGAAGTTGCTAAAATTTACCTTAAGAGATTTAGGGGTAAAGTAGAGTTGTTGATATTAGGTTGTACACATTATCCTCTTTTAAAGGGAGTAATCAGGAAAACATTAAGAGGGGTAGAGCTTTTAGATTCAGCAGAAGAGGTGGCTAAAGAGGCTAGAAGGATGTTAAGGAGAGCTAATCTTCTTAGAAAGAAGAATGTTAAAGGGAAACTTTCTTTTTTTCTTACTGATTACTCGCCCAATTTTTCTAAATTAACTAAACTCATCCTTAAAGAGAAGATTACCCCTGAAATAGTAGAAAATGTATAAGTTAAAAGTTACATCTTTTTTTTCTTCAGCCCATTCTTTAAGGGGCTATAAAGGTAAATGTGAGTCTCTGCATGGTCATAATTGGAAAGTAGAGGTAAGCGTCCAGAAGGATACTCTCAACAAAAAAGGGTTAGTTATAGATTTTAAAGAGCTCAAAGCTTTACTTAAGAAAGTATTGACTAAATTAGACCACAAAAACTTAAATACTTTGAGTTTTTTTAAAAAACACAACCCTTCTTCAGAAAATATAGCTTATTTTATCTATAAAGAACTTAAACCACAAATAGCTAAAAGAGGTTGTAAACTTAAAGAAGTTATAATCTCAGAAACTGAAGATAGTTGGGCCAGTTTTTTTGGAGAAGAATGAGAGAAAAAGGTGTAATTTTACTTTCGGGAGGAATAGATTCTACAGTTACTCTTTATTTAGCTAAGAAGTATAAGATTGAGTGTTTTGCTTTAATATTTGATTATAACCAGCGTCACAAAAAAGAAGTATTTTATGCCTTGAAAAATGCTAAAAAATTAAAGATTCCTTATCGGGTTTTAAGAATAAATCTGGGGTGGGGAGGTTCAGCTTTAACTGATTCCCGGATAAAGCTTCCTCAGAGAAGAATTAAAAGAGGTATACCCTCTACTTATGTTCCAGCGAGAAATTTAATATTTTTAAGTTTTGCTTTTTCTTTAGCTGAAGTAATAAAAGCTAAGAAGATATTTATAGGTGCTCACACCCAGGATTATTCGGGTTATCCTGATTGTCGAGGAGAATTTTTAAATTCTTTTCAAGTTTCTGCTAACTTAGGGATTAAAGAAAGGGGTATTGAGATAGTTGCTCCTCTTTTAGATAAGGATAAGGCAGAAATTATAAAGCTGGGCTTATCGTTAGGAGTTGATTTTTCTCAGACCTGGTCCTGTTATAAAGGAGGAAAATTCCCTTGTCTTAAGTGTGACAGTTGTCAGTTTAGAATGGAAGGTTTTAAAAAAGCAGGTATTGAAGACCCTCTATTAAGGAGAAGGAAAATTAAGAGAAGGAGATTTTGATAAAGATGGAAGCTAAAATTAGTGAGATTTTTTTTAGTATTCAAGGAGAAGGGATATACCAGTTTATTCCTCAGATTTTCGTAAGGTTCTGGGGTTGTGATATAGGTTGTTGTTTTTGTGATACCAGGAATTTATCCTATAAGATTAAAAGTTTAGAGGAGGTAGTCAAAGAAATTTTTAGCTTTAAGAATTTTTTTTACCATTCTATCTCTTTAACTGGCGGAGAGCCTTTGATTCAGAAGGATTTTTTAAAAAGCTTATGCAGGGTTTTAAAGGAAAGAGGGCAGATTATCTATTTAGAAACTAATGGCATTCTTTATAAAAACTTAGAAGAGGTTTTAGATTACTTAGATATTATTGCAATGGATTTTAAACTTCCTTCTTCTACCCAGAAAGGTCCTTTTTGGGAAGAACATAGAGAATTTCTTAAAATAGCTAAGGAGAAAGAGGTTTTTGTTAAAGCAGTAATTACTCTTTCTACAATCAAAGAAGATTTAATTAGAGCTGTTGAGATAATAAAAACTACAGCTTCTTATTTACCTTTTGTTCTTCAGCCAGTTTTCTCTTACGAATTAGTTCTTCATTCTAAGTTAGAGGAGTTTAAAAAAATAGCGTTAGATTATATAGAAAGGGTAGAGATTATCCCCCAGATTCATAAACATTTAGCTTTAAAATAAAAAGTTATGGAAAAGGAGATTTTTACCCAGATTGATAAGGCTGTAAGAAGGGCGAATTTTAGTTTAAGGAGAGATGTTTTTGCTCTTATTGAGAAAGCTTATAAATTGGAAAAGAATAAGAAAGCAAAGCTTGCCTTAAGCTGGATTATTGAAAATGTTAATATAGCCAGAAGGAAAAATTTAGCTATCTGCCAGGATACTGGGCTCCCTCTGGGGTTTATTATTGCCGGGGAAAAAGTCAAAATAGATTTTGCTTTAGTAGAGGATATAAAAAAATCAATAGAAGCATCTTATAAAAGAAATTACCTCCGGGCTTCAATGGTTTCTCCTCTCCTTAGAGGAAAGCCGGGTTATAAAGGAGTTACTATATATTTAGATTTTAACTCTAAAATTAGAGGTTTAGAGGTAGTTGTTTTTCCCAAAGGGTTTGGCAGTGAGAACAAGACTAAACTTAAGATGTTTAATCCTACGGTTTCTTTTAAGGAGATAGAAGATTTTGTAATTACTACTATAAGAGAAGCAGGACCTCAAGCCTGTCCTCCTTTTATTGTGGGTATAGGAATAGGTGGAGATTCCAGTTATGCTTTATATTTAGCTAAAAAGGCTTTAATAGAAAGGATAGATAAGCCTAATAAAGATAGGTTTTTAGCTTCTTTAGAGAAGAGGCTCCTTAGGCGAATAAACTCTTTAAATATAGGTCCTATGGGGTTAGGAGGTAAAACTACAGCTTTAGCAGTTAAGATTAAGACTCATCCTACTCATATTGCCGGCTTACCAGTAGGAGTAAATATCAGTTGTTGGGCTTTAAGAAGCGCTAAAGTAAAGATAAACAATGTTAAGAGTTGAGTCCCCTCTAAGTTTAGAGAAGATAGCTAAGCTGAGAAAGGGAGAGCTGGTTTATCTTTCAGGAATAGTTTATACTGCTAGAGACCAGGCTCATAAAAAACTCGTGGAATTAATTAAGAAGAGGAAAGCTTTACCTTTTAGCCTGAAAGATAGTATAATCTATTACTGCGGTCCTACACCTTCTCCTGAGGGAGAAGTTTCAGGTTCTTGCGGTCCAACTACTTCTTTACGAATGGATGGATATGTTGAGCCTTTGCTTAGAGAAGGTTTAAAAGGTATGATTGGTAAAGGTGGGAGAACTTCTAAGGTAAGAGAACTAATTAAAAAATACAAAGCAGTATATTTTCTTGCTCCTTCAGGTTGTGGAGCCTTGTTGGCTCAAAAGGTCCTCTCTAAGAAATTAATAGCTTTTAAAGAGTTAGGAGCTGAAGCTATATATCAGTTAGAGGTTAAAGATTTTCCTTTGATTGTAGGGATAGATTTTCAAGGAAGAAGTATTTATCCTACATCATCAGAGAGTCAGGGACGTTAAACTGTGGTGCGGGGTTTACTAAACTTAAGCAGGAGGAGGGATGAGAGTTGATAGTAGAGATTTTAATCAGATAAGACAGATTCAGTTTAAGAGAAAATTTATAAATAATGCCGAAGGCTCTTGTCTGGTAGAACTGGGCCAGACTAAAGTTATTTGCACCGCTTCTGTAGAAGAGTCTCTTCCTTTATTTTTAAGAGGAAAAAATCAGGGTTGGGTTACTGCTGAATACGGAATGCTTCCCCGTTCTACTCAATCCCGAATTCAAAGAGACAGAATTTCAGGAAGGAGTTTTGAGATTCAAAGATTAATTGGCCGGGCTTTAAGGAGTATAGTAAACTTAACCAGGTTAGGAGAGTTTACTATTTGGATTGATTGTGATGTTATTCAGGCTGATGGAGGAACGAGGACTGCTTCAATTATGGGAGGGTTTGTAGCTTTAGTAGACTGTTTAGAAAAATTAAAACAAACTGGAAAGATTAAAGAAATTCCTGTAAATAAGTACTTAGGAGCAATCAGTGTAGGTATAGTGGGAGGAAAGTTACTTTTAGACTTAAATTATTCTGAAGATTCTCAGGCTGAGATAGATATGAATGTAGTTATGAATTCTGACTTTGAGTTTGTAGAAATTCAGGGAACAGCAGAAAAGGGGAGTTTTTCTAAAAACATTCTGGATAAAATGTTAGATTTAGCTAAGGAGGGTATAAGTAAAGTTATTGAGGAAGAAAGGAAAATTTTCCGGGATATATTATTAATTTGAAATTTTTGATTTTTTATTTGAGAAGTTCTAATAAGGATGGTTAAAAAAAGACAACTCCTTGTAGTAGCTACTGCCAATAAGAAGAAGTTTAAAGAGATAAGGGCAATTTTAGGAGATTTGCCTCTGCAGATAAAAAGCCTCTTAGATTTTAAGAAGAAGCCTGAAATAGTTGAAGACGGACGAACCTTTTTAGAAAATGCCGAGAGGAAAGCCAAAATAACTTCTTCATTTTACAATTGTTTAAGTTTAGGAGAAGATTCAGGTTTAGAGGTTGAGGCTTTGAGGGGTGAGCCAGGAATTTTTTCTTCTCGCTTTGCAGGTAAACAGGCTACTGATAGAGAGAATATAAAGAAACTCTTGAGAGAGCTTGAAGGTTTACCTAAATATAAAAGAAAAGCTAAATTTGTCTCTCAGGTAGTGTTAGCCTGTAAGGGGAAAATTTTAGTTTCTTTTAAAGGTTCTTTGGCTGGATTTATTACTTTCCAACCTCAGGGAAGGTTTGGTTTTGGTTATGACCCGGTTTTTTTCCTTTCTGAATATAAGAAAACCACAGCCCAGCTTAAGCCGTCTTTAAAGAATAAGATAAGTCATAGATACAAAGCTTTATCTAAATTGAGAAAGTTTTTGAAGAATTATTTAGTTAAGGAGGCAGGTAAAGGAGAGGTTTGAGAAGGATTGGATAGAGTCTTATTTTTCGGGAGGTAGCGCAGTCTGGTTTTAGCGCACTTGGTTTGGGACCAAGGGGTCGCGGGTTCGAATCCCGCCCTCCCGATTTAACATAATATTTTATCTTTGATAATTTAAAGAGTGAAGGGTCGCTGGTTTTCTGCCAGAGGTAAATCTACCTTTAGCAGAGGAATTAGCCGGCGTCTCTATAAAAGGGGAAAAGGGATAGGTTGGGTAAGATTGTTCTTAAAAATAGATCCAGTTAATATAACGCTTCATTCAAAAGATTCTCTCAGGTAAAAATTTTTAAAAAAGAGCTTGCCAGAAAGACAAAAAGAAGTTAAACTATTTTAAGAAAATTGTTCTGGAAGAAAACGATATTAAAATAAAATCGTTCCAAAATAAGACAATTATGAGAGAAACTGACTTCAAA
>JAGGWS010000013.1 GCA_021163425.1 Candidatus Omnitrophota bacterium
AGATTTTTATCTTCTCTTCAAAAGAAAAAGTAGCAGCCTGTCTCCTGCGGGTTTCTTCTTTAAAAAAATCACTGCGTTTTAAAACCCTTCCTCCGATAATAAACTTCTGTTCACCTTCCATAGCCTTTCTTCTCAAACTCTTTAAATTTCCCATCTAACCCATACTGACCCAATATCTTTTGTAACTTCTCTTTGTTTATCTGACACTGCTCTAAAAGCATTTCTATCTTCCTGTAGTCCTTGTTTCTTCCTGCTCTTAAAAATAAAGCTATTAAATATTCAGGAATGATAACCTTAGTTTTAATGCCCTCATATTCTGTCTCCTGTGCTTGTTCTATAGCTTCTTTTTCAAGAGGGTCAGCAGGAAATATATCAACCGGAACTCCTTCTATTACTACCCAATGTCCTTTCCATTCATATCCTTTGCTTTTGAGATATTCATATATAGGCGAAAGGTCTATCACTTCTTTTTTCTCCTTATCTTTAAGAAGAATAAAAACATCTAAATCCTGAGTAAAGAATGGTTCAATCCATCTTAAAGCAGCTATTGCTCCACCGATAGCATAATCCTGTATTAATCCTTTTTCTTTAAGTTCATTTAATACTTTAAGTGTTTCCTTCATTACTCTTTCCACTAAAGCTTATTTTCTTATCCAGCAACCACTTTTTATGTTTAATATACCAGTTTACTGTCTTTTTCAATCCTTCTTCAAATTTAACTTTGGGCACGAAACCTGCTTCTTCATAAACTTTTTTGAATTTAATCTGTATTCTCTTATCATCAATATTTCTTTTTCTCTTCACCTCCTACATTGTTTACAGCTATATAAATTACTTTATATACTCTTTTTCCTTAAGATATTCCTTTAGAGCCTCCTGCCACGGTTTTAAATCGTCCATCCCAAGGAGTCGAAGATGGTAGTTGTCTAATACTGAATAATTAGGTCTTTTAACTTTTTGAGAAAATTCTTCTGAAGTTATAGGAATAACAGAAATTTTTATCCCTGTGAGTTTCAATATCTTTTTAGCAAACTCATACCAAGAACAGAAGCCTTTATTAGTGATATGGAATATACCATAATATTCTGTATTTATAAGTTGAAGTATTTTCTCTGCTAAATCTTTAGTATAAGTAGGAGAAAAAATCTGGTCATTTACTACCTTTAATTCGCTTTTTTCTTTAGCAAGTTTAATAATAGTTTCTACAAAATTTCCGCCTTTTCCTCTTGCTCCAGCAATTCCAAAAAGTCCTGAAGTGCGAATAATAAAATGTTTCAAGCAAAATTCTTTGACAAAATTTTCTCCTGCAAGTTTAGATTTTCCATAAACATTAAGAGGAGAGGGGACATCAAACTCATTATAAGGAATATTGCGACCTTTTTCTCCTCCAAACACGTAATCTGTACTTATATAAACTAATTTTGCTCCTATCTTTTGAGCAACGACTGCTACATTACGAGCCCCTAAAGCATTTACCTTAAAAGCTTTTTCAGGATTTTCCTCGCATTCATCTACCTTATGAAAGGCAGCTGTATTAATTATTACATCAACCCTATATTTCTGAAAAATTCTCTCCACTGAGTTTATATCGGTGACCTCAATATCTGAATGAGTAAGTGGCACAACTTCTTTTGATTTTAATTTTTGACAAAGATCTGTTCCTAATTGACCTGTAGCACCAATAACAGCTACTTTCACCATACCTTCCCTTCTTTACATAATTTTGCCCACCACCTAATTACCCAATGATTATCCTGCGGTCTTAATTTCCCACTTTCTAAAGCCTCTTGAATTTCTCTTACTCCATCTTCAGGAGTGTATTTTGGCCTAAATTTTAAAATATCAGAAATCTTATCGAAATTCACTACATAAGACCTCTTATCTGGATCACCATAGAATTCAAATTTACAATTTTTGAATATTTTCCTCGTTAACTCAGCAACTTCATAAACACTGAAATTCTGAGCATTACTACCTACATTATAAATTTCACCCTTAACTTTTTCCTCTTCTGCATTTACTACTTTCAATATCGCATCGGCAACGTCTTTCACATGAACAATGGGTCTTTTCTGCTGACCATCGCCTAAAATCATTATTTTATTAGTCTGAAAAGCAGATAAAACCATTCCGTTGAGAAGTAAATCAAATCTCATCTTAGGAGAATATCCATAAAGAGTAGCAAATCTCAAAACCGTAACGCTAAACTTATTATCGGTAAGCTTCAATACATTTTCCTCAACTATAGATTTTGTCTTCGCATATCTATCTAAGGGATTTAATTTAGATTCTTCATTCACAACATTTTTTTGGACTCCATAAACACTACAGGTAGAGGCGAAAATGTATCTCTTTACACCCTTCAATTTACTTAGAGTAGCAACCCTAACAGGAGCTAAGCAATTAATGTCATAATATAAAGCAATATCGATTAAACCCTGAGGGTCGGGCTGTCCTATCGCTGCCAAATCTACTACTACTGAAACATCACTTAAAATAGCTGGATTTAATTTTCTTGTATCTACTTTTATTACTTCTAAATTAGAATCATCCTCTACATCTCTTAAAGAATCTATTCCAAAATAAAAATTATCCAATGCTTTTACTTTATAACCTTTCTCAATAAGTAAAGGAACTAAAATTGAACCCAAAAAACCTGCTGCACCGGTAACTAAAATCTTCATTCTTCACCTCCTTAATTCATCATAATAAAATCTAATATCAGCTTTGCTTAAACTAGGCCATTTCTTATCTTTTTCTGATAATATCGGCTCTTTAATTGGCCATTCTATATTTAACGTCTCATCGTTCCAGATAATCCCTGCTTCTGATTCAGGCGAGTAAAGATTAGTAACTTTATAAATCACCTCAGCAATCTCTGAAAGAACGCAAAAACCATGAGCAAAACCAACAGGAATGTATAACAATTTTTTATTTTCTTCAGATAAAATTTCTGCTACCCATCTTCCATATGTTGGAGAACCTTTTCTTATATCAACAGCAACATCAAAAATTTCGCCTTTTACTACTCTTACTAATTTTCCTTGCGCAAAAGGTGGATGTTGATAATGTAACCCTCTCAGAACTCCTTTAAAAGAAAAAGAATGATTCTCTTGAACAAAATTCTCTTTTATACCAAAATTGGCAAAATCGGTTATTTTATAAGTCTCCATAAAAAAGCCTCTTTTGTCCCTAAACACTTTTGGCTCAATCAAAATAACCTCTGGAATCTTAAGCCTTTTAAATTCAAATGGCATTCTCTCACCTCCATTTTCTATAATCCTCTCAACTAAGTTAACAAAATTTTATAAACTTACGCACAACACTCATCCACATTTCTTCCTGTAAATCCAATGCAATTTATTAAAACTTTTGGTCTGTATTTTTCTATTAATTCTTGTGCATCTTTGAAACTATAAATCTTTTCAGTAAGAACAGGGATACTTAAAGCTTCAGCTAACCTACTTCCAATAAAACCTTTACCCAATATAAAAATGTCACTTCTCATCAGCAATTTTTTTTAGATAATCTCCATAACTAACAGATGTATTTTCTGCTAATTTCAAAAGTTGTTCTTTATCAATATATCCTAACCTGTAAGCTATTTCTTCAATGCAGCCTATCTTTAATCCCTGTCTTTCCTCAATCGTCTTTATAAACATACTTGCTTCAATTAAAGAATCATAAGTTCCTGTATCAAGCCAGGCAAATCCTCTTCCTAAAAGCTTAAGTTTTAACTTTCCTCTTTTTAAATATTCATTATTTACATCGGTAATCTCAAGCTCTCCTCTTTGAGAAGGTTTAAGGGATTTTGCAATTTTTACAATTTCATTATCATAAAAATATAAACCTGTAACTACCCAGTTTGACTTTGGAGTTTTAGGTTTTTCTTCAATAGAGATAACATTTAAATCTTTATCAAATTCAATTACTCCATATCGAGAAGGATTCTTTACATAATATCCAAAAATCATTGCTCCTTCTTTAAGATGAGAGGCTTCTTCTAAAAATTTTGTTAAATCATGTCCATAAAATATATTATCTCCCAAAATTAAAGCTACATTATCTTTTTCTATAAAACTCTCGCCAATTATAAAGCTTTCTGCAATCCCTCGTGGTTCAGGTTGCTCAGCGTAAGAAATCTCTATTCCTAACTGCCTCCCATCACCTAATAAATCTTTAAAACGGGGGATGTCGCGAGGAGTAGAGATAATTAAAATTTTTCTCAATCCTGCCAGCATCAGGGCAGATAAAGGATAATAAATTAGAGGCTTGTCATATACAGGAAGAAGTTGTTTGGAAACTCCTTTAGTTACAGGGTATAGACGGGTCCCTTTTCCTCCTGCTAAAATTATTCCTTTCATTTCTTACATTTTATCATCTTTACTTTATTTTTCTACAAACAAAAAAGAAAAGTAAGATAAAACTCCCAAGGTCGTGTCTTCACATTTGGCATTCATTTGTTTATTAGATAATATCCTGCTCCATCAGCAACTAAGATTGTTTGAGGTTTGAAGTTAGATGTTCGATGTTGGATGTCTGACGTTTGATGTTGGTTTTTCATTTTCTTAAATATTTCTTAAGATTTAGAAGTTTAAAAAATAATTCATCAATTTTTG
>JAGGWS010000004.1 GCA_021163425.1 Candidatus Omnitrophota bacterium
CTCTGCTAAAGAATAAAGAGATTTAATTTTTATTTTCTTGTTGGCCATCTTTCCTATCAATCCACCTATTACTTTACCTGACAATATCACAACAAAAGGATAAAGAAGATATTCCCAATGGAGCATATCAACATATTCAGGAGAGGATTCTTTCTGTGCCCAGGCAAAAGAGGAAAAACTAAAGATAGAAGAAAGAGATACTGTTAATAACTTAACTATCTCTTTGGCAAACATTTCTATTTTTTTCCAATTTACAACAAGAGAAGAAGAAACATCTTTTCTTTCTAAAAACCTATTTATCTCTCCCTTAGTATGAAATCCCCAACCCCAACCTTCTTTGTAACTCATATCTATCTTATTGGCAAATCTCTCTGCCTGGTGAGTAATCTCTTCGCATCCAAATATTACTCTTCCCTCTGTAAAAGATAATTTTTTAGAAGAAATCACTACTTCTCTTAACAACTTCTTTCCTATTCCTTTTTTTCTAAACTCAGGAATAATCTCAAATCCTTCTATATAGAGATAAGGTAAAGGAGGTGAATAAGTAGTGTATTTAACAAAGAAAATTACTCCCACAGGAGTATTTCCTTCCATAGCTACAAAAGCTTCCACTCCTTCTCCTGATTTCAATCTCTCCCAGACATTGAGGATACTATCTTTTGTTTCAAGTTTTTGGTTTAGAAATTTCTTCATCCTCTCTATTCCTTTATCATCGTACTCCAATTTTTCAATTATTATGCCTGATGAGGAAGAAAGCCGGTTAAACCACTCTACTGCCATCTCCCAACCCAAAATTGCCTCTTTTACTATCTTTTCTTTAAGTAATTGCGCATTCAGAATAGCCATTCCTGAGTTATTTAAGAGATGAAGGAGAATTTTCAGTTTCTCTTCTTTAGATAAATCAGCTAAATTTTGAGGTAATTCTTCTATCGGGTTTCTACCTTCAATTTTAGTTTTGATATATTCCTCCAGCTCTTTTATATTCTTGTTTCTCACCTTAAGGAGTTCTTTTTTCAAGTTATACTTTTCAATAAATTCATTAGCTCTCTTCGCTATCTGTTTTATACTCTGTTTATAACTTCCAAAAGCTATTTTTAACTCTAAACTGACATCTTCTTCTCTTATCGATGGTAAAGATATCTTAATTGGTGATTTAATAGAAGAACTGCTCAGTTTTTTAGCTTTTTTCTTCAATCTTTGCTTAATTTCATCTAATTTCTTATTGTCTACTTTTAAAGACTTGCCTTCTTTAATCTGCCAGTTAATAATTCTTTCTACATTTGCTATATTAAGAAGAGGGCTTCTATCTATACTGATAAACTCCTCTTCTTCAATATAAGAGACTAACCTGTCAAAAATATTTATTAAAATCTCAAGAGAAAGTTTTTTCAGAGGAGAGAGGAATTTAGTTTTTTCAACCTCCTTCAATATTTCTCTGGTTAATTCTTTTATCTCTAAATAATTCAAACCTCTTCCGCTTAACTCCATTAGTAATTTTTTCAATCTATTCTTTAATACAGAACAGTTAATACTGATTATTCTATCCTCAGAACCATCTATAGGAGAGGATGTAAACTCGATACTTGATGCTGGATACTTAATACTTGCCGGGCTGGAGGCAGAAATAGGGGTCCGTGTTTCCACCCCTGGGGTGGAATTGAGGTTGGAAGCGGCCTGTTCTTGCTTAAGCGGTGAATTTGCCTGGTGTTGAGAATTAAAACTGCTCTTAACTCCTTTAACCACATCTTCTTGTGCCTTATTTGGATTCCAATCAACATCCGAACTATTCAAACTTTTTTCAATTGCCTCAAAGATATCTTTACCCCTTAACATAAGGCCTATGAATTTCCAGGCGCGATCTGGATCTTCTGTTTGCTGACTAATCTCTAAAGCAACTCCTGCTAAATAACCTCCAGAAATATAAGGTATTCTAAGCAAAATAGGTGGTATCTCAGATGGACCTTTCTTCACTAAGATATTTAACATTTCTAAATATTTCTTTGCCTTAATTCGCTCCTCTTCTTCTCCAAAAAGATAATCTCTAACAGCCTTTTTGCCAGCATCTATCTCAGTCTTCTCAAAGAAATCCAAAGAAGATTCGCCCATTAATTCTAATTTTCTAATTTCCTCTACAGTTGTGGCTAAAGGACTCTCTTTTTTGTGTATAAAAAGTTGTTTTTGAATTGCATGGAGTTCCTCGTGTGTGATGGTTGGCCTAAACTCTTTAAGCTCTTTATCTTTATCAAGCAATCTCAAGAAAATTCTCTTTTGTTGGTGTGACGCCTTTCCCATAGTCCCTTTCTCTGCGAGAGGGATTAAAAACATAGGAATCGCCACCATAAGACCAAATAATACTGCTAATTTATTATACAAAGCGGGCAACGTAGATTTTAAACTATTCCTTAAATCTCTACCTGCCTTAACTTTTTTCCTAACGCTAATAATATGAAATAAAGCTGCTATCAAAATTGCTACGAGGTAAGTTGGTATAATAAAGGCTTTAAAGGTAGCTATCGCCCATTTTATAGATGATATAAAAGAGTAACGAATTAGATGCCACCAATCTAAAGGCGCAATAGCATAAGTGACTTTGTCTAATATCTCAGAACTAAAAGGCCCCCATAACCTTTCAAGGAGCAATCTAAGCTCTTCTTGATATATATTGATGTGTGTAGGACTGATAGAATCTTTGGTCAAAAATGCAAAAATAAATGGCAGAGCTACAATGCCAGTGAAGATAAGGATAGGCTTTATGTAATTCGAAACTTTAACCGACAAACCATCATTAACAGCCGGGCTGGAGGCAGTGCCATATTTATCAATCTCAATCGGCGAACTTGCCTCAATATCACTACTCTTGACAAATGAAACTAAGTATGCTACATTTAGTTCTGGAATGTTTATTAAACAATGTGAAAAATTAGAATTAGGATAAGACTGGGAAAGGACAATGATTTTTACTGCCGGAAGACGTAAAATACTAAGTAGAACCTTAATGAACGCCTCGTTAATAGTCTTAGGCGCAGCCTTTGGCTCGGATATTTTCGTTAAATTTTCTGCAACAGCAAAAATAATATTGGCGTTAGGAACAGTTTTTCTTGCAGGAATAGGATTCTTTGTGTATCCACCAAATAAAAACAGCAGTAATAAGGAGGAATAAAATGTCTGCAGGTCTTTTAGCCACTCTTGGTTTAATGGTATTAGCTCTTTTTCTTCTTGGATGGCACAAAGTAGAACAGTATAGGTTAAAACATCGCCATCATCACTAAGGAAATTCAATGACCCTTCATGACCCACAAACATTTGCTGTAATCTTCCTATTTGCGGTTGCAATCTGGCTAACCTGTTTTCAGGATTAACATTATGAATATTCTTATAATTTTGCTGGCTATACTGGTGGGAGAAATAACTCTCATCATTACCATAGTCGGGATAGTTGTTTTTATCTATTGGCGACGTAGAAGAATTGCTGAAAAGATTGCAGAAATCCTCTGAGATGAAATTAGGGAAACTCTTAAAGAAGAGTAAGGAAGATAAATTATCAGCCGGGCTGCAGGCAAAGGCGGCGATGGTGATAGAAGCAGTGCCTGTTTCCACCCCTGGGGTGGGATTGGGGGTGGAGGCAGAAGGAGGCTCCCCATTAAAAGAGGAGCCTCTCTGTGCGATAGATGGGGACGCGGCCGTAAGCTGCTGTAGCACTCTCTCTAACAGCGTCTGCATATTCGGGTTCGAGTTCTTGCCAGTAATCCCCAGTCTGCTGTTTAATCCACCCATTAATAAGGAAATTGGCGATTCTGCCGCCCCTTTCCCTTGCAGAGCCAAAGATGGTGCCAGTCCTATCAATAACGAAGTGAGTGAATTCCAGGTCTTGGTAATTGTTTGTTCTGTACATCTTACACCTCCTGTTAGTTGTTCTGGAAGCCCCGTGCGGGTCAGTCCCTGGAGGTATAGGGGCACGAGGCTCCCAAAAACAACAATAGCCGCACTTAATCCTAAGGAGATACCTGCCACGGTAAGTATCCCTAAGATAAATAGCGGCTGGGTTAATTTAGTTGATAGTTTATTGGTATTAGTTATTAGTGAAGTTATTGGGCTTGAAACAACGGGCGGAGCAAGGATAGATAGGAATGAGGTAACCTGCTCAATTATCGGGCTATTTACTTCTCTGTTAACATATATTCCTATATTCTTAATTGCTGAGCTGGACGTTCTTTCCTTATAAATCTTTTCTAACACCTTAAAAGCAATATCTTCAATAACCTTAAAATCTTTGTCTATCGGTTTTCCTTCCTTAGTTCGGGTTGTATCAATACCTAATTTCCTGGCAACAAACTCGATAACACCATAGAATACATTGGCAAATAGATAGCCTTTCCTCTCAATCTCACTCCTTAAAAACCTTTCAATAAAGTCGCTGACTTTTTGTTCATCTATTGGTGAAGCGGAAGATTCGTTTCTAAGCACCTCTTCTGTGTGAAGCGAAACTTCGCACATTGCCGGTCTGGAGGCAGAAGTAGGGGTCCTTGTTTCCACCCCTGGGGTGGAAATATAGGGTTTTCTCCGAATAAGCGTAGAACTGGAATGGGGAATATTTACTACTCTATCAATTTCTAAAGAGCGGGAAGGAGATCTATAATCAACGGGAACCCATTTAAATTCTTCCTTAACATAATCAGATCTAATTTTTAATACAACAATACCATATTTAAGCATGTAAGTTTGTGCCTCAATCCATCCGTCCTCAATGTCAACCACTACTAAAGGAAAGATATAACCTTCTTTTTCCCATTTAGAAGGAATAAGTATATCTCCTTTCTTTATTTTTCTTAAATCAACTGAGGATTGTTTTAACCACTTTCGGTTTAAAAATTCTTTTATTTTATCTATAGCTCTTATATCCAACTTATCTAAAAAGAGTTGGGATAATTGAGCTACATAATCTGGCAATTTCGAATTCGACCTGAAGAGTGGAAGCGGATATCTATTATCCGATTTGTATGCAATTACGTTGGAGGACTTAATATATTCCTTAACATAGGAAAACTTGTTTATGAATTTTTCTATAGTGCCCTTTCCAGATAGCGTATTATAATGTCTCTTCCATAAGCGTGCCATCTTATCAGGAGTGTCAGGAATGCGGTATTTTGGCGTTATCCTTGAGAAGTATAGTCTAGCTACTAATGCTCCAAATTTAATATCGTGCTTTAATCTTTCGCCAATACCTAAAAAGGCGGCCTGCTTCTTAAGATAATCTTTCCGATACATAAATTGTTTTCTCTTGCTTGGCAACCTAAGACTTGCAGGATAAATTTTTTCATTGTACTCTTTAGCAATAATTCCCAACACTTGCATTTCATCAAACTCGATACCCAAAATATCAAAATAACCTCTTAATCTCTCGTAATAATAAATCATTACATCTAATGCGCTCCAAGGCTCTAATTGAAAATAGCTTCTTGCTGGGCCTCCCTTTAATTGAACATCATATCTAAAGTATCCTGACTCATGTGCAGCTACACTTAACAATAATTTAACCAGACACTCTAAATCTTCATCTGTTTTATAAGGATCTGTAACTCTTAAAATCTCCATAATTGCTGCTATAGTCTTAAAATTATCTCGAGAACTAAAACCATCTACTATAACTTTTCCATTTGGTAATCTTACAATTTTATGTTTAGAAATAACTACGATAGTTGCTTTTGCTCTTTGAGGAACCAAAAGGGAAGTTATCGTTACTAATAATAAACCTGTCGCTATCACAGTAAATATAAATAAACCTGTCGCTATCACAGTAAATATAAATTTTTTAACTTTATTAATATATCCCCTAAACACTGCGGAGACGGAGGTATTCAACGGCTGGCCCATTATCGGTGAGGCAGCGAGGCTGTTTGCCTCTTCTGTGCGAAGCGAAACTTCGCACATTGCCGGGCTGGAGGCAGAGGCGGGAATGGCGATAGAGGCACCTGTTTCCACCCCTGGGGTGAAAATGTAAAAAATGGGGACGGCTCTATTTTTCTCTTCTGCCGGGCTGGAGGCAAGCGGTGAATCTGCCTCATTATTCTTGACAGATAAAACTAAATGTGCTACATTTAACCCAATGATTAAGCTTACTACTAAACAATGTGAAGAATTGGCAAAAGCATTATATAGTATGGCTAATATTACCTTTGCGGCGTTAGTAATTGGCCAATTCTTAACTGCTGCTTTTAAAATAGATATCTTTGTGTTTGGACTAATATTTACTATTGTATTGTATATAATTGCTACAATATTAAATAGGGGGTCAGAATAATGACGGGAATCTATATATTGCTCGGTGGATTTCTTATATTTGCTCTCATCATTGGTGCCATTGTAATCTACCAAGATAGAGCTCGCCACCACAGAAAAGTTTGATAAGATATCTAACCTTGCAGCCGGAGTGGAGGTAGAATCAATCTGTGTTTTTCTTCCAGACTCAGCCTCAATTGATTTTTTATTTTGAATAGAAACTCGATTATTTCTTCCTGCAGGCATAAGTGGCGAAGAACTCCTAAATATCTTCCTTATTCTCTCCCGTTCCTCTGTGGCGTCAATGAGCTTTCTTTTCTGAGAGAGTTTTCTACTTAATTTAAAAAAGGCTATTTCTCGTTTAATAGAATCAAATAGTCTTTTGAAAAAGCCAGGAGTAGATGTAAAAGAGGATTTGGATATTGTTAATATTATCTTTTTCTTTCTCTGTGAAGGCTGGAGATAAGAAAGAGCTGATTGAAATGGGATTATTAAGGGTAATAATAGTATCATTTTTCCTTTGCCTATTGCATTATTAATAATGTTTTTAATCCTCTTAATTGCAGAGGAAGTGATAGAGGTCAAAATTTTAGCCTCGCTTATTTTTTTGCCTTCAACTGGGATGGAGGCTAGGCTGGAAGCGATCTGTTCTTTAATCGATGAATTTGCCTTATTTAAACCTGTAACCTGTAAACTGTAAACTGTAAACTGATTCCCCGCCGGGCTTAAGGCACCTCCCTTACCAAACTGGTGCACAGGTGCACAGGTAGCCTGGTGCTCTCTCTTTGCTGCCGGGCTGGAGGCAGTCAGCGGTGAATTTGCCTCGGTTGTTTCTTCTTGACAGATAAAAATAGGTGTGTTATTTTTGTGATTGATGTCATTAAGATTAACTTCATCAAAACGGAAAAGTATTGCCCATATTGCATATAATGTAGCCCAATTATTATTAGGTGCATTAATTATAGATAGAATATTTACCCGCAAACTTTCCTTAAGCTTACTTGGATTAGGAGTAATCATTATAATAGCTTTTATTTTTGCAGGGTATATAATGGAGGAGTAATAATGGATATTCTTCTTCCTTTCATAATAGTTCTGCTTGCCATCATTGGTATCGTTGCTTTTGGTAGCTGGTATAATAAACATTCCCACCAGAAGCATAAGGTTTAATTCCTCCTTATCAAGTGTAGAGGCGGTGCCTGAGGCGGCGGTATTATAGACACCCCCAACTGCTTCGCCACGAGAACCAAAAATGCCCTTGACAAATCTATATAAATCTTCTATACTTCCTTTAATCTGTTTTATAAGTCGTATTAACTTATTTTCAATGATGGAAAAGATGTTTTGGACTAAAGAAAGAAGGGAATATTTAGCAAAGTGTTTGGGCGAATTCGTGCTGGTCTCCTTTGCTGCTGCGTATGCCTCGGATTTCTTTATTAAATTTCCACCGTTGATAAGAATTACACTCTTAATAGCTGTAATAAGTGCTATAGTAATTGGAGTAATAATCTCGGGAGAATAAAATGTCAATGACATTAATGTTATCAATAGCAATGCTGATATTAATGATAGGTAGTCTAATCTGGTTTGAAGTGGAACAACACCGCAAGAAAACCCAGCATCCTTCCCGCCATTAATCTTATTTGCATCCGGTCCGCGGATGGGAGAAGAAGCAAGAATTTCCTTTAATCTCAAGGCCTGGATTAAGCTCACTACTGGACTTGAGGTAATAGAAGAGGAGCTAATCCCAACATCAACCCTATTAAACAGCCCTTCACGGTTTTTCTTGACAAATCCTTTTAAAGATATTATCATTGCTGTAGCGATGGATAAGATATTCTGGACAGATAGTCGGAGACGATTGCTTTCTAAAGCATACATTAATCTCTTCCAAGCATTAGTGATAGGTGCGCGAATCCCACCTATTGCCTCATACATCTCTGCCAGCATTAAAGTAAATATCACACCTGCCTCTAATCCATAGCCAACCAAACTCATCAAACCCACGGTTGCCACAGTTAACCCTAGAACAACTAATGCAGAAGTAGGGACGGTTCTATTTTTCTCTTCTGCCGGGCTTAAGGCAACTATCTTATCAAACTGGTGCACACGTGCACAGGTAGCCTGGTGCTCTGGTGCACTGGTAAGCTGGTCAGTCGATCTGGAAAGTTCTTGTGCGGTAAATCGGGACCCTTGCGTAGTAATCCTGAGCAATCGTAGTAATTCTACCAGCAAGTTCAGAAGGTAAGTATTCAAAGTGACCGTCCACCTGGTATTTTGCCCATCTACCCTCAACATCGAGGATAAAGTTTCTGAGTCTCTGACCATCTCTGGCTGCGGCAAAGATAATCCTCTCAAAGCTAGCCACCACAAAGTGAGTAAATTCCAAGTTTTCAATATTAAGCTCCTTAAGCATCTTCCACCTCCTTCTTTTAAATAAACAACCCTCTTAAAACAAACAACCCCCTTATCAAATAAAGTTACAGTGGAGACTCCTTTAAGAGGAAGAAGGGAGACGGCGGAGCCTCCAGAACCTGTAACTTTATTATCATTATTTTCAAGGGCTCTTCTGCCTTTAGGAAGGTTAGGGAGGCGACCCAAGGCGGAGTGAGAGCCCTTGAAAATATTAGATATTTTCCTGGCTATGCAAACTGTAAACAGTAAACCAAAAGCTATTCCTATTATAGGCAAGAAAGGAGGAGTAATTGGGGTAAGAACTGCCGCTAAAGCAGTAAGATTGGTTAAAGGATGGGAATATAAAACAAAACCTGCTTTCTCTCCTGCAGGCGGAGAAATACCATTAGCACCGAGTTTAGATTCAGATGCTTTAGGTCTTACTAATAATTTATTAGAACGGTCTGCTTCTGCTTCAGGTGGCTTTATCTTTTCTTTTCTATTCCTTGCGCCACCTGAACCCTGTCCTTTTCCTGAACCAGAACCACTACCGTTATTTCCGGCAGTAGTTGCCGGACCTCTTCCTCCAGCTGCACTCTCACCTCTTCCAGCTCCTGGAAAGTCTGAACCTTTAGGATTCCCAGAGCTGTTTTGTCTTCCTCTTTTTCTTAAAGAACTCTCTTTCTCCGAAGTTCCTTGCTCTTTAAACTGTAAACTGTAGACTGTAAACCTATTGTTTCTGCCTCCTTTTCCTTTTGATCCATCCTGCTCAGAGGCATTAGCAGGACAGACCATCCCTACACCAGGAGAACCTGGGCCATTAATATGGTCAAAGCCGGATAATACAAGCTGAATATCTTTTACTTCACCGGTCACTTTCCGGACAAAAGCCTCAATTTTTCCTATAATATCAAAATCATAACCAAAGGTTCTAAATAATTCTCTTAAAGCCTGCCTTAAATTATCTCTGCCTCTACTACTCTTACCATCACTTGCCTTAGTCCGAGAAAAGAGCTGAGTTAAAAGTAAACCTAAAGGCAGAGGTAAAACCGGCTGACGGAAAGGTGTATTAGGTATAGTAAGAGGTGCCTGAGATGATGATGATTGAGTAGAAGTTTTTATGCTTCTTACTACTGGCCTTATATCCTCTAAATTAACCCCTAATTCTTCAGCCTGTCTGGTTAATTCTTTAAGCTGGTCAACTATTTCTTGAGGAGGGGTTTTACCCTTAGAAAGAATTTCTTGATAACGCCTGTTTAACTCCTTCCACTGCCTATTCAATTTCCTCTCCAACTCCTCCTTATCTAAAGCTGAACTTGCAAGAGATTGTTTAATATTACTTCTTTCTAAAGAGGAACTAACCGGCGATTTTGCCTGTCTAATACTTAAGGGTAACCTATCCAAAAAAGAAATTGTTCCTATATCTCTTTCCTTGGAGACGATCGTAGAAGAGGATTTGTAGGGAGGTTCTTCTTTTTCTTGTTCTAAAACCTTTTTTTCTTCTACTTTCTTTTGCTCGCGAAGTTCTTTTTGCTGTGCATGCTTAGGCATAATCAAGGTAACTTCCTGAATATATCCTTCAACTCCAGGTATTCTTATAAAGGGCTCAAGAGAAATTACATCGCCTTCTTGAATTCTCTCTTTTAAAGGCTCTCTGGTATCAAAATGTCCCATATCAAAAGAAGTTATCTCTTCTTTCCCAAATAAGTTATGAATGGCTTTAAAATTGCTGAATTTACCAAAACCTTTTTCTTTTAAGGCTTTATATACTTCTATACGTAAATCTTCATAAGTATCTACCTTTCTTTTGCCATCTTTTAATCCTAATTTATCCCACGCTACATCAAATGCTTTATGAAGGGCAAGAAAGGCTTTCTTTTGGTAGGAGTTAATAATACCCTGTTTTGTTAAACTATCTAACTCTTCTTCAAATTTTTCTTTCTCCTTAAGAAAAACCCCTCTATCATTACCTTCATTAAACTTAAACAAACTAATTTCTTTTAACTTTCTATCTTTTCCTGCAACAAAAGTAGTTGCTCTATCATAGGCAATTTCATTATTCCAAATACCTTTATGCTTTGCTTCTTCTGAGTCTTTTCTCATCTTTGCTACAATCACTGCATCAAAACCAACTATATCTTTCTTAAATAAAACTTCTCCATCTCCTTCTGGCTGATAATCAACAACTGAAGAATTATCTGCCTCACCAATTGATGATAAAAGACGCCTTATACTAACAGAATTAGACTCAATACCTGCTTTTTCTAATTCGTCTTTATAGGTTTTTGTAGCAAGCTCTCTTACTTTTTCATCAAAAATATTTAAAAATTCTGAGGTGGTTTGACCTGACTTGAATTCTGTTAGAGCTTCATTTTTTGCTTCTTCCCATATTTTCCCAAGTATTTTTATGCCTTCCTTTTGCTTATCTGTTCTATAAATATGAGGTCCTCTTACATAAGCATAGGCAGTATTCATTATCTCTTTGTTATCTAAATTATTAAGAATACTCAACAAATCATCTCCTTTTGCCCATAAACCAACACCTGCCTTACGAGCAAAAGTAAAGAGATTGGTAAGAAAAGGAACATTTGTCTCATCAATTTCTACATTTAAGCCTTCTATTCCTTTTAAAATATCTCTCATTGCTAATATGCTGTAGTGCTGAGTTAAAATCTCATTTTCGTTCATCTCTGATAAAGCTAAATCTGCCTTATTTATTAAGGCAAGAATCCAATCTTCATTTTTACCTTTTATTTTTTCTCCAAGATATTTTAGAGCCTCTCTTCCTTCTTCTGTTAAGGCTAAATGAAGAAGACGAAGGATATTTTGAGATTTCACTCCATTAAGAAAATAAAGCAGATGCAATACATTAATCAATGTTTTCGTTTCATTATCTATAGAAGGGCTATTTAACATTGCATTTGCTTTTCTTTCTATTTCTCTTTCATCTACTCTCACCTCCTCCAATGTCACTGCAGAATGGATATTTTCATGAAGAATATTAAATAAACCTGTGGTATTTAAAGATATCTTAACATTATTATCTTTCCAGGAGAAATCTAAATTCTGATAAGCATCAAAGAAAATTCCTTCATCTCCTTTATTTTGTGCAGAAGTAACAGTTTCTGTTTCAAGATTAATTAATTCTCCATATTTTTCAAAATATAATTTATGTTCCTTATTATCCCAATCTACATCAGGAAACTTATCTTTAAGCCAACTTATCCACCAAGGATTAGAGTTATTACTATTAAGTTCAAAAATTTGAGAAGGATTTAAGAAAGGAACTAAAATATTGGTTAAAGTTTTGGAATCATAGGCAGAGGTTTTTTTAAGTTTTTCAAGAAGTAAATCTTTCTTTTCTTTTTCTCGTTTATCATTTATCTCCTCTAATTTTTTTATTTCTTCTTCTTTTCTCTCTTTTGAAGACTCTAAAATCTTAACCTTTGCTTCAATCTCCTTTCTTATTTCTCCTTCATTCTTTTTCTTATATTCTTCTTCAATTTTCTTCTCAATTTCATTTTTCCTGGCGGCATCTATATTTCCTAAAGAATCAAGTGTGATTCTAACTAATTCACCTACCATCTTTTCTTTTCCTTTCTTACTTAAAACATCCTTTAATTCTCCAATTCTTTTTTCTATTTTTTCCTTCTCTTTATTTTTTACTTCTATATATTTAGATACATTTTCAAGACTTATATTTTCATTATTTACATTATTTACTAAAGCCAGTGCTTTTACCCGATTTAGGCCTTCAGCAGTAAGTTCATAATTTTGCATAAATGCATAATTAAGTCTTAAGGCATCTTTAAGATAAAAGATACCTGCTTTTTTAATTTTTTCTAACTTCTTTCTCTGTTTCTCTAATTCACTTAAAAGTCTTATTATCTCTATCTCATCAAGGGTTTCTTTCCCATCTATAACTTTTTTCATCTGAGCCTCAATCATTCTAATCTGAGAGTCTATTTCAGCATTATCTTTAAAATATTCTTTTAAAGTATTTTTAAATTTTCCTCCAAAAATACTTCTAACATAAATAGTAAAATATTGTCTTAACAAAGAAGGAGAATCAACCCCTATGTCTTTGAAATGAATAAGAGTAGCTATATTTGAGGTTAAGGAATTAATTTTATTATAAGAGATTTGTGCTCTGAAAGAGTAAAGATCATCAAAAGTTCTTATATATTCTCCTATGTTTAGATAGTATTCAAGAGTCTTATAGGCTAAGTCTTTGCGTAAAGAGAAGGAATATTTATCATAGGTAAGAGCGCCTTCTTTTTCAGCATACTTTCCTTTATAATGCACCTCATTTAATCCTTTTGCAAGAGTAAACTTAAGTCCTTCAGTTAATTTTTCTTTAATATCCATATCAGGTGCGTATTTTTTTATCTTCTCTATGGTAGCTTCTCTTACCTTACCTGTTAATCCTTTAAAAGATAATTCAGTGGCTATATATTCTTTAATGTCAGATAAGGAACGCTTAAGATTTAAATTATCATTGTTTATAAAAGAAATTTCTAAATCACCTGCTCCTGCAAGAAACAAACCTAAAGAGGCTAAATTTTCATTGTTGAGATTAGCTTCATTTACAATCTTTTGTGCAAGAAGGATTTTTGCTGCTTCACGCTCTGGTTCTGTGGAAGCATCTTTTTTTATATCTGCACATACTCTTAATAATTCATTAATAGATTTTCCTTCATATCTTTTTACATATTTATAAGTCTCAAAAAATCTATTCCATCCTTCAATATCTTTTATCTCAACTGTTCTATGATATCCATCTTTATCCTCAATGATTATCTCTACATCTAAATCTCCATAAGCACCTGCCTGAACAATATTTTGTAAATTATAAAGGTCTTTCTCAGTTAAATCCTGCCAGGAGTTTCCTACTAATCCGTCAATAATTTCTTGTGTTTTTTCATTTACTTGTGTGCGGAGATTTATGGCTTTAATTACTCCTCCTTCTCTTAAAAATGCATAAAATTGATTATAACTTAAATGAGGTAAATTTCCTTTAGGAGTTAAAATTTCTTGAAGTATCTCCTGTGTTTGCATAGCAATATTTTGAGGAAGGAATGCTCTGAAGGGAATAATATTAAGCCCTATTTGAATAACATTTTCAGCAACTACTTCTTCTGAAGTTCCTCCTACCATTAACTCGTATAATCTTTTTGAGAAAGGAAGCTTTGCTTCTTTACGTGCAAGTTTATAGAAAGGCTGAGGACCCAATCTTTCCACAAAAGCATCCCATCCTTCACCTAAGGCTTTAAATTTTCTTCCAAAGCTTCCTTTCTTTATGTTGGAGAATAATGCTTCTGCGGTGGGATGGAGGAAAGCTAAAGCAAGAGAAAACCAAACCAGTGTCTTATCTACCCCAAAGAAACTTCTATTTAAAGATACACCTATTTCTTTTAAACTAAGGCCAACTCTTGCTGTTCCGGCAAGTTCTTTTATTAATTCTTCTCTCTCTGTTGGAGATATTCCTTTAAGTCGTGCAATCTTAATAAGCTCTTCCTTATCTAATTTGCTTAACTCTTCTTTAGTCCATACTCCTGAAAGTCCTATCAGGTAATATTGACCGGCTATTTTCAATAATTTTAAAGTCTTTCCCCACAAAGTATTATCTTTGGAAGCATTTAAAATATACTGAATCTTCTTTATTGAAGGTTCCTCTCCATCCAAAGCTGCTTCGTATTTAGTTAACCAGAAAGCTCCCAGGATATCATTATATAAAAATCTCTCAATAGAATTCTCGGCAGTATAAGATAAATATTCTTTTGAAAAATAACTTACCGCATCCACTCCTACTGCCAGAGGCGCCATAACCAAGAATAGGTTTCTGATAGTATCTTTGGCAAGGGAGGTTGTAAGTTTAGATAAAGCATTAAATCCTCCACAAGCTTTTCTTCCCACTCTTGCCCAACCTTTAGCTCCACTTAATATCTCTGAAACATTAATCTCATCAGGAACACTTTTTAAAACCCCCAATCCTATTAAACCCAATACTACACCTGCACCTGCAAACATACCTGCTTTAATAAAATCCCTTTTTGCCTCTTTTCCTTCACTCCACTTTCCTAAACCTTTTAATCCATAATAGGAAGCAATCCAGAAAGGAATTTCTCCTGAAGATAAGAATACTGATGAAGGAGAGGCTACTCCCAGTTTATACCAATCATTAATTGAATGCCCCTTTCCCAAAAATCCTGTAGGACGGCTGACGAACTTCTCATATGCTTCTTTAAAACCAACTTTAAACCCTTTCTCAAGAGAAGGTAGACCTTTATAGTAAGACTCCTTGGCAACCTTTACTCCTTCCAAAAGAGCCCTTCCCATTAAGCCAAACATAAATATTTTAACTAAATCTGAAACCCTCCTGGTGCCAAATAATATTCTTTCTCCAGAAGCATTTAACAGATACCCCTCTTTATCAAACTTTATATTCTTATGGAATTCTCTTAATTTACGAAGTGCTTGTTCTTTCCTCTCTCCTGTAAGATGTCTATATTCCCAGAGAACTCTTTTTACTTCTTCTTCATTTAAATTATACTTCTCACATATATTTTTTAATTGATCTTCATTTAGTTGAGCAAGAGATTTTGTATATTCTTTTATAGTGCGAGTGTGGATAAGTTTTCCTCCCAATAAAGGTGCTAATAAATCCACTCCATAAGGTCTTGCTTCCTTAGCCCATATTTCCCCAAATTCTTTATTACTGTATACCTCAGTTCCTCTTATTTTATAATCCAACCAATTTATAAAAGGAATGCCTGTCTTATATAAAGAATAATAAAGAAGACCGGAGGAATAAAGTTCAACAGGATATAAATAAAAATGGGGTTTGCGTCTGAACAAAATTCCACCTATAGCTCCTAATGCTCCGGTTAAATATTTTTTATCTGCGCCTTTAGAGTCTAAAAGAAATTTCTCTGCTAATAAACCTAAGCTTGAACCTGAGATTCCTGCTATTGCATCATATTTTAAGGTATGTTTCCAGGCTCTATCTGAGGTAAAAGGAGCAAAGCTTTCAAAATACCTTTTTTGAGTGAAGAATTTAGACCTTCTAAATATACTTAAATTTTTTATATTGTAAGAGAATTGTTTAAGTCCTAAGGCAAAAAGAATCTGTCCGGAAAGGATAGCCAGAGTTGATAAAGAACCTTTATTTTTATATCCCCAATGCTGCAACCCTAAACCTGCAATTGTGGGAATTGTAACATTTATCCCTCTTCCCCATCTTATCTGTGTATTATTTATATTTGTTTTCCAATACTCTCCTCTTAAAAATCTTGCTAAAGATGTATTTTTTATTCCCTTTATCTTATCAAACTCTCTTCCCAAAGCTCCCAAACTTTCAAAAAATAAAGCCAAAGAATAAGAAGAGGCACCAAGAGTATAAAGACCGGAATGAGCAATTTGGTATGCAGAAGAAAGTATTCTCTGAAATCCTCCTTCGGAGACAGAAGATACAACCAAACTTAATCCGGTATTTGCCCACATTAAAGTTCTTGCTGTCTCATCTGTTTTGGCAAGAAAATATCCAACTCTTGAGGTTAAAGGAAGGGAAGAATATTTTCCCCTAGAAATTCTTGAAGGAGCTTTGGTAATCTCTCTTAGCCATTGAGAATGAACTCTAAATCCTTTCGTTGCTCCCAATACTCCTCCCAGAAGTGCTGCCCATTCTGCCCAAGAAGCAGAAGGGATATTTTCTTCTGTCTTCTCCCCAAAAAGAGGCTTAAGCATTAAAGCGAAATCTTTTAAGGTATCTTTTATATTAACTGTTCCATAAATCTGCAAAGCCGAAGTTGAGGCACAAATAGCCATATCAAAATATGAGGAAAGAAAACTTAAAATTGTTCCTGAGAATTTATTCTCTCTTGCATAGGAAAGAAAAACACTTCTTAAAGTATATAAATTATTTAAGATATCTTTGTCTTTTTTAATAAGAGAAAACATAAATCTTCCCGGGTTAAGAGGAAGGCTTAGAAGATACCCAAAAGGACCGAATTTAAGAAAAGGATAAGGATTATCTATTCCTTTATTTTTTAGTTCTTTTATTCCTTTATATTCTAAATATGCTCCATAAGTTGATGCTAATAATGCTTGAGGTCCGGTAAAGTAATTTTTAAGGAGATTATCAAAAGATGATAAGGAATATTTTGATTCTATATTATTGGTGGTTTTTATTACATTAGTAAACTTTCCTGAAAGAGAAGAAGAACTATTTAATTTTTTACCAAAAATTCTTCTCATAAATTTTTTGCCCGACATCCATCTTATAAAAGAAGGGGATTTAAATAATGCTACAGCAGTTGCCCCAATTACTAATCCTCCTAATATGGAACCTCCGTTATATTTACTATATACCGCACCTATTCCTGCACCTATTACAAAAGGTGAAGAATGCTTAATAAGAGGTTTATTTAAGAATCCACCTACTTTATTTACTTTATTGGATAATGTAGGAAATTTTGACGTAACTTTATTTAATGGAACTTTATTAATTCCTAACTTAGCTAATCTTCCTAATTGTGGAATAGCTTGCAAACCATAACTTGTTCCTATAACTTTTAATGTATCAAAACCTCCCATAATATGTCCGGTAGTAGCTAAACTTGAGACTTGAGCTGTATAAAGATTGGTCTGTGTCCAGAATATAGTCCTGGGAGAAACAAAATTCTTTCCTTTACTTACAACAGTATTAACAGATTTTGGAACAATTCTTGGAACAACTCCTGAGACTCCTTTCTTTATTCTCATAATTTTTCCTATACCAGACAGTCTCCTAATCCCGAGGAGCCCTCCTACTGTATAAGAAATACCTGCAGCTATTGCCGCCTCTTTAAAGCTCTTAGTAGAAGCATAAACAGTAGCAAAATTTAAAGCAGGAAAGAAAGATTTAACTGCTCCCGCCTTCAATAACTTTAACAATCCCTGTTTTATAGCTTCTCTTGCAGCTGGGGCTTCAGGTGCACCAATTCCACTAAGAATAAAGATAACTGTAACTGCATCTGATACTAAATTAATAAGCTCTTGTGTAGTTTGATAAGGCAAAATATGGTTTTGCCAAGTGTCAGGATAAATATAAGTAGTTCCCCTTGCCCAAGCATACCATTCTTTACTAAAAACTGCAGCTACTTGTCGATGAAGTCTATTAAGAATTTTTACACCAACTGTATCATGAGCTTCTTTTACTTCACCTGTGTATAAATCTACATAGGGAAGAGACCATCTTTTTGAATCAAACAATTCAAATTTATCATTTATATTTATATACTTACTTCCTTCTTTTACATAATATTCATCTGAACCTACTCTTATATGATAACCAAATAAAGGAACTGCTTTCCCCTTTATTAAAGTAAACCCCTTAAAAAATAAATATTTCTCCTCAGAACTTCCTGCTTCTATACAAGAAGGAGGCTTACTCCTTCCTCCTAACCATCTCACAACCTTTTCCCACCATCTTTTAGATGGAGAAGCCCAAATTTTATTATCCTTTATTTCTCCACTTTTAACTATTTCCAACACCTGGTTTACTGCTTTATTTATATCTATATTTTCTGGCAAAAATATGGGGTATCCTTCTTTAAATTCTCCCTTTTCGGTAATTTCTATAGTATGCTTGGGAGAAATAACAATCCTTCCTTCTAAATTAAAATAATCTCCCTCCAACTTATTTATCTTTAAGCCTTGTGTATAATGTAAAGAGAAAGGACTTGCGGGAAGATTTTCCTGAAAAGGATTAAAATTAATTCGCATTAAGACATCACTCATTCTTGTGAGAATATTTACTTTTTCTCCTTTTGTTTCAGCGGTCTCTATTGTAGGCTTTCCTACATTTTCATACTCTACTTTTTCTCCTCCTCCTTTTCCTTTGCCAATTAAATAAGCAATATCACCTTTAATACCAAATGCAGCAGTAGAAAGGGTGCCTCCGCCTTTTTTGAATACTAAGTTTTGAATTTGTGCAGTAAGCTCTTTCTCAAAGTTTGTTGCTATTCTGCTTCCTTTAACAAACGGATATTCTCCCCATCCTCCTACAGTAAGAACTTTCCTACCATTTATTTCTTCGATAGTTAGATATAAAGGATTATTTATGTTTCTTCCCTCATATCCAAAACAAATATGAGTAGAAAGACTCTCATCTCTTTTTATCTCTGCCTTACCATTATTATCATATGCCCATTGACGAACCGCTAAGTTATATTTACCTGCTCCTCGTTGTGCCTGAATCTGCATTAAATTATATATTTTGTTATCTTCCTTTCTTCTATTTGCAATGTAGTATATGCTTTGAGGGGTAAGTGCTCCCAGAGAAAAATTATTAACAAGAAAAGTGCCTGCTCCTAAATAAGTAGAATTATTGATTTGAACTTTATTATCAACAGCTTTTCCATTTATTTGTAATCCTCCTTGTTGAGTTGTGTTATAAATCTTTTCAGTAGGTCTGCCGGGAATAGTTATCTTTGTAGGAACTCTAAAAATAGGAAGGAATCCTGAGTTTGTAAGTGCTATTTTGGGAAATTCTCCCGTTAAATGATGAGTTTTGCCTTCCCTTCCACATTCTTTTTCAACAACAACTATTTTTGCCTTATCTTCAATATCTCTTACAGAAGGAGGTGTAGGGTTGCCTCCTGGAGTTGGTGATGACGAAGGAAGTGTATAACGGACTGTTAAATCTGCTGTATTTCCTCCATACACCAAAAGATTAGGAGTGCTTTCTTCATTTAAATATTGTAACTTTATCCATCCTCCTTTATTTTTTATGAACAGAGAAGAAGTAACAGGAAAGTTAGTTTCCTCTACCCCTACTATTCTTTTATTATTATCTACCCAGAAAGTAATCTTTCCCGGCGGAAAACCTATAATTCTTAAACTATTTTCCTTAACATTTTGTATCTTTTGGGTGGTAACATAAGGGAGGGCTCTCTCCGCTTCTCCTCCTGAGTTTATAAAATACTCTAACCCATTTTCTTTCCCTACTATTTTATAGGGAGTGGGCTCGCCCCATTTTACAAGCCCGGCAACAGGAGTAAAATAGTGTGTTCCTTTCTTAAAATTAAAGGTCAGGGAACTATCTTTTTCTAAATTTACCCGGGCAGTAGTAATAAAAAACCAGGCAGGCCCCAGAGGTATTTCTCCTTCTTTTAAAGTATAATTTTGAATAAGAAGGGGAAGGTAGGGATGAGCCTTTAATAACTTTTCATCTATCGGAGAAACAACAAAGGCGATTTCTCCTTTTAATTTTGAAGGTTCAGGTGATAGAGAAGATTTATCTTTATCTTTTTTCTTCTCTCCAAAAATAAGTTCAAAGAAAGGCATAGTAAAGGAAATAAGCGTGCTTTCAAGAGGAATAAAACCCTTTAAGGGAGTAATACTCTGGGAAAGAATCGGGTTTTTCTCATTATTGAGGAAAGTGTCAACTTTCCATTGGTTGTTTTCTTTATTAAATCCTCCGTTGATTCTTATTAACTGGAAACCTCTAAGCTTCTCATCAATTTTCTTAATAATTGGAGAAAACTTAGGAAATTCTGAAGGAAGAAACTGCTCTATTTGCTGTTTTTCCTTTGGATTTAAACGGGCAAGAAGGTCTGGGGGTAAGTTGACTCTTATCAAAGCTTCTTTAATTTTCTTTCTTGTTAACTGGAGAGTAAAACTTCCATAAAATGCATCGTAAATATTGAATCTTTCCTGGTTAACTAAATAGGAGATTAGAGAAACACGCGGCCCGTAAAAAGAGGGAGTAAATTTAAAGTTTTTCTCGCCAAAAATAAAGCTGAAACTTACCCTTCCTCCCTGAGTTAGCATAGAAAAAGTAATATTAGCGGGGTTTTCTGCATTTTTAAAAAGAGAAGAAGCTAATAACTCTTTATCTCTTCCTAAATGAGGGGTAGCAAAAAGGCAGGCAGAAAAATTCTTATAAGCCTGGCTAATATCTCCTACCTTATCTTTAATTACTTTTTGAAGATAATGGGCGTAGGCAAGGGAAAAATTATTAATTACTGGCTCATAAGCAGGAATCCCGGCAAAATCTCTTTCCTCATAGAGGAAGGAAGAAACAAGTTTTCCCTCAAGAAGAAGTTGGGGTTCTCCCATACCCTTAGCTTTATAATAAGAAGACGGCTTGAATATATCCCAAAGGGAATTCTGGGCATAATCTAAAAATATTCTTGGTAATCCCTGAGGCTCCTCAAAAACTCCTTTGCTTACAGCTAAAGCAGTATGCTTATTAAATAAGGCCGCTCCCAGGAGAAAATCTTTTTTACCTAAGTCTTTTCCCTGAAAGAATAAAGCTGCCAAATAACTCCTATCTGCACACGTCCCCCCTCTATTAAAGGATATAATAAGAGCCGCATCTCTTATTTGGGACAAATACTTTTCTTTAACCTCATACTCTTTCCCCAAACCTATTAATTCTTTCAGCTGAGGAAGTTCGTTAGAATTTATCTCCTTGGAAATTTCTTGGAGAAGTTCTGACGGCTTTGCTGAAAGGGAAATTCCTAAACTTTGAGCCATCTCTTTCAAAACAGAAGAATCTACTACCAAGGTGAGTATCCTGGCTTTATCTTTATTATCCAGCCCTTTTAATCCCCAACGCAATAATTCGGCAAGAGGATAATAGTGGTTCGTGAATAGTTCAACTAACTCATCCCTTCTTCGTTTCAATTTATCATCAATACCCAATTTTTTATATTGAGGATTCTTCTCTAACTCTCTTAAGACAGTATTTATACGAGGGATACTTACAGGCCGCGCCTCCTTAATATATTTAATTAGCTGGTATAATTCTGAATTTGACTGGTTTTGCCTGCAAAGCTCCTCCAGCTCTTTTAAAATTTTCTCTCTCTTCTTATAGAAACCTCCTCCTGCCTGGCCTAACACATCTCCGGAATAAATCTTCCCCCTTGAGAATATATAATCCTTTCCTTTTATATTAAACATTATTCCCAGATGTTCTAATTTTTCTCCCCAATACCAAGAATTAAAAACATCAGAATTAAGAGATGCAACTGAGAAATCTCTTGGTATATTTCCTTCAAACTTTACCAGGAGTCTGCTCTCTCTGCCAAAAAGCAACTCCTGTAAATCTTCTATCCCCTTATCTAATTTATAAGGCCTTCTATATACAGGGTCGGCGAGAGTGGCATTTTCTACTCTTTCTAACTCTCCGTCCTTAAAAATAATAGTTTTTGATTGGGTAAGGGTAATATACCAATTTCCTTTAAATAAGGCAGGGACAGCAGGATTATTTACCAGGGCTAATTCTACGCCTTTTGCCAAAAGATAAGGGTTTTCGCCTGTGATTCTCAGGTTGGCGTCTAAATTTAAGCCTACAGAAAGCCATCCCTCCTTAACAGTAATTTCCAAAACATTTGAATATTCTCTATTTTTTGCTTCTAATTCAGCAGGAGGAAGAGAAGAAGGAGGCTCGGAGGGGAAAAAACCTCTTCCTTCCCCATCTGGCTCTATATAAATATAGGGGTTTTCTCTTCCTACCTTGTTAAAGAACATTGTCAGCTTTCCATCTATAACTCCTAGCTGCCCCTGCTGGGAATAGATTTTTTCTTCTTCTCTGGTTAAATCCCTAATTTTGTTTGAACGCTTCACCTTATAAGAAACATCAGGCTTAAGAAATGCGTGCCAGTTATATTGTCCGGTTGTATCGGCACTTACGCCAAAATAGAGAGGGGATTTGCCTGTAATTCTACAGGAGGTTGAGGAAACTAACTCAATTTCCTTTTTCTGCTTAAAAAAGGGAATCTGCTGTTCTTCTTTATCAACCTCAACCGGCTTCAGTTTAACGTCGAGTGTTTTAGCCTTAACATTCCGGGTATTTGTAGTATTTAGATAGGAAGGGTTTGCTCTAAAAAGAGGGCCGGTATATCCATCACCTTTTAACTTTAACTTATTTCCCGAATTTAGAATATTGCCTTTTGAATCTATATAAAGGGCTTTGGTTGCATTTAGGTTATAAAGGGGGGTTGCATTTCTTTTATCTGGGGGACCAGAGATTAAGATTAAATTATCTGTAAGCCCATCATAATTTCCTGGTTTTACCCATACAAGATATTCGCCATTCTTTTGATTTTTAGCCCAGTAAATATCACTACCGGAATTATTTATAAAGGTGCAATCGTGTAGAAGTATGCTGGCTGTGGGATTTCCCTGTTCATCCCTGCCTATAACAAGAGGAGCCCACTCCATATGCATAACCTTATTTTCTAACACCTCTTTTATAATGAGTTTGGGATTTCCTTGTTTAACTTGTTTAATATCATCGGGGTTTCTATCTGGATGAGTTCTGTAGCCGGAAGAAGTTAAAGAGGGAGGAAGGGAATAAAAATTTTTATAATCAACAACAACCCCCCCTTTTGAAGTTGGTCTTTGACGCCAGGGGAGAGCAGAAGACTCTATAGTTTCTCCGCTACCTAAGATACTCTGTTTTAGAGAATATTTTTTTCCAATCTCCTCACCAAAATAAACAAAATAAGAAGGATATTTCCATTTCCATCCTCCTTCTTTCCTGCGCTCCATACAGGAGAGAGAATAAGGAATAGGAGTGCGAATTTCCGCCCCTCCTCCTATTTCTTTCTGAGATAAAGATAACCGGGGATGCTGAGAAAGAGAAAATAGGAAGTTAAGCTGGCCTTCTCCCTGGTCAGGATTTATCCCTAAATAATTTCTTTTAATTTCTGCAATCTCTTCCGGTTTATTCAGGAAAATAGTTACTGAGGAAGGAATCCAGTTATCATAATTCTTTATAATTCTCCTATCACTCCCATCTCTTTTTAGCTCAGCTCCTCCCACACCTTCCCAGTAAGCAAGCGGGCTAAAGGCAAGAGAAGTGGAATCTATCCCTCCACCAGTAAGCTTTCCCTCTTTAAAAAGGGGCCTAAGAATAAAACCATTTGTCCCCTTAGCCTGGACAGCTTCTATTTCTATAGACAGAGACTTCTCTTTACCAGGAGAAAGAGGAATGGTTATCTCTCCTATTAAAGTTTTTATACGGGTAAGCTGAGGTGAAACGAAGGAGCTGTTTATCCGAGGTTGCTCTTCTGGCTTCTTTGTAAGGTTGGTTATGGATACTCCCGGAAAAAGAATCTGCTTTCCTTCTATCCTAAAGGTAGGAAGTTTTCTGCCATCAGAGAAGAGAGTTGAACCAATACCAGTAATCTTACCCTCTACTATTTCATCACCAAACCTTTGAGAGTATCTTCCTGAATTAGGGATAACTGCTGAGCCTAAGTTCGTAGGCAAGCCACGAGAGTCAAAACTTATTTCCCAGGGCCCTTTCTTTAAAAGAAGAACTATCTCAGTAGAAAATTTTCCCCAGCGAGAGTCATAACCATAGTAATTAAACTCTTTATTATAATCAGAGTTACTCACAGTAAGATTACGGGGGACAATTACTCTTTGGGGCATCATTACTACTTCAGCGTCGGAAGTTTTTGGTGCTGTAAAGCTTAAAGCCTCATCGCCTAACCCTGAAATAGTTTCTCCCTGAGGGATTCTCCAGGTATCTCCGGAAACAAAAGTTAAGCCGGCATTGGTGAAGTAAAGGGAATCAGTGGTCTTATTAAGAGTAACTTTTAAGTTTTGAGGAACTTCCCCTGGGGTCATCTGAGCTGAAGAAGGATGAGGCTTATCAGTAAACCCTTGAGGAAGATTTTCTCCTGAAGGAGAGAACGCTCCTCTCACGTCAGGAGAAGCCAGAAAAGTCCGGTTATAAGCAGCAATATTCCAGTTTACAGCAACTATGTGTTTTTTGGTAACAGGGTCTATCCCTAAATCTGGGCTTACTCCTTCAATATAAGAATCTTGGGTTAAATAAGCATTATAAGAAAGATTACCTATATTGGGGTTAAAAGCTACATGAGCAGGGTGTATTCTCCCATAAGAGTCAGAAGGAGAATTCTGCCAGCTATAAGTTGCTGTTTTAGTTCCCTGGGGCGTATTCCACCAAAAAGTTACCGGTGTTCCGGCAATAGACATTGCCTTATCTGAAGGATACGAAGGCAGGCGTCCACTAATAGTATTGCCACCTACAGAGGTATAATTAACTGCGTAAGCACCTTCCCAGCCACCTGAAGGTGAAGGGTTTAAAAAAACAGTTACTGGTTGTCCCTGGTAGTTTTGGAAAGGAAAGCTAAGACCAGAAGTTCCGGCATTAGTAGCCAGCCCGATAACTGCTCCTCCATAGACCTGGCTCCCCTGAGCCACAGCAAAGCCCACTGGTGAAATATTATAAGTAATATTTAAATCACTTATCCGGTAATCTGCCGAAGGAGTCTGTATTCCATAATAACTAGTATTTGGAGGAGGATTATAATTCTCGGAAGAATAGTTATAATCAGAATAGTCAGAATTACTATAGTAAGAATCATAATAATCACCAACCTCATATGCTAAGACATCTGAAGAAAAGAGTAATTTAGCCAAATTATCTACAGGTGAAGGCCGGGAAGGACTTTGGAAACTAAGAGGTGGCACAAATTCAGTTCCTACAGCCCAGACTACATCCTGATATAAAAAGGAGGCTACCACAACCAAAGCTACTGCCTTAAACCAGAGGCAGGATTTAGCCTTCTGCCAGTAGCTTACAGAGTTAAGATTTTTCTTGTTATTTCTTCGCCCACCTTCACTCATTTTTAATCTATCTCTTAAGGATTAAGTTTTCTAAGTTCCTGTTTTCTTCACGCTGGTACTCAAGAGGACCTACAGGAAAACTCCTATCATAAGAATTTACTGTCTGAATCTTGCCCTGAAAATTTATCTGAGAAGTACGCAGAGGTAGACCAAAACCTCCTCCTTTCCATCCCTGAGGTAACCCTATTGCTATTGGCTGAGATTGTCCCTTTATATCTGAAATATTTTGAATAACACCTGTATTTATATTCTTTTTAATATTCTTTATTAAACTTCTCACTTCTGAAGGTTTATATTTATACCGGGTATTTTTTATATTAATAACATCACGAAGTTCTCCCCTCTCTACCCCATCATTATTAACCTTAATTCCGGTCTCTACCTGGAAAGTAGCCCCCCCCTCCACAGGTAAGGCAATATAGTCTCCCTCAGTTGTCCGTCTAATTTCAACTGCATTCTTCTCCTCAATGTGAACAAAAGTCAAACCAGATAAAGACCTAAGGAAATTGCCCAAATTTTCAGGAGGAGAAATACCTCTATTAATTAAAACTTTGGTAATGTCCATGGAAACATTTCCCGGGGAAGATTCACCTATACCATAGAGACCGTAGTTATGAGAAGTTCTACCGGCTGTAGGAAATTCTCCGTATCTGTCTATACTTTCAGCATAAACATATCCTATGGGAACAGGATACTTCTCATCAAACCCATAAATGGGAACATTGAAAAGATTCAAATACCCTAATGCTTCCCTTACTTCTCGGTCTTCAGAACTTCCAAAATCTACAGTTGCTCTTCCTTCATATACTGGAAAAGCAGAACGACTGTTTAAAGGATAAGCTAAGTTAAACTTTCTTAAGACATAAGTGTTAGGAAAACGCTGGGAACCCATGTTCTCACCGTAAGCTTCTTGAAATTTTTCAACTTCCGGAGAACCACGGTAAGGCTTATTTGAAAATATAATCTTCTCTACTTGCGGCAAATCATAGACATAACCAAACTCTTTTTCAGCTTTAATAGGGAAAAGATGTTCACCCCATGGAAATACACCCTTAGCTCTAAAAGAACCCTTTTCAGGATGAGGAAAATCTTGACCAGCTATTTTCTTATAATCACCGCTTACTTCTAACGTCACCTTAGTGAAAGCAAAGTTCTCTAATGCTGGAAGAACTCCCTGTAAAGCCTTTACCTTATCTTTAGTGTGCTGAAACTCCTTTGCTAACTTGCCTATATGCTCTCCAAAATATAGAGAATAATAACGCCCTTTTCCTGAACGAATTATTACTATATCTTTAAACCTGTCTAACTCTCCTTTTTTCCAGGTCTGAATATGGATAGATTCATTAAGCTTATCTTTATATTGTTCAAATGCTTTCTCTAAATCCTGAAGAGAAGAAGCCTCATACTTCTTGTAAGTAGTATCTTTATTTTGAGGATTCCAGGCAGAGCGATAAGCCTTAGCTACAGGCTCCCACTGAGTAAGGTCGCGGTTATAACGTTTTATTAAATTTCCTTCATTATCATAATCATAAAGAGTAAGTTTGGGCTGAAGATGTTCTAAATCCATGGCGGTGGCTTCAGGACCATAATACTCCTCCCGCAAAGGAACAATCCTTCCTCCTCTTAAACCAAAAGGTTCACCCCGGGTAATTCCTAACTCTCCTCCATATTGAGTAGCTCCCTTAGTTAAAATTCTCTTCTCAAACTTACTCAGCTTCAACCTCTGACTACTCTGACCCTCGCTATCCTTCCCCTGCTTACTTAAAGCTTCAGGATTAGTCAAAGGTATAACTTTTCTAAAACCCCCTTCTTCAAAAAATCTTACTGTAGCTAAAGGCATCATCTCCCAGTCACTGCGGTAGATAACCTCCAATTCCCGGGCAGGTAAGGCTCCTTCAAGAATAGGAAGATTTGAGTCTTTCATCTGGGTAAGTGTATCTATCATTCCCTGGACATTCTTCTTGATTATTTCTGGAGGAGTACCAAGTTTTCCTAAGAGTTGAGGAAAGCTCCAGCCTCTTTTCTCCAGCTTCTTGCTTGCATCTGGGTATTTAAAATCCCCCTTATCAATAGCTTGAATAATAGGATTAAGTATATCTTTAATAGCCTTATCAGCCCACTTTCTAAATTCCTGAGAATCTAAAATAGGTTTGGGAGAAAGCAGCTCTTCAGCTTGAGCTAAAAGGTCTTTTCTTAATGATTCAGGCACTCCCCTGTCTTCTAATTCTCTCTTAAATTGTTGAAGATTCTCCACAAGATACTCTCCCATCCTCAAACCAAATCTTAAATCATCCTCAGAAAAGTGGGCCCGCCTTATCCCCTGTCCAGGCACATAAGCTTTCACTTCATACCACTTTGAGCCTCCAATAACTGGAGCCAATACCTTAGAGTAAATCTGACCTAAATTATCAGAAGCAACATAATAGCTACTGCTGTCAAAATTTCCGGCAATAACCATACAAGGAGAAATCCCTCTGCCTACTGCCTGAGCAAAATTTGCCCAGCCCACTACATTGTTGATTATATTTAAAACCGGCTGAACACTGAAACCATCCTCTTCCCAGGCATACTTGCCAATCCGGGAAGAAGCTCCTAAGGTAGGCAGAGCATTGGAAGCAGACTGTCCAAGATTATACCAAAAATCCTCAGCGAAATTGGAAGGGAAATTTGTATTTTTCCAATTAAGATCAGCCATATTTAATTGGGCTGGCTTCCCCTCTACCTTGACAAATACCTCCGTTAAGTTCTCATTCCTATTTTTAACATTTTGCAAAACTTCTTCTCTTCCTCCCAAGAATTCTCTTCCTGTAGCCGTCCCCAAAGCACCAGCAACTATGTTAGTCAGACCGGCTAAGCCCGGATAATCTATCTCCTTATTAAGATAGACAAAACCTATTTTTGCTCCAGTAGTAAGAGCTTCGGAAAGAATATACTGAGGCAAATCTTTAACATAATTCTCCAGAGGAGTAGGAGCATTTTCCTTAGGAGATACACCGGTAATCTCAGGAGTAATGTAAGTATCTACTGCTGCCTGGGCAAATCCTCCGGCTAAACCTCCAGCAAAATTACCTAAAGCTGAAGCAATCTGATTGGTTAAAATATCGCCTTTCTTACAAGCCTCATCATCATAGCCTAAAGCTTCAGACACTCCAGCTTCAACCAATGCCGAAACTGCAATCCGGGGAACTGTAGTTATTAAAGCCCTTCCTATACCCATCTGGGCAACTCTACCCCAGGGATTAACTATTGCCTGATTACTATCTATTGCCGGAGTAGAAGAAGTAGAATTAGAGCTGGTAAAACCAGGAACACCAGCTGCTTGAGCTCCTAAAGAAAGACCAACCCCTACTCCAAAACCAGCTAACATCCCTCCTGCTGAGGCTAAAGCCGGGTGAGCACCTGCCTTAGATAATTCATAAGACACTCTTCCTCCGGCATAGGAGGAAGCAAAGGTTATCCCGGCATTTACCGCTGAGTTCAAGATTACATCTCCTGTGCTTACCAGACCAGCAGTAGTTGCTCCCCCTGCACCGGTAGCTGCACTCGTTAACCCTCTCACCATACCTCCAACAAAACCAGTTCCTGCTGAGGCTATTGCTCCTGAAAGTATGCTGATTCTGGCAATCTTATCTTTACTGTAACCCTGAGAATAACAGTAAACAGCGGTATAAGCCGAGGTAACAGTTCCTACTGCTGCCGGAACACCACCAAAGCCTACGCCTATAGTAGTTACTCCCGCGCTTATTGCGCCAGCAGTAAAAGCTTTACCACTACTCATTCCTCCGGTGTTACCTTTGCGGGCAAAAGAAAATTGCTGAAAAGAAAAAGTAAAGATTAAGAACCAGGTAAAAAAGAAAATAAAAGGAGAACTCTTTAGAGAAGTTAAACTTCCCCCTTTCCCCCAATTAGCTATGTGGCTCCTTCTTACCAGCTTCATTTTATTTTTATCCGACAACCCTAAAATAAAAGCCGGATTGTCAAAACTTTCAAGTTTCGGCAACCCGGCTCTTCTTAAGACCAGTTATAAAAAACTTTTAAAAAGTTAACACTTCTTTAAAAGGAATTCTTTCCTCATTTCTGGCCTTAAGCTCCGTGGCTTTCCGCTCCCGACGTAACGTCGGGATTGGCTTTATCGCTCCTGAAAGCGCTTAAATTATAACATATTTCTCAAAAAAAAATCAAGAGAAAAATAAACATTTTATTATAAAAATGGAAAAGTTTTCATAAAGTATTTATTAACTATCTTAAAAAAATAAATTTCCTTTTTTTTCCTCAATCTAAAGATAAAAATTACAGATACTAAGTACTAAACTAAATCTCCAATTTTGTGGACATTTATAAAAGTAAGTTCTTAATTATCAAAGAGTTATTTAAAAATAAATAAATTCTGGGAAAAGAATTTTATAAGTATAGGCCCAGCCACTATTATCATAACTACAGGCATTATACAAAAAATCACCGGGATAAGCATCTTTATAGGAGCTTTTAAAGCCTGCCTTCTCCCTCTTTGTTTTCTTCTCATCCGGGAATCATCAGAAATTATCACAAATGCTTCTTCCACAGGAGTCCCCATCCTATCAGCCTGGATAAGGGTCCTCACAAAAGAAGTAACATCAGGGGTATCCAGGCGCTTGGACATATCCCGAAGAGCCTGAACTCTGGACTTTCCTATATTAATTTCTTCCAGGACATATTTCAGTTCCTCAATCATAGGATTAGGCGTGGTCTTTTCAATCACCCATCTTACAGCAGCCATAAAGTCCAAACCCGCACCCACGCATAAAGAAAGTAAGTCTACAGTCTCAGGTAGAACTCTGGCTATAGATTCCTTGCGCTGTTTAATTTTCTGGATTAACCACAAATCAGGAAGAATAAAGGAAAAAGCTATTGCTCCTGTTACTATTAAAGGTTTATTGAAATTAAATAAATAAACTATTAGCAAGATGAAAATAACCAGTAGTTCTTTTAAAGCAAAAAACTCCCCAGGAGCCCAAAATATCTTAGCTAAAGACAATTTCTGTTCTATTTTTTCATATAAACCTGCCTTTTTAAGCAAAGGATTATTTAAAGGAGAGAATAGCCTCAGCACAAAATTTGCTCTATGTTTTTCTCCTCTTTCTCCTTTCAACTTCTGGTAAATAGAGATTCTCTCTTTTTCCTCAGGATTAAGGACCTTATAAAAAAGAAAAATTGCCACCAATATTACTAAATAAACTAAATAAATCATTATATCCTTACTATACTGAACTTTTTCAACAAGAATAAAGCTAAAAAGTATAAGACTCCTCCTCCAGTCAATAAAATCTTTCCTAAATCTGTTTGAAACATTACATCAAAATGGTGAGGATCAACTCTATATACCCACCAAACAAAACCCACAGGAAGAAGCGAAAGAATAATTGCCTGGACTTTAGCCTGAGTGGTAAGAGTAACCACTTCCTCTTTTATCTCTGTTCTATCTCTCAAAGTAGTAACTAACCGTGAAAATACCTTGGTTAAATCACCTCCAGTTTCTCTGGCCACCAGTATGGCTGAAACAAAGAGGCCTAATTCGTCAGAAGGTATTCTTTTACTTAGCCTTATTAAAGCCTCCTCAATAGATACTCCCAGCCTTATTTCTCTCAATACTAAATTGAACTCCTGAGAAAGAGGAGGGGTGGTCTCCTCTACCAAAACCTCAAAAGCCTGAATTAAACTTAAACCTCCTTTAAGACAACTGGAAAGAATCATTAAACCATCTACAAGCTGTTTTACGAATTTTACCCTTTTTCTGGCTACTGCCATCCGCAAAACAGCCATAGGCAATACGAGCCCGCAAATTATCCCTAAACCTAACCCTATCCATTTAAAAAGCCACGCCCCCAATAACCCTAAACCCAGAGGTAAGAGTCCCAAAATTATAGTAAGTTTCTTTCCTTTGATAAATACGAAGATATCTTCTAACTTATCAGCCACCTTCTCAACTTTCTTACTTTGTCTATTAAGCCACTTATTAATAAACCAGGGCGCAACCAGATAGGAAAATAAAAAAGTAGAAACAAAGAATAAAAGATAAGCTAAAATTAAATTAATATTCATAATTACTTTTCAATTATTTAATTGTAGTATGGCTGGATGAGTATACC
>JAGGWS010000024.1 GCA_021163425.1 Candidatus Omnitrophota bacterium
ATATAGGATAGGGAACTACCGGTTTTTTTATGAGGTTGATGATAGAAAAAAGATAATCTTTATGATAGCTACAGATAATTGCCAAAAAGCCTATTGAGTAACTGTCGTAGGGAAGATATCGTCTGAATATCCCTAAAATTTTTTAATATTATAAACGTTGGGAAGATTTATACTTAAAAAGTCCTAAAGATACCTACCTTAATTACTGGATATATCAATACACTTTAATTCTGTTTTTCTTAAATCTTATTAGATCTTCTATGGAAGGAGACAAATCAAATTCTTGCTGAGGGGGCTTTAAATTCTTATTTTTCTCTAACTCTTCAGGCGAAAGTTCTTCAAAGTTCCTCACATTTTTTTGAGGAAATAAGTCTTTCTTTTTAGGAGCAATCTGCTCCTTTTCTTCTTTTTTCAAAACAGATATTTCTTCAGGAGGAAAATAGTATGCTTTTTTTGTCTGGGCTATTATTATAATAATCACTATAATTATTAAGAAAACCAAGATACCTATTAAATCTTTCTTTTTCATTCCTTTCTCCAAGATATTACTTCAAATGTTTTAGTGGTAGGAAAGTAAGGAAGTATCTGGTGAGAAAGACGCTCATCATAAATATAGTTTTTACTATACCCGCTTACCTTCCCTCCCTGACTAAAAGTTCCTACCGGGCCTCTCTCTAACTGGACAATACCTCCTAAAACAGTAAGAGTACCTTTATTATAATTAGGATCGTACCAGCTTTCTACTATAAAAGACCCTCCTAATGCCATGATAGAAGCATCTATTTCTACATCATAGGGTGCATTTTTACTTACAATTACATTCTTCTCAGCAATCAGTCCTAAATAGTCATCGCTATCTGATGGAATACTAAATCCTTCACGAAGAGTTTCCTCCTCATCATAACGAGATTTGAGTCTTAAATTATCAGTAATTACGATATTACCTTTATTCCCACTTTGATCTTCTGCACCTAAGGTAATCTCTCCATCCAAAACTCCCTTTATATAAAGATTACCACTATCTACAAATATTCCTTCTCCACTAGGAACAGGCATATTATGATTTATCCAACCTCTTGCTGCATTAGTAACATCCATAGTTCCGTCACTCTTAAATACAATAGTAGTATCACCGTAAAAATACTCCCCTTGGGTTTTTAATGCTTGGAGACTACTATCATCATCAAAAGAGGAAGGAGCATTTATAATAGGCTGTCCTAAATTAGGGTTAGGGGAATAATTGGGGTCAAAATAAGGATTATCTTGAGGAGGCCCGTGCATATAAGTAATTGTATCTCCGTGGCTTCCTACAGGACCATAGAAGGCGGGATTCCCTGAAATATGAAATTCGGAATTAGTAAATACTGGTCCATGGAGAGTATCCCCACCAATAAACCATACTGGTTGCTGAATAACCCAGCACCATCCCCAGAAACAAAAAGTCAGAGTATAGTACTCACTATTAGTAAAATAAGAATAAACGTTGAAAGGAGCATCTTTAGCATAGATACTTAAAGTCTGCCTACTTAAGAGATTACCTGCGCTATCAGAAACTTCACCAGTGGCGCTTACTTGATATATCAAACTGCCCAAATTCTGGATGTTTACTGTATAAGAACCCTCGCCAAGATTCCCACTAAAGTTATTCATAGAACCTGAACGCATTCTTGTTAATGCTATATCTAAACCAGCCTCAGCTAAGTAGAATGCCTTCCTTCGTGCTAAAGTTCTATCTACTTCTTTTTTCTCAGAAATCACATAAGAAAAATATCCACCTCCTATAACTACTAAAGCTGTTAACACACTAAGTGCTATGATAAGAATTACTCCTTTCTTCATTTCTCTCATACTCTTTTTAATTCCTTAAATAGACAATAGTTCCCATCTCTACTCTAATCCTTCTCCTCATTGTTGATTCTCTTTCTCCTACCAAAGAAATTTTTAATCTCCTTGCTCCTAAATTTTCAAAACCACAACCTCTAGAATTAGGATCGTGCTCATAGCCATGTCCGCTTTCTTTCTCAACTAAATCTATAGCAGTCGCTAATATAGTATCTTGACTTCCTTCTCTACGAGTAATCCTTCTTCCTTCTGGGTCGATAATGTAACTTATATCTTCAGACCAACTGGTTATCTCTCCATTGTCTCCCCAACTTAGAGGTATCTTAAAAGTTATCGTAGTGTATACGCATTCCTGATCAGTAGGCGCACATTTTAAAATTCCTGTGTCTTGGTCCTTCTGGACTAAGTTAAGAGAGTGACCATTTCCGTCTTTTAGATAAGTCAATGACGAAGAGGAAAGTTCCCTTCTCATTCTCTCCAAACATCTCCTTAGATCCTGCTGAAGAGTAAGTTGAGTATTAGTTATGCCAAAACTATCCCTAGCTGTAATAAGAAAATATAAAATAATACCAAAAATAGAAGAAAATATTGCTGTCACTATTAATATCTCTATTAGTGTCAATCCCTTACTCAATTTCTCCCTCCACTTTAATTTATATAATAAATTTTTAAGAAAGTAAACTCTCATCTTCGAGTAATTAAAGTAGTTAGAGTGACTGGAGAAGAAGGACGCGGATGGGCAGTGATATCAGGATTAGCCCCAAATACCCAATCTGCACCAATAGTTCTTTCTCCTTGTCTCCAGCATATTATCACTGTAACTTGTTTTAAGTCAGAAGAAATATCATCCACATATACCAGACCTCGATAGTCTAAACCTTGATAACTAATATCTTGAGGATAAGGATCATTAGGATTAGGAAAGAATATACCTTCATAACTATCTACATCGTCAAAGCTGTCACTTCTTATATCCTCCATCTTTGCTGAAGCTACCTCTTCAGCTAAGGAAATATTTTTAGAAAATTGAGCTAATCCAGCAAAAGCAAGGTAAGCATGCATTACCCCCAAAATACCTCCTATTAATATAAAAATTGCTACTGCTAACTCTAGAAAAGTAAAACTTTTATTATTTCTCATAAATTTAATAAATCTACTTGTGAGAAAGAATTCCCTCTCTTTAATCAAAGAAAACACCCCCTTATTTATAGTGCCTGAGAATACTCTTATACACATTATACTATAAGTTTTAAAGAAATTAAAGGTTGAACGTTATATTTTGTCAAGCAGTACCTCAATAAATTTTTATTTGACAATTGGGAAGCAAGCAGTTAAATTAGAATGGAAATTATAGAAGTAATTAAGAAAGGGTTTAGGATTGCTACTGAAGAATCTATTTGAAGTACGTTGGCACGTCTGTAAAGATCAAAGTGCCAAAACCGCGGTTCAGTTTTTGCTGAGGTTGCTCTATAATACGGAAATATCTCTGGACCTTTTCCCGAATCCTGTACATCCATAAGAAATACCACACGCATAAGTGAGGTGCTCATCAATACTATCTATTCGGTGTTATAAATCCTATGATGTAGGTAAAATATCGTCGGAATATCCCTATAATCCGCCTATTTAGAATGTATTTCCCGGACGCTACATTTTAAATTCTAAGAGAATATTTTTTGATAGACTCATAAATATATTGTGTTTTTGGTGTCTAGTGATATAATTTAGATACTATGAAGGGAGCCCAGATTCTAGTAGAAGCACTATTGAAGGAGGATGTCCGAGTTATCTTTGGCTATCCAGGTGGAGCAGTTCTTCCTTTATTTGACAGACTTTACGATGCCCCTATTAAATTTATCTTAACCCGCCATGAGCAGGCAGCAGCTCACGCAGCTGATGGTTATGCCCGTTCTACAGGAAAAGTAGGAGTTTGTGTTGCTACTTCTGGGCCGGGAGCTACTAATTTAACTACGGGAATTGCTACAGCCTATATGGATTCAGTACCAGTTATAGCTATTACTGGTCAGGTGAAGACTTCTTTAATTGGCAATGATGCCTTCCAGGAAGCAGATGTTACTGGGATTACTCGCTCAATAACTAAACATAATTACCTAGTAAAAGATGTAAGAGAATTAGCACCTACAGTTAAAGAGGCTTTCTATTTAGCTTCTTCAGGAAGGAGAGGACCTGTACTTATAGATTTACCGGTAGATATCCAGCTTCAAGAGGCAGAGCTTAATTATCCTCAAACTATCCATTTACGCAGCTATAAACCTACTTATTTTGGTCATCCTGGTCAGATTAAAAAAGCAGCTAAAGCTATAGCCCAGGCTAAAAAACCAATAATTTTAGCCGGAGGAGGTATAATTACTTCTTCTGCTTCTTCTCTTCTTTTAGAATTTGCTGAGAAGATAAATACACCAGTTATAACTACTCTTATGGGTTTAGGCTGTTTTCCTGGAGAGCATCCTTTATATTTAGGTATGCCCGGTATGCACGGCACAGTCTATGCTAATATGGCTTTAACTGAGTGTGATTTGTTAATATCTATAGGGTGTAGGTTTGATGATAGAGTAACTGGGAGGGTAGATGCTTTTGCTCCTGAGGCGAAGATTATCCATATTGACATTGACCCTACTTCTATAAGTAAAAATATAAAAGTAGATATTCCTATTGTTGGCGATGCTAAGAATGTTCTTTCTTCTTTATTAGAGGTAATAAAAGAATCTCCTTCTACTTCAGCCTGGCTTAAGAGGTTAGAAGAATACAAGAAGAAATATCCTTTGAAGTACAGGAAATCTTTGGAGGGTAAGATTAAACCTCAGTATGTAGTAGAGGAAATCTACGCTCAAACTAAAGGAGAGGCTATTATTGCTACTGAAGTAGGTCAGAACCAGATGTGGGCAGCTCAATTTTATAAGTTCAATAAACCCCGGCATTTTCTCTCTTCAGGAGGTTTAGGGACTATGGGTTATGGGTTTCCAGCTGCTATCGGAGCTCAGGTTGGAAATCCTGAAAGAATAGTTTTTGATATAGCTGGTGACGGCTCAATCCAGATGAATATTCAGGAGTTAGCCACGGTAGCTACTTATAATATCCCGGTGAAGGTAGCAATTTTAAATAATAATTATTTAGGGATGGTAAGACAATGGCAGGAGCTCTTCTACAAAAGAAGGTATTCAGCTACTCGCCTAGATAACCCTGATTTTGTAAAGATAGCTGAGGGTTATAAAGTTAAAGGTATGCGGGTAACTAAAGAAAAAGATGTAAAAAAGGCTATTAAAGAAGCTTTAGCTCATCAGGGTCCTGTAGTTATGGATTTCTGGGTTGAAGAAGAAGAGAATGTTTTTCCGATGGTTCCTGCTGGAGAAGCTATTAATAGAATGATTAGTGGTATGGCTTAAGTTAGTTTAAAAGTCAGAAGTTTAAAAGTTGAGAGATGAAGCATACAATTCAAGCCTTAGTGGAGAATAGGTTTGGTGTTTTGGCGAGAATTGCCTCTTTATTTTCAGCGCGGGGTTATAATATTGACTCTTTAGCTGTAGCTGAAACCCAGGACCCTACGGTATCTTGTATAACTATGGTGGTGAATGCTGAAGATGAGAGGGTTTTAGAGCAGATAAAAAAACAACTTAATAAACTTATTGATATAATTAAGGTAGTAGACTTAACCAAGAAAGAGTATATAGATAGAGAACTCCTATTAATAAAGATAAATAATACCTCTCTAGCTCAGAAAAAGATTAAAGAGTTAAAAAAAGATTTGGAGTTAAAAATTCTGGAAGAAAATGGAGACTATTTAATAATTGAATTCCTGGGAGACCATAATCAGGTAAGGCACCTTTTAAGTAGTTTAGAAGATGTTGAAATCCGGGAATTAGTGAGAACCGGCAAGATTGCCATTACTAAATAGAACGAATAGAGCAATAGAGCAATGGAGCAATAGAATAGATAAAGAAAAGGAGTATGAACTACTAAAGAGTAATGGAGCAATAGAACAACAGGATAAGTAAAGAAGGAGGGGAGATGAGCAAGGTTTATTATGATAAGGACGCAAATCTGGATATTTTGAGGAAGAAGACCGTAGCTATAATTGGTTATGGAGCTCAAGGAAGAGCCCATGCTTTAAATTTAAGAGATTCTAAAGTTAAGGTTTTAGTGGCTGAACTCAAAGGTACTCCTAATTATGGATTGGCTAAAAAAGAGGGTTTTTCTCCAGTATCAGCTTATGAAGCTTCTCAAAAAGCAGAGGTTATTCATTTCTTGGTGCAGGATAATCTCCAACCTAAAGTTTATAAAGAAGAAATTTTGCCCAATCTTACCAAGGGCAAGGCTTTAGGTTTTTCTCACGGTTTTAATATCCATTTTAACCAGATTATCCCCCCTCAAGATATTGATGTCTATATGGTTGCTCCTAAAGGTCCGGGGACTTTGGTAAGGGAGATGTTTGAAGAGAAAAAAGGAGTGCCTTGTTTAGTAGCTGTTTATCAGGATGCTACTAAAAAAGCCAAAAAATTAGCTTTAGCTTATGCTAAAGGTATTGGGGGTACTCGGGCTGGAGTAATTGAGACTACCTTTAAAGAAGAGACTGAGACTGATTTATTTGGAGAACAGGTAGTTCTATGTGGAGGAGTAACCAAGCTAATTCAAAAAGGTTTTGAGACTTTAGTAGAAGCAGGCTATCAGCCAGAGATTGCCTATTTTGAGTGCTGTCATGAGTTGAAGTTAATTACTGATTTAATCTATTCCAAAGGGATAACTGGGATGCGCTATGTAATCTCGGATACCGCTGAATACGGAGACCTGACTCGAGGAAAGAGGATAATTACCGAGCAGACTAAGCAAGAGATGAAAAGAATCTTAGAGGAGATAAGATCAGCTGAATTTGCCCGAGAATGGATTTTAGAGAATAAAGCCGGCCGCCCTGTATTTAGTGCTTTAAGAAAAGAGGAGAGCCAGCATTTGATTGAGAAGGTAGGTAGGAGTTTAAGGAAGATGATGGCATGGATAAAGTAAAATCAGATAAAATTCAAAGCCTAAAAATTAAAAAATCAAAGGCAAGAAAAAAAATCTGGGCAAGAGTAGTATCTTTATCTGAAGCTGGGCAGAGAATGTGGGATATTGAATTTTGGCAGTCTCAAAGTTCAATCCTACGTTTTAGGGTCGCTTTTGATATGCTTAGTGATTTTTATAAATTAAAGAGAAAGAGGATAAATGCTCATACCTTCCGATTACAGAGATCTATTGAGAATCTTAAACAGACATAGAACTAAATATTTAATTGTGGGTGCCTATGCTGTGTAATTTACTATACCGAACCTCGTTATACCAAAGATTTAGATATTTGGATACAACCTTGCGAAAGAAACGCTAAGAAGGTTTATACTGCTCTAAAAGAATTCGGTGCGCCATTACAAAATATTAGTTGGAAGGATTTTACCAATCAGAATTTGGTATATCAGATTGGTGTGGCTCCAGTAAGGGTAGATATAATTATGGGGATTAAGGGAATGAATTTTGATTTTGCATGGGTAAATAGAAAAAGAGTAACTTTCGAAGGGGCAAGGACAAATATTATAGGCTTAAAAGAGCTTATAGATATGAAGAGAAAGACAAGGCGCCAAATGGATAAGAGGGATTGGAAAGAATTAAAATATGTATGGAGAAAGAAAAGGAAGAAGTAAATTATGGAGAAGGTAATTATTTTTGATACTACCTTAAGAGATGGAGAGCAAGCTCCCGGAGCTTCTTTAAGTTGTGAGCAAAAAATAGAAGTAGCTCATCAATTAGAAAAATTAGGCGTAGATGTTATTGAAGCAGGGTTTCCGGTTTCCAGTCCCGGCGATTTTAAGTCAGTTGAGGAGATTTCTAAGAAGATAAGGAAATGTATAACCTGTGCTTTGGCTCGTTGTGTAAAGAAAGATATTGAGTATGCCAGCAAAGCTTTAAAAAAAGCAAAAAGGCCAAGAATTCATATTTTTTTGGCTACCTCTAAAATTCACCTCAAGTATAAGTTTAAAAAGAGAGGAGAAGAAATCTTAAGGATAGCTAAGCGTTACGTGAGGTTAGCTAGAAAATTATGTAGTGATATAGAGTTTTCTCCTGAGGATGCTACCCGTACCGAGAAAAGTTTCTTATTTAAAGTGATTGAGACCGCAATTAAAGAGGGAGCAAGGACTATTAATATCCCCGATACAGTAGGTTATTCCTATCCTCAGGAGATTTTTTCCTTAATAAAGGAGATTTTAAATAATGTTCCCAATATAAACAAAGCTACACTTTCTATTCACTGCCATAATGATTTAGGTATGGCGGTAGCAAATTCTCTATCAGCAGTTTTAGCCGGAGTAAGGCAAATTCACTGTACTGTAAATGGGATAGGAGAGAGGGCGGGTAATGCTTCCTTAGAAGAAATAGTTATGGCAATAAAAACACGGAGAGATGTGTTTGACAGACTATATACTTCTGTAAATACTAAAGAGATTTTTAAGACTTCTAAACTGGTGAGCACTCTTACTGGTTTCTTAGTCCCTCCTAATAAGGCTATAGTTGGCAGGAATGCCTTTTCTCACGAAGCAGGTATTCATCAGGATGCAATTTTAAAAGAAAGAACTACCTACGAGATTATGGACCCTAAAGAAATAGGTTTACCCGGTACTCAGCTTATTTTAGGGAAGCATTCAGGAAGGCATGCTTTGTTTAAGAGGTTAAAAGATTTAGGTTTTAAATTGACTAAGAAACACCTAGACTTAGTATTTAAGCGATTCAAGGTTTTAGCTGACAAGAAGAAAGAAATTTTTGATGAGGATTTAATAGCTATAGTGCAGGAACAGTCAAAGCCTAAAAAGCAAATAATAAAACTTTTAGGGGTAAGAGTAGAGAGTGGAACAGATATAACCCCTCAGGCAGAAGTTGAACTTCTTTATAAAGGTAGAAAAAGTAAGGCTATTTCTTTTGGAGATGGCCCTGTAGATGCCTGTTTTAAAGCAGTAGATAAAATTACTAAGATAAAACCCAGACTTCTTCAATATAAGTTGTCTGCTTTGACTTCGGGAAGAGACGCCCAGGGAGAAGTATGGGTAGAGCTTAAACAAGGCAAAAGAGTTGTTTGGGGCACATCTCTAAGCACAGATATAATTGAAGCTTCTTTGAAAGCTTACTTAGAAGCCTTAAATAAACTTCTGTAAATGCAGGTATTCAAGAGCCTGATAGCTATAGCTATAGTTATATCCCTGGTAGCCTTCACAGTAAAGTTTAAGCATTCTTCTCTTTATGGAATTGTGAGCCAGAATATTTCTAATCTCGTAGAATTTTTAAAAGTTAAGTTTAATATTATTAAATACAATGTCTCAGAAGACATTAATCCTTCCCGGAGGGCTTCTCTTTTAACTTTTATTAAAAAACAGGAGCAGTTAAAACTCTTCCTCCCCGATATTTTTGAAAATTTCACCTCCCAGGATTGGAAAAGATTCTGGAGTATAATCTACGGCCGAAAAGGAGTAGGAGGAGGCTTAATCAAGCAGAAGGTCTATAGAAGTAAGGAAGAAATAGAAGATTACCTTATTTACAACTATCCTATTTTTTCTCGCTTCCAGAAGCAGAACTGGGATTATTTCTGGTCAATAGTCTTGGGAAATGGCTGAGAAAGTTTTCTATGGTCTTTTAGGTTATCCTGTTAAACACTCCCTCTCTCCTATTATGCATAATTCTGCCTTTAAAGCTTTAGGAGTGCCTGCAGAATATAAGCTTTTTGAGAGAGAACCCCATCAAGTAGAGAGCTTTCTTAAGTCCTTAACTGAACAGAATATATTAGGGTTGAATGTTACCATCCCTTATAAAGAAGTAGTAATCAGGTATTTAGACTGGTTATCACCTCAGGCAAAGTTTACCGGAGCAGTAAACGTGATTGTAACTGAGAAAGGATACTTAAAAGGCTACAATACTGATGGTTCAGGATTTCTCCGGCACTTAACCCAGGATTTAGGATTTGAGCCTCAAGGCAAAGAAGCAGTAGTCTTAGGTGCTGGAGGAGCTGCTAAAGCTGTGGTTAATCAGTTAGCTTTGAACAAGATTAAGTCTGTAAGTATATATGATATAGACAGAAAAAAGGCAGGAACTCTGGTAGAAAAGCTCAATAAGGAATTTCCTCTTTGTAAGGCTCAGCTTATTTCTTGCTTAGAAGATTTAGATTTAACTGAGGTCTCCCTTTTAGTAAATGCTACTCCTGTGGGAATGAAAGGAGAACCTTCTTTAATTAAAAGAGAAAAACTGCATTCTCAACTTTTAGTCTACGATTTAATTTATAATCCACCTCAGACAGAACTTTTGAAGATAGCCCGGGAAAGAGGAGCGAGGGTTTCTAATGGTTTAGGTATGCTTTTCTACCAGGGGGCAGAGTCTTTCGAGTTGTGGATTCATAAACCTGCCCCAGTGGAAGTTATGCGCAAAGCTTTAGAAGAAGCAATTAAGGAGCTATGATTGGGCTCATACTTTCTTTTATTTTAGGGTTGTGTATAGGAAGTTTCTTAAATGTCTGTATCTATAGACTTCCTAAGGAAATTTCTTTGGTCAAGCCTTTTTCTTTCTGCCCTAACTGTAAAGCCTCTATAAAATGGTATGATAATATCCCTCTTTTAAGTTATTTAATTCTTGGAGGAAGATGTCGGAATTGTAAAGAAAAGATTTCCTTCCGCTATTTTCTGGTAGAACTTCTTACTGGAGTAGTCTTTTTATTTACTTATTTAAAATTGGGTTTGAGTTTAGTCTTCTTTAAATATATAGTTTTATTTTCTTTGTGTGTTGTAGTAAGTTTTATTGATATAGATTACAGAGCTATCCCTGGCTGGATATGTATTTTTGGCATACTTTCAGGGCTTGTTTTTTCTTTAGTTGAGTCTTTTTTATTCTTAAAGAGCCAAGGCCTTATAGGGTTTTCTTTATCAAGAATACCTCTGGTTAAGAGTTTCCTGGGGCTTTTCCTCTGTATTGGGCTTTCTTACTTTCTTAAACTTATGGGTGATTTTTTCTTGTGGATATGGCTTGCTCTTAAGAAGAAAGAATCTATCGAAGGAGAGAGAGAGGCTTTAGGCCTGGGAGATGTAGATTTTTTAGGGATGGTAGGAGCATTCTTAGGCTGGAAGTTAGGTTTTTTAGTTTTTTTTCTTGCACCAATAGTAGCTTTGGTTTATGGTATATATATAATAGTTTTTAGGAAGTCTCATCTTATAGCTTATTTACCTTTTTTAGGTATAGCTGTATTTATAGTTAGTTTTTGGGGAGAGGAGATAATTAATCTATTTTTTTCTTTATAAAGGAGGGTTATGCTTAATTTTTTTAGTGGAGGAGAATCGCACGGGAAAGCCCTGGTGGGTATTTTAGAAGGGTTCCCTAAAGGAGTGAAGATTTCTTTAGAGTTTATAAATAGAGAACTCCAGAGAAGACAGGCAGGTTTTGGTAGAGGTAAGAGAATGGCTATAGAGAAGGATGAAGTAGAAGTTCTTTCGGGATTAAGGGCCGGAGTTACTCTGGGTAGCCCCATAGCTTTTTTGGTAAGGAATAAAGATGCTTATATAGAACCTTTTTTGAAAGATAATCTTCCTCCTTTGGCTATTCCCCGGCCTGCTCATGCCGACTTACTGGGAGCTTTAAAGTATCAGGAGAAAGATATAAGAAATATTTTAGAGAGAGCTTCAGCCCGGGAAACTGCTATAAGGGTGGTAGCAGGAAGTTTTTGTAAACAACTTTTGAGCGAATTTAAGATAGAAGTGTTAAGCCATATTGTAGGTTTAGGAAAAATAATCCTTCCTAAAGGAGCGGTTTCTCTTGCTGAGATAAGAAGGAAAACTAAAGATTCTTTGTTAAATTGTATAGATAAAGAAAAAGAAAGAGAGATGGTTGAAGAGATAAAGAAAGCCCAAAATAAAGGCGATACTTTAGGAGGGATTGTAGAGATAGTTTGCGAAGGTTTACCTTTTGGCCTGGGTTCTTTTATGAGCTGGAGAGAAAGGTTAGACGCCAGACTTTCTTATGCTCTTATGTCTATCCCAGCAGTAAAAGGAGTAGAGACTGGTTTGGGTTTTGACTATGCCCGGCTTAGAGGTTCTCAAGCTCACGATGAGATTTTCTATTCTAAAAATAGAGGGTTTTATTATAAGACTAATAATAGTGGAGGTATAGCAGGAGGAATTTCTACTTCTCAGCCAATAGTGATTCGGATAGCTATGAAACCCATAGCCACTCTTAAGGAGCCTTTGTCTTCAGTAGATTTAATTACTCATAGAAAGAAGAAAGCCCCTTCGATTCGTTCGGATGTTACGGCAGTAGTTGCCTGCGGGGTAATAGCCGAGGCTATGACTGCTTTTATAATAGCCCAGGCTCTTTTAGAGAAATTTCCTTCAGATACTCTATCTTCGCTTAAGAAAGCTTATGGTTTCTATCTTAAAACTTTAAAAGGTTAACCCTTCTTTTGTTCGACAATATTATTTATTATGATATAAAATCTTTACACCAGGAGAAGCGCTACAGACTATAGTTATAGAGGACCAGTTTATCCTATTGGGATAGTGGCTAAGTTGTTAAAGGTGTGCTAACTATGCTAAAGTTTAAGTAAGGATAAGTTATGTGGGTATATACTGAGAAGGTATTAAAACTCTTTAAGAATCCTAAGAATGTGGGAGAGATAGAAAATCCCGATGCTGTGGGAGAAGTAGGTAATATTGTTTGCGGCGATGCTTTAAAACTTACTTTGAAGATAGACAAAAAGACAAACAGGATAATTGATGCTAAGTTTAAGACTTTTGGTTGTGCTTCAGCGATTGCTTCTTCTTCGGCTTTAACTGAGATGATTAAAGGAAAGACTATTGAGGAGGCAAGTAAGATTACTAATAAAGATATTGCTGATTATTTAGGAGGTCTGCCTGATGAGAAGATGCATTGTTCTGTTATGGGTAAGGAAGCTTTAGAGCAAGCCTTAGCTAATTATCTGGGCAAGCCGATTAAGAAAGAGGCAGTAGGAGAAGAAAAGATTATTTGTAAGTGTTTTGAAGTTACCGATAAGAAGATAACCCGGGCTATAAAAGAAAATAATCTAAAGACTGTAAAAGATGTTACCAATTACACTAAAGCCGGAGGAGGTTGTGGAAAGTGTAAGCCTCAAATAGAGGAACTCCTTCAGGAATTCTGGGCAAAGCACAGAATAAAAGAAAAGCCATCAAAGAAACTTACTAATATTCAGAGGATAAATCTTATCCAGGAGATAATTGAAAAAGAGATAAGCCCCCAGCTGAAAGCAGACGGTGGAAATATTGAACTTGTGGATGTAGAAGGCAAAAAGGTTTATGTAAGATTCTTAGGTGCTTGTTTCGGCTGTCCGGCCACAGGACTCACGCTTAAGTCGTTGGTAGAATCAAAGTTGAGAAAGTTTGTAGAGGAAGATGTCGAAGTTGAGGAAGTAAAATGAGGAAAATTGTCTATGTAGATAACAATGCTACTACTTGCGTTGACCCTCAAGTTTTAGAGGCAATGCTCCCTTTTCTTAAGGATAAATATGGTAATCCTTCCAGTATGCATACTTTTGGCGGGAGAGTCTCTAAAGATATAGAAAAAGCCCGGCAAGAAGTAGCTGGGTTAATTGGAGCAGAGTCTCCCCGAGAAATTATCTTTACCAGTTGTGGCACTGAAAGCAATAATACCGCTATTATCTCCAGTTTAAAGGTTAATCCTGAAAAAAGACATATAATCACTACCAAGGTAGAGCACCCAGCAATATTAACCCTCTGTAAACACTTAGAGGAAGAAGGTTATAAGGTGACTTATTTGGATGTTGATTCTCAAGGTTTACTTAATTTAGACCAATTAAGAGAATCAATAACTCCTGAGACTGCTATAGTTTCAGTAATGTGGGCTAATAATGAGACTGGAGTAATTTTTCCTATAGAAGAAGTAGCTAAAATCTGTTATGAAAGAGGAGTTATTTTTCATACTGATGCTGTTCAGGCTGCAGGAAAAATACCCATTAAGTTAAAAGAATTACCCATAAACTTTCTTTCTCTCTCCGGACACAAACTCCATGCTCCTAAAGGCATAGGTGCTTTATATGTAAAAAGGGGTACTCCATTTAAACCCTTTATTATTGGCGGGCATCAGGAAAGAGGAAGAAGGGCAGGTACTGAGAATGTAGCTGGCATTGTGGGTTTAGGTAGGGCTTGTCAGTTAGCTAAAGATTTTATAGAAGAAGAAAACACCCGGGTTAAATACCTTCGGGATAAATTGGAGGAAAGCATTTTAGAAAAAATTCCTAATACCCGGGTAAATGGTCACCGGGATTTGCGGCTTCCTAATACTACTAATATTGGTTTTGAATTTGTAGAAGGAGAAGCGATTTTAATGTTACTTGATGATAGAGGTATATGTGCTTCTTCGGGTTCAGCCTGTACTTCAGGGTTTCTAACTCCTTCCCATGTTTTAAGAACGATGGGAGTTCCTTTTACTTTTATCCAGGGCTCAATCCGTTTTAGCCTGAGTAGATACAATACTCAGGAGGATATTGAGTATATCTTGAGAGAACTACCGTCGATAATCAAACGTTTAAGAGAAATTTCTCCTTTTGCTCCCAGGACTTAAACTTTTTCAAGAATAATTCTGTTACTACTACGTCAAGATGTTAAATTTTTACAACGTAAAAATATTAAATTTTAAACACCACATAATTGATATTTTCTCTGATTAAGAAACTTTTCTGCTCTTTTTAGATTTATAGATTTTGTTGTTCTTTGTCAGAAAATGAGGTTAGGTCTCCACATTTAACA
>JAGGWS010000041.1 GCA_021163425.1 Candidatus Omnitrophota bacterium
CATTTAAACTATTCTCTTCAAATTATTTTTCAATATTTTTTATCTATGCTATAATTCTAAACTATGAAGAAATTTATTGGAACTTCTGGCTATAATTACCTTCACTGGCAAGAAGGGGTATTCTACCCTAAAGGATGGCCCAAAAATAAACTTTTAGAATATTATTGTCAACATTTTAACTCTGTAGAATTAAATGTTACTTTCTACAGGCTCCCCAATCAGGCTGTATTTAAAAACTGGCAGAGAAAAACTCCTCAGGAATTTAAATTTGTAATTAAAGGTTCAAGGTTTATTACTCACATTAAGAGATTAAAAGATGTAAGAAATTCTTTAGAGATGTTCTTAGAAAACGCCTCTTTCTTAGGAGAAAAATTACTCTGTGTGCTCTGGCAATTTCCTGCTTCATTTAAGTTCAATTTAGAAAGACTTACGAACTTTATTTCTGAGCTTAAAAAAAATAAAATTTCTAAAAAAATCCTCCACAGTTTTGAATTCCGAGACGAAAGCTGGTTTAATGAAAATACCTTCAAAATATTAAGAGAAAATAATCTCAATCTCTGTATAGCTGATTCACCCAATTTTCCTGTCCAAGAAGTTCTTACTTCAGACTTTCTCTATTTAAGATTTCATGGAGGAAAAATTCTCTATGGCTCAGAATATTCGGAAAAAGAATTAACTTCCTGGACAGAAAAAGTAAAGAGATGGAGAAAAAAAGTAAAAATTTTATTTGCCTTTTTCAACAATGATGCTTATGGTTTTGCGGTCAAGAATGCTAAAATGTTTAAAAAGTTATTAGGATGAAGACTGATTTTAAAGGTTATAATCTTACCTCAGATTTACAAATAGACTATAGGAAAAACTTAAACCCTCAGCAGTATAAAGTGGTAACCCAGGCTGAAGGACCTTGCCTGGTTTTAGCCGGAGCAGGTTCAGGAAAAACTCGAGTTTTAGTCTACAGACTAGCCTATCTGGTAGAAAAAGGCACTCTTCCTGAAAACGTTATGCTGGTAACCTTTACCAATAAAGCTGCCAGGGAAATGATTAGCCGGGCTGAAGCTCTTCTTAAAAGAAGTCTATCTAAACTCTGGATGGGCACATTCCACCACATAGGAGCAACTATCTTACGCCGGGAAGCTCACAGGGCAGGTTTTTCTCCTAACTTTACAATTATTGATAGAGAAGACAGTAAAGACTTAATCCAGGACTGTATAGAAGAATTGGGCTTTCAAAAACAGAGAAAATTATTCCCTAAAAAAGACTTAATCCTTAACGTCTATTCTACCAGTCTAAATTCTCAGAGAGATTTAGAAAAGGTAATAATTGATAAATATTCACACATAGAAGAATATGCCTCCCAGATTAAAAGGGTAATCTCAAAATATATTCAGAAAAAGAAAGAGGCTAATATCTTAGACTTTGAAGACCTTTTAGTATACTGGCTCAAACTCTTAGAAAATGAAAACTTAGCCCGGAGATATTCTCAACTTTTCCAGTATATCTTAGTAGACGAGTACCAGGACACTAATCGCCTACAATTTGAAATTCTTAAAAAGCTGGCTTCAACCCACAGAAATATTCTGGTAGTGGGAGACGATGCTCAATCTATTTACTCTTTCAGGTCTGCAGAAATAAGAAATATCTTAGATTTCCCTTCAGTTTTCAAAGATGCCAAAATTTTTAAACTTCAGATAAATTATAGGAGCACCCCCCAAATTTTGAAATTAGCCAACAACATAATTAACAATAATAAAAACCAATTTCCCAAAAATCTTAAGGCTATAAATAAGTCCGGAGAATTACCCCATTTAGTAACTACTAAAGACGTCTACCAGCAAGCAGAATTTACTGCTAAAAAAATCTTAGAATTCTACCACCAGGGTATTCCTTTAAAAGAAATAGCTATTCTTTTCCGTTCCCGCTATTTAGCCTTAGAATTAGAAATGGAGCTTATAAAAAGAAATCTCCCTTATATAGTAAGAGGAGGATTAAGATTTTTTGAACAGGCTCACATAAAAGATATTCTCTCTTACCTGAAAATCTTAATAAACCCTTACGATGAACTTTCCTTTAAAAGGGCTTTATGTCTTTATCCCGGAGTAGGAAGAAGTTATGCCCAAAAAATATGGAAATTCTTAGTAAAAGAAAAAAAGGATAAAGAGTTCATTTTAAAGAATATACCTAAAACTGCCCGTCAAGGTTTTAAAGATTTTTTTAAGATATTTTCTAAAATTAAAAAAGAACCTTCACCGCAAAAAATATTAAGGCTTCTTACAGAAGAATATAAAAATTATTGCTATAGCAGTTTCGAAAATCCCGAAGACAGACTCCTAGACTTAGAAGAATTAACCAAGATAGCCCAGAAATTCTCGGATATAAAAAACTTCTTAGAAGAAGTCGCCAGCTACGAAGAATTTAAAGGAGAAACTCTCGTCTCTAACCCCCAGGAAGAAGACATCCTAATTCTTTCTACTATCCACCAGGCAAAAGGATTAGAATGGTGTGTAGTTTTTTTAATTGGCTGCAATGAATATGATTTTCCCCATCCTAAAGCTCTTGATTCTCAGGAAAGATTAGAAGAAGAAAGGAGACTTTTCTATGTAGCAGTAACCCGGGCTAAAAAATATGTGTATATTACTTACCCTGAATCAAGATACACTTTCCGAAATGGTTTGGTAATCTGCCGACCTTCTTTGTTTATCTATGAAATCCCTAAAAATCTCTATCAGGAGGAATCCTATCCCTAAATTACTAACTTCATTAATTAAGCTCCTATCTTCTAAATATAAGGCCTAAACCTTCCTGGCGAGTTTTGGGATTCTTCCTGAAGATTCCTCTTACTACTGAAGTGGTAGTAATTGTTCCCGGTTTTTTTACTCCCCGCATAGACATACAGAGGTGTTCAGCCTCAATTACCACCATCACTCCTTTAGGCTTTAACTTCTTATCTATTACATCAGCAATTTCAGTAGTAAGTCTTTCCTGAACCTGGAGCCTCTTAGACAAAACTTCAACCACCCTGGCTATCTTACTTAAGCCGGTAATCTTCCTATCAGGAATGTAGGCAACATGAGCTCTACCTATGAATGGTAAGAGGTGATGTTCACAGATCGAGTATAGAGGTATATTTCTTAAAAGAATTATCTCATCGTGTTTCTGCTCTAAAATTACTTCCAACTCCTCCTCGGGTTTCTTGAACTGACCAGCTAAAATCTCCTCATACATATCAGCTACTCTCCTGGGAGTTAAAAATATATCCTTCTTTTTAAAATCAGCTCCTATTGCCTCTAAAATCATTTTCACTGCCTTCTCAATCTTTTTCTTATCCATAACTCTCCTTTCTTTACTTACCAATACAAAATTTACTAAATATAGAATCAAGAATATCTTCAGAAATATTTTTCCCGGTAATCTCGGATACTCTCTCTAAAGCTTCCCTGAGATTAAAAAACAAAAAATCTGAAGGAAAGCCTTTTTTAAGGTCAGCTTTTACTCTTTCTAAGAGACTTAAAGCCTCTTTTAAAAGATCTATGTGTCTTTTATTAGAAAGAAACATTTCTTCTTCTTTTTTGTCTAAACCTTCTTTGAAAATAACTTTTAAAATTTTGGTCTCTAAATTTTTTAAACCCTTGGAAAAGAGAGCAGAAATTTTTACCAGAGGTTTTTTATATCTCTTTAAAATTTCCTCTTCAACTTTTAAGGGTAAATCTGTTTTGTTTATTACGAAGATTACTTTTTTCTCTCTAGTCTTATCAATCAGAAAAAAATCCTCAGAAGTTAACTTTTGTGAACCATCAAAGACTAAAAGGATTAAATCTGCTTCTTCTATCTTTTTATAAGACTTCTCTAAAGCCTTCTTCTCAATTAAGTCTCGGGGTTCTAAAATTCCTGCTGTATCATAAATCTTAAGAGGGAGTCCTCTAATATTTATATCTTTCTCTATAACATCACGGGTCGTCCCGGCAAAAGGGGTAACTATTACTCTTTCTTCTCGAAGAAGCATATTTAAAAGAGAAGATTTTCCTGCATTAGCCTTACCACATATTACCAAAAAAGCTCCTTCTTTCAAAAGCCTGCCTTTCTCAGAATTCTTAAGTAAGTCTTTAACTTTCTTAATAGCTTTCTGAACATCTAAAGAATAATCTTTTCTTATCTGAACATCTTCAGGAAAACTTAATTCTGCCTCTAATTCTGAACAGGTTTTTTTTAGAATTTCTTCAATCTGGTTAATTCTTTCTGATAATCTGCCTTCAAGCTGGGAAAGGCCTAACTCCAGAGCCTTGTCAGTTTTAGCTTCTACAATATCTAAAACTGCTTCTGCCTGAGAAAGGTCTATCCTTCCTTTTAAAAAAGCTCTCCGGGTAAATTCTCCAGGAAGAGCCTGCCTTGCTCCTTTCTTCAACACTAAATCTAATATTTTATTCAGGACAACCTGGCCAGAATGAGAATAAATCTCTACTACATCCTCGCGGGTATAAGAAAAGGGAGCTCTCATTATTCCCACCAGGACTTCATCTACTATTTTTTCTCTACTTTCTTTTGACTTATCTACAATCCAACCGTAATGGAGAGTATAAGTCTTGGCTTTTTTAATATCTTTCTTCTTCTTAGGTTTAAATATTTTAGAAATAATCTCTAAAGATTTCTTCCCAGAAATTTTTATCACCCCTACTGCTGCCTTAGAAGGAAAAGAAGCAATAGAAGCAATAGTATCAGCAAGAGAAAATTCCTTCCTCATTTCTCCAAAAGAGTTAAAGCTTCAGCTACCAGGAAAAAAGAACCAGCAATTACTATTATACTTTGAGAATCGGATATTTCCCTACTTTTTTTAAGAGCAGTTTCTAAATTATAGGTCAAGATAGAATTTTTGAAAGCACAGAGTTTCTTCAAAATTAAAGGGTCCTGGGCCCGGAAATGGTTAGCCCGGGTAAATATTAATTTCTCACAGTCTATATTTTTTAACATCTTTTTTGCTAATTTACCCTTAGAGCAGCCAAATATTAAAATAACTTTTTTAGAAGGAAAATACCTTTTTATTCCTTGATTAAGAGAAGAAAAAGATAAAGGGTTATGGGCTATATCTAATAAAAATATCTTACCAGCCTTTCTCAACATCTGAAATCTTCCTTTGAGAAAAGCTCTCTCTAATCCCTGATACAAAGCCTTCTCTTCCAAATCAAACTTTTCTTTAAGAAGCTGAAAACAAAATATAGCCAAACTGGCATTTTCTACTTGATGCTCTCCTAAAATTTTTATCTTGAGGTTTTTGTAAGAACCTAAAAAAGAAGAATAATCAAACAAGGTATAATTTGAGCTAAATCTTAAATTTTGTGAACAGAAATCTTCCTGATAAAAATAAAGCTTAGCCTCCCTTAGCTTTGCTTTCTCCTTCAATACTTCTCTAACTACCCTTTTCTGTCTGGCTGAAATTACCAAAGAATTATCTTTGATTATACCGGCTTTCTCAGAAGCTATCTCTTTTAAGCTGCTTCCTAACTGCTGAGTATGGTCGTAATCTATTTTAGTAATTATGCAGGCTAAAGGCTTACAAAGATTGGTAGCATCTAACCTTCCTCCCAAACCACATTCTAATACTGCAAAATCTACGTTTTTTTTAAGAAAATATTTAAAAGCTAAAGCAGTATAAACCTCAAAAAAACTAAGCTGACCAAATTTCTTATGAAATCTCAGCTTTTCTAAAATTGGCTTAATCCCTCTAAGTAGTTCTACCACTAATTTTTCAGAAACAGGAATAGCCCGGGTTTGAGAATTTAAAGTTTTAACTATCTTAATCCTTTCTCTAAAATCCTTAAAGTGAGGAGAAGTATACAACCCTACTTTAAAACCGGAATTAGCTAAAACATAAACTAAGTAAGCTGCAGTTGAGCCTTTCCCTTTTGTCCCGGCTATATGAATTACCTTTAAGGCGTAAGGGTCTATCTTAAGTTTTTTAAAGAGATTCTCTACTCTCTCTAATTTTAAAGATTTCCGGTAAGGAAACTTTTTAATTCTTTCATAGTTTATAAAAGAATTTAAATAATTAACTGCCTGAGAATAAGTTTTTATCTCCATATTAACTTTTTAGAGAGAAGAAAGGTAAGAAAAGATTCTCTTATCTACTGGAGCAAGGACTGATTTGGGTATTTCTTTCAAATCTAAAAATTTGAACTCCTTACATTCTCTGGCTTGAGGTCTACCCTTAAAGTTTAGCACTTCGTAAAGATAGACCTCAATCTCTAAAGAAGAAGTTCTGTCTTTAAAAATATCAATTAAATTGCCTACCTCTATATCTAAACCCAATTCTTCTTTTATCTCTCTTTTTAAAGCTTGTTGATCAGTTTCTTTCTCTTCTACTTTTCCTCCGGGAAACTCCCATAACAGCCCAAAAGAATCATCTTCTTTTCTCTGACAAAGCAAAATTTTTTTATCCTTCCTGATTAACCCAGCTACTACTCTTATCCTCCTCATCTAAACAGAAAACTTTACCTCAATTATATCTCCATCCTGGACAAGATAGTCTCTATCTACTACTTTAACTAAACCTTTAGAACGGGCCTCTGAAAGATTGTGAACATTTATGAAATCCTCGAAATTTATAACCTCAGCTTTTATAAAACCTTTAGCTAAATCAGAATGAATCTTACCAGCTGCCTCTATTACTGAACTGCCCCTTTTTATTAACCAAGACTTAAGTTCAGACTTAACCAGAGTATAGAAGAATATTAAATTTGCTTTCTCCAAAACCTGGCTTATTAACTGATTGATATCAGGAGGGAGTTTTTCCAATATAAGCAGAGGTTTAAGGGTTAGAAAAGGGAAATCCTTAAGAAGAGTAAGCTCTTCAAGAGAAAATTCTACTTCACTTAAAGGAATTTCTTTCTCCAAGAACTGACTACATTTATTAAGGAAAACTTCTTTCTTAGAGTCAGCCTTAGCTAAACGCTTCTCTATTATTTCTAAATCAGAAATAAATAAATCTATACTTTTGTCTTTAGAAGAAACTACTACTAAAGCACTTTCAATATCTTGAGTAAACTCTACAAAGAAAGGGTGAGTCTTTTTAGGCGAGGTTTTTTCTTCTAATTTTAAAAGACGGCTATCTCTATATTTTACCTTGCCCTGAGGAAACTCAAAGCCCAAATAGCCAATTCTCACTCTTCCTCTTTACTCTTTCTGGCCTGCTCGATAATTCCCTGAGCAATTCTTTGGGGAACTATCTCATAATGAGAAAAACTCATAGAATAAGAACCCCTTCCACCAGTAACTGAGCGCAAATCCGAAGCATATTTAAACATCTCCGCCAAAGGAACCTGAACTTTTACTACCTGATTCTTACCTTTTGCCTCCATACCCAAGACCCTTCCCCGGCGGGAATTTATGTCACCGGTAACCTGACCCATAAATTCTTCAGGAACAACTATCTCTACATTCATTATTGGCTCTAAGAGAACTGCTCCTCCCTGTTCTAAAGCTTTTTTTAAAGCCATGCTTCCAGCAATTTGAAAGGCAATATCTGAAGAATCTACCGGATGATAAGAACCATCGTATAAAGTAACCCGGATATCAGTTATGGGGTAACCGGCTAAAAAACCTTCCTGCATAGCTTTTCTTACTCCTTTTTCTACTGAGGGAATAAAATTTCGGGGAATTGCCCCTCCTACAATCTTATCTACAAATTCAAATTCTTTACCTCTCTCTAAAGGCTCTACCTCAATCCAGACATCTCCGTATTGGCCTCTACCTCCAGTCTGTTTTTTATATTTACCCTGAACCTTCACTGATTTAGTAATTGTCTCTTTATAAGGAACTTTGGGCTTGCCTAATTCTACCTCAGTAGAAAACCTTCTTTTTATCCTGTTTACTATTACATTTATATGGAGCTCACCCACTCCTGAAACTATTAACTCTTTAGTCTGGGAATCTCTTCCTACTTTAAAAGTAGGGTCCTCTAAAGAAAGTTTAGTTAAAGCTCCTGAAATCTTTTCTTCATCCTGACGGGTTTTGGGTTTAACTGAAGCTGAATAGGTCGGTTCAGGAAATTTTATATCAGGAAAAACTACTTTTCTCTCCTCGCTGCAAAGAGAATCTCCTGTAGAAGTATCTTTAAGTTTGGCTACTGCTCCTATCTCTCCGGCAAATATAACCTCCTGGACCCTCTGTTCTTTTCCCTGAAGAAAATATAACTGAGTTATCTTTTCCTTATTCTTTTTAGTAGAGTTATAGAATCCACTATTAGAAGTGAGTTTCCCCGAAAACACTCTAAAAATATTAAGCTGACCTACATAAGGGTCAAAGATAGTCTTCACTACTTGGGCAGAGAAAGGAGCTTCTGCCTTCCTTTCAATTTCTAAAGAATTTCCCTGCTCATCTTCTCCTTTATAAGGAGGGAGTTCTGAATAAGAAGGCATAAGTTCAGTTAAGACTTCAATCAATAAATCTATACCAATAAGAGATGTTGCTGAGCCTCCTAAAACAGGGAAAATCTCTCCAGAAATTATAGCTTTCTTAAGAGCAGGGATTATCTCTTTATACTCTAAAGAACCTTTCTCTAAATACTTCTCCAATAAAGTATCGTCACTCTCAGCGATATTCTCCACTATTTGAGAATAAAGGCTTAGAGCTTCTTCTTTTTGAACACCTTCTAAAGAATCTAATCTCTCTTTATCTAAAATATTTATTACATCTTTAAAATTTGTTCCCTCTCCTAAAGGATAGATTAAAGGTGAAGCCTTCTTAGCCAGAGAATCTTTAATATCCTTAAGAGTGATAAGGTAATCTGTATTTTCTTTATCTAACTTATTTATAAAAAATAAACAAGGCAAATTCTTTTCTCTTAAAATCTGCCAGGCTTTTTCTGTCCCTACCTCTACTCCTGAACCAGCATCAACTACTATTATTCCAAAGTCTACCCCAAAACTAGCTGAGATTAATTCGCCAATAAAGTCTAAATAGCCAGGAGTATCTATAAACTGAAAGAAGAATCCTTTATGGGTAAGATTAAAGAAGGAGGCATTTATTGAGCTCTTCCTTTCTATCTCATCTTCAGAATAATCACTCAAAGTATTTCCTTCTTCAACTTTGCCTAAACGATTGGTAATTCCTGTTTTATAAAGGAGAGCTTCAGTTAAAGAAGTTTTTCCCGATTGAGCATGCCCAGAAATTACGAATACCTTCTTCTTAGATAAATCTTCCCTCATAAAACCCTCTCCTCAATTTTAAGAATTTTAAATTATAATAGAAATTAAAAAGGGTGTCAACTTTTAGTTTCGCCCAAGATTTGAGAGACAAGAGAAATTAACTCCCCTTTCAAGACAGGTTTAGCCAAGACAAAATACTTTCCCGTCCTTAGAGAATCTCCTTTTTCCTCAGGAGTTATTAATCCAGTAAGGTAAATGATGGGGATATTTTGGGTTTCTTCTCTTTGAGAAAGGCGGTAAGCTACTTCTCCTCCATCTATATCCGGTAAGTTTACATCAAGAATTATTAACTGAGGCTTTCTTTCTTCAGCTAATTTTAAGGCCGGCAAACCTTCTCTCGAAGAAATTACCTCCAACCCTAAAGATTCCAATATAAAACTTAGATACTCTACTGTATCCTCTTCATCATCAACTATTAACACTAATTTCTTATCCACAATTATATCTTATTACGGAAAGAAAATATTTCAAGGAAAAATCTTTACTTCTAAAAAGGGGAAGCTTAAAATATTTTAGTCAGATATGAAAGGGAATATCGAACTAAGCATAATTATCCCCTGCTATAATGAGGAGAGGAATTTAGAGGAAACTATAAAAAGAATATCTCTACCGGAGAATTTAGTCTATGAAATAATTATAGTCAATGATGGCTCTCAAGATAAAACCAAAGAAATAGCTGAAAAAATAGTAAGAGAAAATAAAAAAGCTAAACTCTTAAACTTTGAGGAGAATAAAGGAAAGACCGTGGGTTTAAAAGAAGCCCTCTCCACTGCTCAAGGAAGAACAATCATCATTCACGATGCTGATTTAACTGTAGCTCCTGAATATATATCTCTTTTCTATAAACAGGCTTGTAAATCTGAACCAGCTTTCTTTATGGGCACAAGATTCAAATTTAAGATAGAAAAATCTACCATACCTCTTAAAAATCTTATCTCCAATAAAATAACTGCTAAGATTTTTTCTTTACTTCTTTCACAAAAAATAACTGATACCTTATGTGGAACTAAACTTTTTCCCAAAGAATTAATTAAGTTTATAAACTTCTCCTCTTGCCGTTGGCCTGATTTTGACCTTATAATAGCTGCCAAAAAAGCTGGCCTTACTATTAAAGAAATTCCGGTAAGATACTCTTCTCGAAAATATGGGACTTCCAAAATGAAAATCTATCCCGACTCTTGGCAACTCTTTAAGAGATTACTAAAAGCTATATGGGAATTAAAAATCTAACAAGTCTTTTTAAAAAAAATACACTCCTGGTAATTATCTTAACAATAGCAGGTTTTATAACTTATAAAGACTGTCTCAAAAACCCTCTCTTCTGGGACGACGAAGCTACAATTATAAATAATTTATTTATAAGAGACTTCGGGTATATAAAAGAAATTTTTACGTCAGGCTATCATTATGGGTGGGGAGAAAAAACCAACCTTTATAGACCTCTAGCCACCTTAAGCCTTGCCATAGAATACCATTTTTTTAAGTTAAACCCTAAGGTCTATCACCTCACAAACATTATCCTCCATATAATAAACTCTTTAATTCTCTTTTTCCTTAGCCAAGAGTTCTTTTCTCTAAAGAAAATAAGCTTCTTTATAAGCCTTCTTTATCTGATCCATCCCCAAGCTACCGAAGTAGTAAATTATGCTTCCCATAGACCAGAACTTCTAATGTGTTTATTTTTTCTCTTAAGTTTCTATACCTATATAAAATTTACTAAAACCAACAAAAAGTTATTTCTATTTAATTCTCTACTCTTTTATATTTTAAGTATCCTTTCCAAAGAGATGGGGATTATTTTAGTTCTCTTTCTCTTTTTTTACAATATGTTTATACTTAAAAAGGCATCCAACAAACAGTTGTTTTTCTTTGTGGGAATTGCTCTCCTATATATAGGCTTAAGGGCTACCTGCTTAAATTTCTTGGGAGTCTCCCTTCTGAAAGGTCCCCAATTTGAACCTTACTCAGAAAATTTAGTAGAACGTCTGCTTATTTTCTCCAAAATATTTTTTATATATCTCAAAATATTCTTCTGGCCTGTGGGTTTACATATGGAAAGAGATATCCCCTACCTTAAAACTCCTCATGACCTCTGGGCTATCATAGCTTGTTTATCAATAATCTCAATAATAACAATCTCTATTTTGAAAAGAAGACAATATCCTCAAGAATTCTGGGAAATTAGCTGGCTATTTTTAGGGCTTCTCCCCGTATCGGGGGTCATACCTATAAATACAGCTATTGCTGAACATTACCTCTATCTTCCTTCAATAGGCTTTTTTATGTTTATTGTCAATTTAATTTTTAAAGGTTATAAAAAAATTAGCAAAAACTGGTTTAAATATATATTTAGAATCTTAATCTTAATTATATTTATAGGACTTTCTTGTCTGACTGTTAAAAGGAATAAAGAATGGAATGACCCTTTAACTCTCTATCAATCTACTATTAAGTATGCAAAATATAGTTTCCGGGCTCATAATAATTTAGGGGTTGAATACTTTCGTAAAAAAAACTTTAAAAAAGCAGAATACTATTTTAAAAAAGCCTTAAAGATAAATCCAAGTTATGCCCCGGCTTTAAACAATATAGGAGTGATTGCCCTGAGAAAAGGGAAGGTAAAAGAAGCTATAAGCTATTATAAAAAATCAAAAGAAGAAGACCCTAATTACCTGCTTGCTTATAAAAATTTAGCTGGTCTTTATATAAGGTTAGGTCTAAAAAAAGAAGCTAAAAAAGAATTAGAAAATATTCTCCAAAGATTTCCTTATGACCAGGAAGCTAAACGTCTCTTAAAAATTATAAATAAATGAAAATAATATTCTTAGGCACAGCTGCCTCAATATCTACTAAAGAAAGAGACAATACATCTTTATTACTCTGCAAATCCAGAAGTCGAGAGCTTATCTTAATAGATTGTCCGGGTTCTTTAGTCTCAAAATTTAAAAAACTGAATCTAAATTATACTAAGCTAAATAAAGTAATAATAACTCATCATCACCCTGATCATATCTATGGATTAGTTTCTCTAATTCATTCTCAATATAAACTCAATAAAAAACTTACAATTTTTTCTTCAAATTTTTCTATAAGAATAATTAAGAAATTCCTTGGATTATTTAATCTTACTTCTAAAAACTATCCTAAAATATCTTTTATAGATGTATTTTCTCAGAAGTATTTTTTTAAAAATTCAGACCTAAAGATATCTGCCTTTAAAAATAAACATTGTAAGGGTTCTTTTGGAATAAATATTATTTATAAAAACAAAAATATTGTTTATTCCTCAGATACAGCTTTAACTAAAAACATAGAAAAACTTATCAATAAAAATACCTACCTTATTCATGATTGTACCGCTTCCTCAAAATTCTTTAAAAAGCACCTTTCCCTTTATAATCTCCACACAGAAGCTAAACAACTTAAAGCGTTAGCATTCAGAACAAAACCTAAACTTTTAATCCCTATCCACTTTCTTCTTTTAAGAAAAAATGAGTTCAAGAATATTAAAAAAGACCTTAAAGAAGTAAAAAATATATTCCTCCCCGAAGATTTTTCTTCTCTTTATATAAGATGATTTGAACTTCCTCTTTAGTACTTTTAAGTAAGGAGCTAATCCAATAATAGTCTCTGAAGGATAAACCTTTATTTTCTTCTCCTAATGGTTATGTTGCCCCAAAAACCTACTTTTTCTCTTTTTACTATTAATATACCCTCAGGCTTATACCCAAGATTAAGGGCGTAATCTATGGCTGAGTTTACATCCTCTTCTTTACAGACCATATTAGCCAGTTTAGTAGCTAAAGCATCGGAGAATATTACTGAATCTGAGACTACGGTGACCAAATCAGCAGAACCTAAACTAAGACTGTGTCCTAAAAAAGAAGAAGAACTACAGATGCCTAAATAAAGAGAAGCATTCTTTAGTCCTAAAACTAAATCATTTATAAAGTGCCCCTCTCCGGCGTATAAGCCTAAATTTATCTCTCCTTTCTTTTTTATAAATATATCTCCTCCGTTTTCTACAATAAGTTCATCAGAAAATTTCAGAAGGTCTTTACCTACATATTCGGCAATTGCTCCGGCAACTGCAGACATTGGCCCTATATCCAAAAAAGAGGTTTTCTCTATCATATCCTTAACTATCAAAGAAGCAGGCTCCCTAAGAGGAAAAACAGAAAGAGAAGACTTAAACTCAGGAAATCGGATTAGGTAGTCTTGGATATCCTGACGGTACCTCTTAATTGAATTGTAAATAAACCTTCTATCCAGAGAGTTTTTACTTCTAACTAAGATATCTGTTTCTTCTACAGTTAGTTCATAACTGAACCAATCCTTAGCAAAATCTTTCCGGTAAAATCTCTCCTCATACATAGTTAGTTTTTAATTCCTAAACCTTCCTTCTGTCCAATTTTAATTCTTAATCACCGTGAAGGTTTTAACACAATTATCTTATTAAAAGAAGGGATTTCTTCTTTTTTAACTTCTATAGAAGAAACATCTAATCTTTCTACATTAGATTTACCTTCTATAAACTTATCTACTCCTTCAATATCAAAGCCTAATTTTTCAGTCTTAAAGTGCATAGGGATAGTTATCTTGGGCTTAATTAACTCTATTAAACGAGTAGCTAATTGAGCATCAAGAGTAAAAGTGCCTCCCACCGGGATAAGGACCACATCTAAATTATCTAATTTTTTTAAATCCTGGGGGATACATCCCAAATCTCCTAAGTGAGCTATCTTTAAACCCTCAAGATTAAATATAAATACTAAGTTTTTACCTCGCTGAGAACCTTGGGTTTCGTCGTGAAAAGTCAAAATTCCCTCTATCTCTATCCCTTTTACCTTAAAGACCCCTTCTTTATCAACAACCTCTGCTTCAGGAAAAGGCTCAATATAATTATGGTCAAAATGCTGGTGAGAAACAGTTACTATATCTGCAGAAACATTAATATCAGAATAACCCACAGCCCCTCCATAACTTCCTGGCTGGTAAGGATCAGTAATTATCTTTAAACCCTCAGCCTCTAATAAAAAACAGGCATGGCCTAACCACTCTATCCTCATCTTATCACCTCCTATTTAGTAAATTTTTAATCCCTTCTTGAGGAAGAAACTTTTCATTTTTATCTTAAATAATCTTGAGGATTTATCTCCTTATTTCTTATTTTCTCTACTATCTTTTTAATTCTTAAAAGCCTTTCTCCGGATGCAGGATGGCTGGCCAAAAAATCAGAAGAAAGGCTTGCTGGAATCTCTATAGCTATCCTTTCCCAGATATCTATCCCCTTACTAATATCAAAACCTCCTTGATAAGCTATAAGAGTGCCTATAAAATCAGCTTCTCTCTCAAAATCCCGGGAAAACTTAGCTTGAAAAATTCTTCCCAACAATCTTCCTAAATCTTCACTCTGAGGCATATCTACATTCTTACTGAAAGCTAAAGCTAAGGCTGAAAAAAGAATACCTGTGCCTTCAGATTTTAAGATATGACCCTTTATAAGATGAGCTAACTCGTGACCTAAAACTATAGCTAACTCGTCATCACTTCTTATAAAATTTAACAAACCATAAGTAACTGCTACCCCTCCTCTAAAAGCCGAAGCATTTATATCCGGAGACTCCACTACTAAGAAATTAATATAGTAAGGTAAAGCTTGGGGATAGATAATAATTTCTCTATAATCAGCATCTCTTTCCACAAAAATCCTGCAGGGTTTATTCAGAGACAAGCCTCTTACCAAAGAATAAAAGTTAGAAGGAGAAACCTCTCGGCTATTAATTGTCAAGATAATATCTCCAATTTTTAAATCGGATTTTTCAGCTGGAGAACCTTTTATTAACCCATAAACTATTACTCTACCCTCCTCGGGGATCTTACCAAATATTTTAGCAGTATATTTATTTAAGTCAGCAACCAAAGCTCCTAAGAAAGGATACTTTTTTCCTTGAAGATTAAGGCTCCTGAGGAGCTTATAGCCAATATTATTTACATAGATAGTCCTTTCTATTTTTGTTCTTAAAGCCTTTATTCTTAAATCCTCTTCTAACCTATTAAATTCATCTCTGTCTATATAAGGGCCTGTGCTCACACAACCGGTGATAACCAAAATAATACCTAAAAATGCTATTTTTTTACAGAGCCTGAAGAACATCTCTGCTTACTCCTATATCCTTAACTATGATTTCTCCAGTATACTGAGAACCTCCTTCTAAAAAGAAACTAATCTTAGGAGCAAGAAAAGTAACAGTAAGAAAAGCTTTTATAACCTCTTCGTCTATCTCTAAATTATCAGCAGGCAATCCTGAAGGTATATCCACGGCTAAAATTTTTCTTGCCTTCTGGTTAATCAGCCTTATCAATTCCTTATAAAAAGGAGCTAAAGGCTTTTTAAAACCAGTTCCAAATATTCCGTCTACTACTAAATCAAATTCAGGAATTATCTTTTCCAGATAAACTAATTCTTCTCTTTCATTAAGAATCTTAATCTTCTCCACAGATAAAACCTTCCTTAAAATATTCAATTGGAACTCTACTTCTTTATTAAAAGATTTTCCTCCTAAAACTAAAAATATTTTTAAGTCTACTCCTCTGTTTAATAGATGTCGGGCTAAAGCTAAACTATCGGCAGAATTATTACCTCTCCCCGAAAATATCCCTGCTTTCTTAGGCAAGGGGCCAACCCCTAATAAAGTCTCTAAACAAGCCCGGGAGGCGTTCTCAATCAGAACAGTTTCGGGTAGGCCTAAAATTTTTTTTGCCTTCTCATCTAAACTTCTTAACTCCTGAGAAGAAAGGGCATCTTTGGCTAAAACGACTTTTCTAAAAACCTCTTTAAAATTTTCCTTATTTAACCTGAATAAAAAAACATCCTTTCTTTTTTTAATCTCTTCAAAATCCTTTCCTTTCTCAGAAATTGTGGCTATAATTTTTTTGTTGGAATTTAAAAGCTTCTTTACAAAATCTCTAAAAAGATTCAAGCCCCACTCCATTTTACCTATCTCATCAATAACCACTATTTGAGAATACTCTATCTGTTCGTGCAAGTGCTCAATTACTCTTTCTAATCCTTGTAAATCTACCCCGTATTTAGAAACTTTGTAGGAGCTTTTAAAGTCCTGGTGAGCTAATATTCTTTCTTGGCCGTCTAATGTCTTGATTTTAAAACCTATCCTCTGCTCTGATTCTCTTATCTCTTCGGTAAAAAACCCGCAACTATTCTTTAAATAAGGAATAAGACTTTTGATAAGGGTGGTCTTTCCTGAACCAGGAGTTCCAGTAATGAAGAGGTGCATTAAGCTTTAACTCTTCTTCCTAAAAAGGTCTAAGAATCTATCTTCGTATTCTTTGTAAACCCCCCACTCATCTAAAACTTTTTTAAGCTCAGAAGCATAGGATAAGTCTTGAGAAGCTTTTTTGAATAACTCTTCTATATTTTGCCTCACTGACTGAGGAAGTTTGGTAAATCTCTCTAACTCTTTTTTGATTCTCTGAATATCTTCCTCGCTCAAAGGAGAACTTTCTGGAGAAGAAAACTCTCCTTTTAAATAACCCACTAACTTATTTATCTCAGTGTCTAAGAAAACAGCTTTCTCTTCTAACTCTTTAAATTCTAAGCCCAATTCTAAATATCTGTCTATAACCTTTAAAACTGCTAAACTGGCCTTGGGGTTTTCTATTTGAATAGTGTAAAAAGGAATCTCTCCTAAAAAACAGGCCCCTTTTAATCCTTTCTCTTTAGCTAAACCTAAGAACAAGCCGTTTAGTCCACTAATTTGGCCTTCTTCTAAAATCTTAAGGTTATAAGAAGAAAATTCCTCCAGAATCTCCTTATGAGTAGCTGATACCCACACCCCCGGAGTTTGAGTATGCTGTATTGCCTGAGGAAAAGCAGCAAAATTAAATACTCTAAAGACCTTATAGGAAGAAATAAATTCTACTAAGAGTCTTCCAAATTCATAACTTTTATCTAAAGGAGGTTGAGCCTGGGCTAAAAAAAGAATAAGGTCTCTCTTTTTAGGTGACCTCTTATAAAAATAGAAGCTACCCTCATCTATAGAAGGGATATGGACTAAACCTCTATCTACTATTACTCCCTGAGGAGGAAAAATTTTAGTATTTTCAACTTCAGCAAAAAGCTCAAAATCTAAAGATTTTTTTAAAAATAAGCCAGCCTTAACAGCTACTTCCCCCATCCCCGGCCAAACAGCTATCAAAACTGGTTCTTTCAGAGAAATCCTTTTAACTACCCTAATCATAACCTAATTTAAAATAGCATAAAAAAATAAAATTACAAGAGTTTCTTTAAGCCTTAAACTACTAAAGATAGACTATCTCCTCAGGATTATATAGAGAGAGAAATAAAAGTAAATAATCCTGAATATGGCGGGTAATAAGAAAATTATTCTGGATGTGTCTTCTTCCGTTAATTGCTAATCTGCGGGCATAATCTGGCTCGTGAAGAAGTTGCTTTATCCAGTAGGCAGTTCCTTCTATGGTATAAGTGAGGATTCCTGAATATTTATGAGCTATCTGAAGAGGTATGCCTCCTACAGAAGAAGCAATCACTGGTTTCTCTTTCCACAAAGCTTCAGCCACAGTTAAACCAAAACCTTCCCGTAAAGACTTTTGCAAAATTATAGTAGAAGCCCTCTGAAGAGCATTTATCTCCAGATTACTGCCTGCAGGTAAGTGTAAAACAAAAATGTCCTTATCTGAAGCTGCTTCAGCCTTAACCTCCTCTAAAACCTTAACTCCTTCAGGGTCATCTACAGCCCCTCCTCCGGCTAAAACTAACTGGCAATCAAGATACCTCTTAACTAACCTGTAAGCTTTAATTACTCCTAAAGGGTCTTTTAAATAATCAAAACGGGATATCTGAGTAATAATAGGTCTATTTTTGTCAATGCCAAATCTTCTTAGAACCTCTTCAATATAAATAGGGTCTAAAGGTTTATTCTTATCACTCAAAGGGTCTATAGAAGGAGGTATCAAAACCTGTCTGACTTTAAGAGAGTGGGCAAAGCTGGGAGCAGAAAATACACTCAAATCATACCTCTCAATAATCTTCTTGAGAAATTTCCAGACATCTCTCTTAGGAGAAGAAAAGTCAATATGACATCTCCATATCCACTTGTTCTTAAGTTTTTTCTTTTTCTCTACTAAATATACAGGTTGGGGGTCATGAACAAAGACTATATCACTCCTCCGCAAAATATTATTAGCATTTTCTAAGTTTACTTGACGAAAATAATCTAACTCCTCCTTACTAATTTTTAAATCTACTCCATGAAGGGTATTGTGTATCTTCTTGGTTATTTCAAAAAAGCGACTATCTGCTTTAATCACATCCCAAAAAACATCTAATCCTAATTCCCTCATTAAAGGAACCATCCTGGAAAGAATCTCAGCTACCCCACCCCCAAAGGGAGTAGAATTTATATTTTGCACGGTTATTCCTTTAAGCTTCTTGGCTACCAAATACAACTCCTCTATAACTTCTTCTCCTACTATCTCTTTATATTTATCTATCATCTCTAATTTCTTCCTCTACTAATCTTATAAGATTTCTCCGTAAACCTTCTAAAGTATAAGTATAGGGATCAAGCTGAGAAACCTTCTCAGCTAACCTTATATATCCCTGATCTCTCAACCAGCAAGAAAAGTCATTATCAGGTTTTTTAAGCCTTAACCTGGCTTCAAACATATGAAAATAGAAAGAGCGCACTGTCACCCTCTTAAGAGCTTCCCCAAACTCTTCTAAATTATGGGCAACAAAAGGAGTGGGCAAGACAAAAATCTTTGAAGACAAAAAACGAAACTCCTCTGAAGGAATACAGTTTCTTAAGAAAGGACTGTCTTTTAAATAATCTCCAAGAATCTGAATAAATTTAGCTCTTAAATCCTCAATACCAGAAAACTGAATTATATCTATGCTGGCTATCTTTTCAGCCAATTTTTTAAGTCCCAAGCTTGTATTTATCCAATAAGAAAAATCATTAGGGTGCTCGGGTGAGAAAAACCTGTGTTGCTCTAAATACTTATGGGTGTGATGATAGATGCTTGAGGAGGGAACTCTCTTTATCCCTTCAAGGAGCTCTTTAACATTACGGGCAGTTCTTCCCAAAAGTTCAACTTGAGTTATTCGAGTATTAAAATAAAAAGGCTCTTTCATCTTCTCTCCAATAAAGCCAAAACTTCAATATGAGGAGTATGAGGGAAAAAATCAAAAGGTTGAATTAACTTTATTCTATAACAATCTAAGAAATTTTGTAAGTCTACAATAAAACTCTTGGGATTGCAAGAAGAATAAATTATTTTTTCAGGGACTATGTTTTTTATCCTTTTAATTATTTTCTTAGAAAGACCGGCTCGGGGCGGATTTATAAAGACTAAAAATATTTTTTCTCTCCAAAGATTAAGATTTAAAAAAAGAGCTTTTTTCACGTCCGAATTTAAAAAGCTTACATTATTTATATTATTTAAAGAAGCGTTAACTAAACTTGTTTTTACAGCCAACTCATCCTGTTCTACGGCCCAGACAAAAGAAAATTCTCTAGCTAAAAAAAGGCTTAAAGAACCAACTCCTGAAAAAAGGTCTAAAGCAGTCCTTTCTTTACTATCCTCCAAATGAGTTTTTATAAATTCAAAAAAAACTTCTAAGATAAAAGGATTAACCTGGAAAAAGGAAAATACTGGAATCCTGAACTTGAAACCTTTAATTTCTTCCTCCAAGTAATCCTGGCCATAGAAGACTTCAAATTTCTCAGGAACAACCGCATCAGAAAATTTATCGCTAATAGTCCAGACTAAAGAAGTTATTCTCTTCTTACCTTTCAGCCTCAGAGAGATTAAAGCTGATTTAAAAGCTTCTTCGTCTAAAGAACTCTCCGAAGTTGTAACTATATTTACCATAAAATCATTTTTAGTCTTAGATTCCCTTAACACCAGATATCTTAAAAAGCCGCTATGAGAAAAAGTGTTGTAGGAAGAGACTCTTTCTTTTCTGAAAAAATCCTTAACCCTTTCTAAAACCGAAGGAGCATTCTCTGAAAACAAGAAACACTCTTCAATATCAATAACTCTTCTCCTATTAAACCTTGTGTGTAAACCACATATCAGTCTAGATGCTTCTTGAGCAAAAGAAAACTCCATCTTATTTCTATAGAAGTAAATCTTAGGAGAAGGGACAATAGGCGAAATTTCAGGAGAATTTTTGAGAGGAGAAAACAAATTCTCTAAAAATTTTTGTTTTTTCTCTAACTGCTCTGGATATTCTAAGTTCTGAAACCTACATCCTCCGCAAACTCCAAAATGTTTACAAACAAATTTAGTCGGGCTCATTAAGGATTAAGATAACCTAATTCTTTAAGTACCCGTGGTTTATTCTGCCAATCTTTCTCTACCTTTACCCACAATTCCAAAAAGACTTTCTTGGAAAAAAGAAGTTCTAAGTCTTTACGAGCAGAAGTTCCTATCTTCTTTATCACACTCCCTTTCTGGCCAATAATTATCTTTTTCTGAGAAGACTTACTAACTAAAATGTTAGCCAAAATTTTTACTATATTCTCCTCTTCATTTATCTCTTCTACCAACACTGCTGTATTGTGAGGAATTTCTTCTTTAAGAAACAAGCAAATCTCTTCTCTGATAATATCAGCCACCCGGTAAGATAAAGGGAAATCAGTAATATTTTCTTTATCATAATAAGGAAGGCCTTGGGGTAAGAGTTCTACCATCAAATCTAATAATTTATCTAAGTTATCTCCTCTTAAAGCCGAGATAGGAATAAAGTATTTAAGAGGCAACAGCTTACCTTTTGTTTTTTCTTTCCACATCTCTATGTAATTACCAATATATTTTTTAGAGATATCTATCTTGTTCAAAGCCATTATCACCGGAATTTTCTTTTTAACTAAATTATTCATAATCAGTTCTTCTTCTTTAAAAGGAGGACGGCTTACATCTACTAAGTAAAGTACAAGTTCAATATCTTTTAAAGATTTAAAGGTCAGTTCATTGAGGTTAGAAAATAATTTACCTTTAAAAAGATGGATCCCTGGAGTATCTACAAAAACAATCTGGGCCTGATTTAAATTTAAAACACCCCTTATTACATAACGGGTAGTTTGAGGGACATTAGAAATAATACTTACTTTTTGTTTAAGCAAAGTATTGAGGAGAGTAGACTTTCCTGCATTGGGTCTGCCTAAAATTACTGCAAATCCTGACTTAAACTCACTCATTTAAGGAGTTGTCTATTTTAATTAAAAAGCTCTTTAAAACTTTCTGAATTTATCCTTATCAGTTCCTGAGTAAGTTTCAAAATTCTCTTCATTCTGAAGAAGAAAATTTTTCAGAGCCTAAATCGGGAGCTAAGGGATTATAACCGTAGTAGGCAAATATATAATAAGAAGTACTGGCTAAAGAACATACTCTCTTACCTTGAGGAGTACGCCAGCCATGGCCAGTATCTACAGAGGAAGAAGAAGCATAAGGAAGACAACCTTTACCCTGGCCAGTAGGAGAAGGGGAGCTAATAATCATCTTTTCTAATTCTGATAAGTAATACTTAGCTAATTCTTGATAATAGTTTGCCTTTGAAAGTTGAGAGTTTTTCTGATAATAGTTAGCCATAATCTGGAAAGCTAAAACCATCTGGGCTGTCCATTCACAAGAAATAATTCCTCCTCGGGGAAGATGCCTAATTCTAGCAAAATCAAATCCCTCTACTAAAATCTTTTTATCCTCTCTCTCCAAATAATTCTTCACCCGGCAATTTTCTATAGCAAACCTTAAAATCTCATCAGGGTCCATCTCTAAACTTATAAGTTCGGCTGGCCCTAAAGAAGCTATAGACCAGGCATAGGTATCAGTAGCTATAGTAGAGTCGCCTTTACCTCTATTTATAGGGACATCTTTTTTAGTATAGGAGTATTTTTTAAGCCAGCTTTTAACTTTTTCCTGGGCTAATAAGTATTCAGATTTCTTGGTAAGTTTGTAAAGACCTTTAAAAAAGGCATAAGCATCTAAGTTGTGTTCAGTAGAATACCAAGAAACTTTTGGCCCACCGATTATCCCTCCTTCTGAATCCTGTAGACTCAACACGAATTTAGCAATTCTCTCGGCTAAATTTAAATAACTTCTGTCAGAAGTTGCTTTAGTATATCTTAATATACTTAAACCCAGCCAGATATTAGGACCAGTCTGAACTATATATTCACAGGGTGAACCGTCATCAGCATAATAGGCATTTAAAAATCCAGCCTGGTAAGTCTTGGCTTTATACTTATAAAAATCTAAGATACTTTTAGCTCTCTCAAAATCAGAAAATAATAAAAAAACATTCACACAGAGGGCTTCATCATAAGTAAAAGCCCATCCGGAAAGGGTAAAATCTCCTTCAAAACTTACCACTAAACCGGTCTTTAAATTCTGGTGATTTCTTATCCATTTATACATATCTTTAACGGTAAACTTTTCTAATAACCGCTTCTTCCCCTGAATACGCCTTAAGCCCCTCTGAGAAGAAATAGTTAAGGCTTCTACCTCCTTTAACTTATCCTCTAAGTTCTTATTTTTCTGAGTAAGCAAAGACAGTTTCTTCTGAAGCTGAGCTATCTTCTCCTGAATCTTTCGTTCTTTCTCTAAAGCCTGCTGAGAAGATAAAACTTCTTTTAACAAGTCTTTCCTCTCCTTTTTTAAATGTTCATATTCTCTTTCCCAAAAAGCTAATTCTTCCTTAGTCTTATCTAACTCCTGGCCTACTCTTTTAAGTTTTTCCTGAAACATTTTTACTACTGCCTGATTCTGTTCTAATACTTCTTTCTTAAGATTTAATTCTAAAGAAGTTTCTACTAATTCTTTAGCTATCTTACGATTATAATTAAGAATTTTCTGGTTTTGATAATAGAGGTAGAGGAAGCTAAAAGTTAAAACTATAATAATACTTAAAGAAACTTTAGGGATTAGATTACGCCAATAAGCAAAAAATATTAAATTTCTTCTTTCTTTCTTAGATAAATCCAAAAATTCTAACCCCAGAGAAAAATTTGCTTCCTTAATCTTCCCCTTTCTATGCCAAACAAGTTTTCCTTGAGTAGAAATTGTCTTCCATAAGAAAGGGATATGAATTCTTAATTGAAAAATAGTCTCTTTATCCTTAAGACTTTCCCAAAGCTCAGGAGGAATCAAGTTAGAAAAGACGCATATACCACTTCTACTTATATTGTTGCTGAAACCGGCTAACCAATCAGAAAGCGATTGTTGGTCCTGAGATAATACCCTGAATTCTAAAGGAAGGACAGTATTTAATCTGGTGTATCTTCTTTGTTCAGAGAGAACTTCTTTAGAAATTACTTTCAATTTTACTAAGACTTACCCCTTTAAATAATCTTCTGGTTACTTTATCCATAAGTTCCCGGAATCTTTTATCTTTCCTCAAATTTTCTAAGTCCTTATCTTTCTTAAGATAAGAGAAATCGTCATAACCTAAGACAATTGCCTTCTTTAAAGCCTCTAAGGCTTTAGTAGTGTCTCCTAAAAGAGAATAACTACAGGCTAAATTATAATGGACGATAGGATCCTTAGGTCTGACTTTAGAAAGGTGTAAATCTACCTTGAGCCCTTCTCTATAAAAACCCTTCTTAGTATAAGCAGACCCCAGACACATCCAGGCTTGAATAAAATGGGGGTTCTCTCTTATAAGCTCTTCGTAAAATTTTATCTCAAAATTCTTGTTTCTCTTAGTCTTCCTGGGTCTTTTCATCTTTCTTTTTAAGAATTACCTGTTGTTTAAGATTGTAGAGAACCTCTTCAACTATCTTCTTAAACTCAAGGTATTCTGAAGGATAAACTATCTCTTTATCCACCACGAGAAGTTCTTTAAAAATGATAGAACCTGAATTTTTTCTATAAGATAAAGAAAAGTTTAATAACTCTGAATTTATCTCTAAATCTTGAGGTAAATATTCTAATTCTAAATTAGGAGGAAGGTGGATTTCTGCCTCTATTTTCATTTTATAAGGACTACCTAAATATAAAGGGTATGACCTCTCCTCTCTATTTATCCAGGAAGGTTCAAAGACTTCTTCTCCTAAAAAGGGGAGAATCCTTAACTCCTTAACTTTACTTAAAAGATTGTAAGCTAAAAACTCATATTCAAGGAGAGGTTCTCCTTCTGATAAAGAGTCTGTATTCTTTATATCAAACTCTAAAAGTTCAGAAAGAGAAGCAAATTTCTTTACTCTTTCCTGAATATTATCCCTTATTAACTGAGGTGGGGTATTTTTTAGATAATACCTTTGAAAAGAAGAAAAAAAGCCCTTAGAGGTAACTTCTCTTTTAATCTTAGCTATTTCTTCTCTATCTATATTAATAGTTATCTTTATTCCTAAAGAATTATCTTTTAATAAAGGAGTAGAGCAAATTTTATAATCATCTTCAAAGAACACCAATGCTTTCCTGTTTTGATCTTGAGGAGGCAAATCTCCAAAAGAAGTAGTAGAAGATGTAGGGTCCATAAAAATTAAATCTTCTCCTATCTTTACGCAGGCAATAGCATGATTAAAATAGGAAGCAGGGAGGTCTTCTTTTAGATTATAGGCAGATTTAGTAGGGATAAGCACAGGATAAGCTTTTAGCCCTGAACCTCTTAAGAAGGCTACTAAAAGAATTGCCTGATCTTTACAATCTCCGTACTTATTGATAAAGACCTCTTTAGCCTGGTGCGGTTCAAAACCTGCCTCTCCATATTCTACTGCTACATACCTAATCTTTTCAGCACAAAATTCATAGATTCTCCTTGCTTTTTCATAATCAGAATTTGCTGTTTTTATTAAATCTTTTAGAAAATCTCTCATCTCTTTATTAAGGGCTAACTTATCCTCATAAAGAGCTTTCCACCAATTATAGAATTCTTCCCAATTAGAAAAACTGGAAAAAACTCCTGCTGGATTCACAAAAGAATAAGGAACCATATTGGATTCGGGAGTAAGTTGAGGTATGTTTTTAAATTCAAATATATAATTTAAGAAACCTCCTTTTATAACTTTCCTGGGCTCAAAACTTATATGCGAAGGAAGGTACTCTTTATTCAAAACCTCCCAGTTAATCTTTCTATTCACAGGAAAAGAAAGAATAAACTCTGCTTTCATAATGGGTTCTTCTCCAGCCAATCTATAGATAATAGAAAAATCTTTTTTGTTTAGAAGCTTACTTCTGTAAATTTTCACCTTATACTCAATAATACTTTCTCTTAAAACTTCAGGCATAGAGATGATAAAAGCTCGCGAATTACTGTAAAGAGGAAAATTTAAATATTTAGATACATCTCTTATATTTTCTCTACCTACATAGATTATTTTTTTATCAGGAGTAATCGTCCGGGCAAAATCTAATTCTACCCTCTCGTAAGTAGAATCATAATTTATCTCTACTTCTCCCCAATCTTGTCTTCCTTTATCGGTGAGTACTTTAACCATAAGATGAAACGTTGTTTCTTGCTTGTTATCAGGAGTTATTTTTACTTTTTCTTTACAAAGAAGAATAACTGAAGAAGCATCAGGAAAGTCTAAAGAAGTAGGAGAGTCCTCCACTATTTCTCTAAGAGAAGGAGGTAATTCATCTTGAAACTTAAGTTTAAGTTTAGATAATCTTCTCTGGGCCAACTTTAAATAGGGAGAGGAAGTTATCTCTTGATAAAGCTTTTTGGCTTTAGAAAAGAGGTTTTTCTTCTCGCAGCTTAAAGCGTAAAGATATAAAGCTTGAGGGTCTTTCAGGCTTTCCTCTTCCAATTCTTCAAAAATCTCTAAAGAAGATGTATAATCTCCCTGCTGGGCATAACTTTTGGCTAAAAGAACTTTCCCCTCAAAATTATCTACTCCTTTTAAGATATCTCTAACTTTAGAAAATTCATTCCTTTGATAATAAAACTTAGCAAAACTGAGTCTTATCTTTACATCTTCAGAGTGTTTTTCTAAAAGTTTTTTGTAGGAATCTTCTATCCGTTTAGAAAGAATATCAACATTTTGAGAAGCCCTCTCCAAAGAATCTTCAGGAGAGCATCCCAGAATAAAAAGACTGACTACTAATAAAAATATCTTCTTCATTTTAAAAAATAAGAATTAATTTTTAAGATATTGCTCTTTAAATTTTCTTATTCTCAAAATCGCTTCTTTTAAATCTGGGAAAGGAGAGGCAAAGGATACCCTTATAAAATCTCTATAGAGCAGACCAAAGGCTTCTCCGGGAACGACTGCTACTTTGACCTTTTTAAGAAGTAAGGAAGCAAATTCTAAAGAAGAAAGTCCTGTATTTTTTATAGAAGAAAAGCAATAAAAAGTGCCTTGAGGTAGCAAAGTCTTAAAGCCTAAGTTGTTGAGTTCACCCACAATAAAATCTCTCCTCCTCCTGTACTCTTTAACCATAGACTCTACATCTTTCTGAGAATTTAAAGCTTCTATTGCTGAAAGTTGAGAAATAATCGGGGCACAAAGCATAACAAAAGAATGGATTTTGCTCATCTGTTCTATTAGCTCTCTCCTTCCACAGGCAAAGCCAATTCTAAACCCGGTCATTGCATAATTTTTAGAAAAGCCTCCTAAGTATATAGTCTTGCCCTTTGCTCCTTTAAAGGTAGAAAAAGGGGTATGTTTGAAATTATAGGTTATTAAGTCATAAATCTCATCGCTAATTACTAACAAGTCCTCTTTAGAGAGAACTCTCCAGAGTTCTTTAAGTTCTTCCTTAGAATAAGAAACTCCTGTAGGATTCGTAGGATAGTTAAGTATTATAGCTTTAGGTTTATACCTTTTAATTAGTTCTTTTAACTTTTCAGGATTAATTTTAAAGCTTTCTTCAAAAGAAGTGTAAAGAGGGACCACTCTCCCTGCAGATAATTCCACTACCGCTGGATAAGCCACATAACAAGGATAGACCAAAATAACTCTTTCTTGGGGATTAAGGATTGTTCTTATAGCTAAATCTAATCCCTCACTTACCCCAGTAGTAACAAGTATTTCTTCTCCAGGGTCATAAATGAGCCGGTAATGTTTCTTTAAAAAGTGGGCTATCTCTAACCTCAATCTTAATAAACCCTTATTAGAAGTATAGGAGGTATATCCCTGTTCTAAAGAGTAAATGGCTTTCTCCCTAATTCTCCAGGGAGCGGCAAAATCAGGCTCTCCCACTCCCAGAGAAACCACATCTTTAGTTTTTAAAACCAGGTCAAAAAACTGGCGGATACCTGAAGGAGCTAAATTCTTTACTTTATGAGAAATAAATCTATCCATCTTAATAAGTAATAGTCAACCTTTTAATCTCTTTTTTCTTTCTAAGAATTACTCCGTCTTCTTTGTATTTTTTAAGCATAAAGTGAGTGACTGTGCCTTTTACTGCTTCTAAAGGAGCTAACTTTTCTGCCACAAAGTCAGCTATAGTGTGGATACTCTTCCCCTCCACTACCAATAATAAATCATAGGTCCCTGACAAAAGGTAACAGCTCTTTACTTCCGGGAATTTATAGATTCTCTCAGCAATAGCATCAAAACCTACATCTTTCTGGGGACTGACTTTTACCTCTATTAAAGCTAAGACACTCCTTTCTCCAGGAAGAAGTTCTTTATTTATTACTGCCTTATATTTGACGATAACTCCCTTCTTTTCTAATTTGTTTACCATTTTTCTAAGTTCTGGCTCTTTCTCTCCAGTTAACTTAGCTAAATCTTCAAAAGAAATTCGGGCATTTCCTTCTAAAATTTTTAAAACATCTTCCATAAAATAACCTCCTTTTCTATTAACCTATCATAGTTAAATCTGGTAAGCAAGAAAAAACTCATCTTATATTTTAGCTGTTTTCTTCGCTTCTTCTATCTCCTGCTGGAGGTAAGTTAAAGGCTGAAGATTCTTTTTTATAATTTTACTCCGGCTAGGATTATACCAAATCTTCCTAAAAAATAAAAATTTTAAGGTTAGTTTTAGAGAGAAACTTAGAAAAATTTAAAAAATTATCTCTCTCCCTAGTTAGAAGGAATTAAATAAAACTAGCCCCAACGGGATTTGAACCCGTGCCTCGTGGCTGAGAACCACGCATCCTGAACCGGACTAGACGATGGGGCCAAAAGGTTCCTCTTCTGGTGCCGGGAGAGGGATTTGAACCCTCACGCCTTTTCGGCATACGCCCCTCAAACGTATGTGTCTGCCAATTCCACCATCCCGGCTAAGCAAAAATTATAACACAGAAATCTATAAATTCAACCTGAGAACGCTTCTCCTAGTAGCTCAGAAATAAATCTCTCTCCTTCTCCCCGGGGATTCATCTCTCTTAATATTCTTCTAAGAAAATTTCCCTTTTTATCTTTCTCAGTCAAATCTACAATAAAAGTCTTCTCTAATCTTTCCCCTTTACTATCATAAAAAACCTCTACTTTAGGTCTAAAGAGATCTTGAGGGTTAACTTCTCTAACCAGAGCTACTTCCTGAGTATCTAACCTCACTAAGGTTCCCGGAGGCCAAACTCCTAAATTCCTGAAGAATAAATCTACCAGATAAGAATCAAGCAATCTTGCTTTCTCTTTATTCATAATAGTATAAACTCTCTCTAAAGGCATAACATCTTTATAAACCCTTCTACTCCTCAAAGCATCATATATATCACTGACAGCTACTATCTTAGAAGCTAAATTCTGCCTTTTTAAAAATCTTACCTTAGGATAACCTCTCAAGTCAACTCCTAGATGATGCTCAAAACTTACAATAAAGGCTAATCTATCAAAATTAGGATTAGACAAAATTATCTTTGAACCCCAAAGAGGATGGCTCTGTAATTCTTTAATCTCTCCCTCAGTGATTCCTCCCTTCTTCTCCAGAATTTTTCTCTTAATAGCAATCTTACCTATATCGTGAAATAATCCCGCAAGGGCTATTCGGCTAATATCCTTAGGAGAAAGCCCTAAAATTTTTGCCTGAAACATACTGAGTATAGCCACATTTAAAGAATGAATAAAAGTATAATCCTGCTCTCTCCTTAAGTTCAACAGAAGAAATAAAGACTCTTTACGAAAAGTAAGAAGAGCAAATAGCTGGTTCACCGTTCCTATTAAGGAAGAAAAATCTAAACCCCTCTCTTCCATAGCCCCAACTAAACTCTCCTTAACATTTTCGTAGAGAAGCTTCTGAAGGGAGATTATCTTTACTATATTGGCTCTACGAAGGGCTCCCCCTTTTAAAACTCTCTCCTCTCCAAACCTTCCTAACTCAATATGGGGCCAACTAATTTTGAAAATATCCCCTCTTGTCTCCTTATCTGCTAAACTCTTTAAAAATCCTTTAAGCTCTTCTAGGTTAAGGCCTCTTTTAAATCTCAAAAAATCTATATTCTTATCTTTCAAAATTCCTATAAAATCTTTAACCTGGCCACTTAACTCAAAGAAAATCTCTTTACCGGAAAATATCTCTTCTCCTACGATTCCTAAATTTAATTCAGCCTCTTTGAGAAAAAAATCTTCAAAATTTCTATAAAGAAACTCCAGAGATTTTACAGACTTAGGATGAGATTCTCCATAGAGTAAAATACTCTGGAGGGTTAAAGAAACATTTCTAATTAAATTTTTTATTAGGTTCAAGAAATCCTGCATTATTCTCCAAACCTCGAAGCTAATTCTCTTATTTTAATATTTCTATCTTTAACTAAGTAGGGTGCAATTTTTCTTACTTGTTGAGGTTCTAACTCAATTAAAGCCTCTAAACTCTTTATTCGGAGCTTATCTCTCTTCCTTTTAAACAATAAAGGTTTCTTGAGAATGAGTTCAGAAAGAAAAGGAATACACTCTCTTACTTTAGCCTCAACAAAGATTTCTATATTCTCTACTATAAAATGGTCCCTTCCTCCCAAAAAGTTTCTCACCTTAAAAAGCTTTTCAGCTAAAGAGGCTCTCTCTGGAGGATTAGCTACCGGCAAGAAACAAAGAAGAGCTTCTCTTCTCAGACTATAGACTTTAGAAAAAAAGAAATCCTTAAGAAATCTCACCTCCCCTACAACATTCTTTCTCATTACCTTCAAGATTTCTAAAACTCGAGATTTAGAACTCTTATTTTCTTGATAAATCTCCTCTAAAACTTTTAAGGAGAGTTCTGTATTTAATATACAAAGGATTTCAACTATTTCTTTTAAGAAAAATAAACTTTTTGAACTAGTTAACTTCTCTTTTAATAAATAAGCAATCTTCTCGTTCTTAGGGATTCTATC
>JAGGWS010000069.1 GCA_021163425.1 Candidatus Omnitrophota bacterium
ATTATATTAACTTACGCTGATCCTGAAAATAGCCCTTTAACCCGCTACTAAGTACCTCCTACAAAAAGACCAATCATTCTTATTTATACCCTTAATTACCATAACCCCTTCAACTAATCTTGCGTAAAAAGTCTCGCTGGTTCCTTTTCTTAAATATTTTCTAATAACTCCTTTTTTTAACACAGGTTTAAAAATTTAAGGTTATATTTATATTATTTATTATTAGCCTCAAAAAGCCTATTTTTTCCCTAAGAGTTCAGATTTAAATAACCTTCTTTCCTACACAAAAAATATAAATATAAAAAAGGGCATAAGATTTGAAGAAATCAATATAACCTCTACTTATGCCCTTTCCTGCTAAAAACTTCCCTTTCTCTTCCTCAGATTTTTAAGAAATATTTCTTGCTCAAAACCTTTTTTAGGAAGGAATAAAGAATCTTCTTTAAGCAGACTGGGGAAGTTAATTAAAAGCTTCTATTTTCAAATCTTCGAGGTCTAAAATCTCTTCGCAGCTTCCTTTCTCGAGCTTTACTCACCCTCAATTTTCTTCCCTTTAAATCCTGACCATCCATAGAAGAAATTGCTTTATCCATTTCTTCCTGGCTATCTACTTGAGCAAATCCGAAACCTTTAGAGCGCCCGGTAAACTTATCTTTTACTATCCTTACTTCTTTAATCTCTACTCCCTTTTGAGAAAATGCTTCTCTAAGTTCATCCTCGGTAGTAGAATACTCTAAATTTCCCACATAAATTTTGTTTTCGTTATTACTTTCCTGCATCTTTTCTTCCTTCTTCTTCTCCTTAAAATTATTAAGGAAACTGTTTGGTTAATAAAAATTACCCCTTTAGCGTTTTCTTTTCTTCTTTACATTCTTCCTCCTTTTTTCTGAAGGCTTGGTATAATACTGGCGCTCTCTAAACTTCTTAAGGATGCCCTCTTTTTTACACTGCATTTTAAAGCGCCTTAAAGCCTTCTCAAAATCCTCTGCCTTATCTATCCTTACTTCAGCCATATTTCTCCTTTCTCTCTAATAATAAAAATTGCTTTAGTATAACATAATTATCCTAAGAAGTAAAGATTTTTCTTAATGAAGCGTTATATTAATAACCGGGTCTATTTTTAAGAGCAAATCTTACCCAATCTATCCCTTTTGTAGAGAAACCGGCTAATTCTTCTGCCTGAGGTAGAACCGCTTCTGGCGAAAGTGAGGAATCTCTTTTCTATTTATCGGTAAGATTCTTTTCTGTGCTTTATTCGGTAAATGTAAATAATTTTATTTTTGTCATCTATCCGATAGAGAATCCTATAATCACCGCTTCTTATCCGATAGCCTTCGGTGGTAGTTAATTTCAAACAGTTAGGTGGCCGGGGGTCAGAAGCTAAAGAAACAATTTTATTTTTTATTTGAGTAAAGAGCTTTTTATCGAAGTAATCCAGATCTTTTCTTGCTGAAGGATTAATATATATCCTATACACCCCGTTCCCTTAAATATTCTTCAAAAGGAATAGCCAGCTCCTCTTCTTTACGATGAGTTTTTAAATCTAAGAGGTCTTCTTTTAGCTCTTCTTCCTCCAGTTTTCTCCTAATAGCTTCTTCCACGAAAAAACTATATTTAATACCATGCTCTTTGCAGAAGGCTTTGAAATCCTTGATAATCTTTTCACTAATTTTTATAGCAAATGTAACTTTTCCCATCGTGCTCACCTTCAATTAAAATATATCATAAAAATCTTACTTTGTCAATACAAAGTTATATAAAGTTCTCCCCCTCCTTTTTTCTCCACCTCATCTCTTTTGTGAAATTTGTAGTTTTCAAAAATGTTAGATAGAATAATCATTAAATTTTGGGGAAACTCCAGTAATTTCAGACCCAGTTAATCAAACGCTACCTTTCTTAAAAAACTCCTTCTATCTTACTTTGACAATAAGGACAAAAACCTTCTTTAATCTCGTTTCTCAAAACATAAAATCCCTCTCTCTCTATAAGAAGCTGCCCGCACTCAGGGCAATAGGTATTTTCTCCATAAGGAGTATAGATATTACCTATATAAACGTAAGAAAGTCCTTCTTCTTTAGCTACCTTATAAGCCTGTTCTAAAGTTTTCAGAAGTGTGGGTTCTATATCTTCAAACTTATAGTGGGGATAAAATCGGGAGATGTGCCAGGGAATATTTTTATCTAACTTGACTATCCACTTACACAAATCTCTTAATTCTTGCTGGGTATCATTATATCCAGGAATAATTAAGGTAGTAAGCTCTACCCATATCCCTAATTCTTTCATATATTCTATACTGTCTAAAACCCCTTTTAATTTTGCTCCACAGAGCCTACTATAAAAATCTTCACGAAAGGATTTTAAATCTACATTACAAGCATCTAAAAAAGGGGAAATTTCTTTTAAGGCTTCCCGGGAAATATAGCCGTTAGTAATAAAATTATTGTAAAGACCTTCTTTCTTGGCTAATTCAGCTACCTCCAGAGCAAATTCAAAAAATACTGTGGGTTCAGTATAGGTATAGGAAATACTCTTACAACCTGAACTTTTTGCCAAATTCACTATAGTGAAAGGGTCTGTTTGAAAATATCCTCCTCTCCATTTTTCAAATTCCTCAGCCTGGGAAATTTCCCAATTTTGACAGAAAGGACAATGAAAATTGCACCCCCAGGAAGCAATAGAATAGGCTCTACTTGCCGGGAAAAAATGATAAAGAGGTTTCTTTTCAATAGGGTCTATATTTTTAGCCACTAACTTGCCATAATTTAAACTAAAAAGCTCACCCTTAATGTTCTTTCTCACCTTGCAAATACCTGTTTCTCCCTCCTCTATCCTGCAATTATGCCGGCAAAGAAAACACCTTAATAAACCATTTTCTTTTTTAAAAAAAAGGGCTTTTTTCATTATAAGTTTTATTTTTTCAATCTTCTCTTGAAAATTGAATTAAAGAAAACCACAAAGACCGGGCTCTCTTATATATCTCAACCGAAAACTTTTGAGCAATTTCACTTTGCGGTTTTTCTTCTAAATTAAAGGCTCTTATTCTAAAAAAAGAGTGGATATCATCTAAAGATTTTGCTTTAAATTCAACAATTACATCCTTATATTTAGCTTTTATATAATAATTATCCTTATTAGCCTCAATAATTTCAGCTTCCCTAAATTCTAAAACACTTGCTCTCCATAATCTCTCAATACTAATATTAATAAAACATTCTACTACCCCCTCTTCAACCAAATTAGATATCCCTCCTGAACCTAAGATAAAAGGTATCCCTAAACATCCAGAAAATAAACACAAAATTAAAATGGCGCTTATTACCCTCATCTTTTAAATTATACAGTTGATTTTTTAAAATACAATAGTATTATAATTATAAAATGAATAAAGACTTAGAAAGAATTAAAAAAGCTTTTCTCTCTAAATC
>JAGGWS010000021.1 GCA_021163425.1 Candidatus Omnitrophota bacterium
AATACTCTTAAACAAAAAATTTATAATTAATAACAAATTATTAACTATTAAAAAAATAAATTTAGTTTTATAATTAATTATTTGTTGGTTATTCACATTTTTTACCTCTTTACTACTGTTATTACTGGTAAATAACTTATGAATAGTATAAAAGTAGAAAAGAGAAAGTTAATAGAGATTTTACAAAAATTAAATATAGTCTCCTCAGGAAAAGCCACCCTTCCTGTTTTATCTACAGTATTAATAAAAGGAGAAGGGAGGAAAATAAAATTTACTTTTACTAATTTAGAATTAACCATTATTTCTCAAATAGAAATCCCTTCGGAGTTTAACCAGAGTTTTTGTGTTTCTTTAGTAAAATTTCTTTCTATATTAAAAGAACTTACCTCGGAAGTTGTGGATCTCCGTTTAGAAAAGAATTTTTTGTGGATAACTTGTGAAAATTGTGAATTTAAGTTGAATATTATAAGTGCTGAAGAATTTCCTTCTTTACCAATATTAAAAGATAGACAAACAATAAAGTTAAATGCTGAAATTTTAAAAGAAATGATAAATCTTACTTATTTTTCAGTATTTACTGGCGAGGCTAATTATGTTTTAACTGGCTTTCTCTGGGAGGTAGAGGCTAATATCCTCAAAATTACTACTTCTGATACTAAAAGGTTAGCTACTATAGAAAGGCCACTCTCTCCTCAACAACCAGAAATAGGGGTTAAAAAATGCTTTATTATACCCCAGAGAGCAGTAATGGAATTAAACAAACTCTTAAAAAACCAGGAGGAGATAAAGCTAACTGTAGGGAGTAATCAAGTCTATTTTGACTTAGGGGATACTCAATTAATTAGTCAGCTAATTGAGGGTGAATTTCCTGATTATCAAAAAGTTATTCCTCCCGAATCGGAAAATAAGTTTAAGGTAAATCGAGAAAAATTTCTTAACTCTCTTAAAAGAGCAAATTTATTAACTGCTCCTGAATACCAAGGAGTTAAATTAGAGCTCAAAAGAAATAAATTGGTTGTTTCTAAGACCACACCTCAATTAGGAGAATATAAAGAAGACATAGATATAGAATTTAAGGGAAAAGAATTAGTTTTTGGTTTTAACCCCCAATACCTTATAGATATCTTGAAAGTTCTGGAGGAAGAAGAAGTTGTTTTTGAAGTATATGCCTCAGAAAAACCTTTGGTTTTAAGGAATAAAGGTTTTATTTATTTAGCTCTGCCGATGCGTTTAAGTTGATGGGAAATATAGCTGGTTCTTTAGAAAAAATTTTAACTAAGTTAAAGAAAAAGTCTTTAGAGGAATTTAAAACCTTTTTTTCTTACCAAGAATACAAACATATTTTAAAGTTTAGGATGTATAAGAATAGATTAATATTTTATGTGGATTCTCCAGCCAGTTTATACCAGCTAAACCTTAAAAAAGAAGAGATTTTTAAAAAAATGAAAGAGAAGGGACTAAGAATAACCGGGGTAGTTTTTAAGATATAATTAAGTCTATGAAAAATAGCAACAATTCTAAATACGACGCCACTACCATTCAGGTTTTAGAAGGGATAGAAGCTGTGCGGAGAAGGCCGGCTATGTATATTGGCGACACTTCTACCCGGGGTTTGCATCATTTAGTTTATGAGGTAGTAGACAACTCCATTGATGAGAGTATGGCTGGTTTTTGCAGTAGGGTTAAAGTGATTTTACATCCTGATAATAGTGTAACTGTAGAAGATAATGGCAGAGGTATCCCCGTAGATATCCACAGGACTGAGAAGAAGCCAGCTTTAGAAGTGGTTCTTACCACTCTCCATGCCGGAGGAAAGTTTGACCACCGGGTTTATAAAGTAGCCGGAGGTTTACATGGAGTAGGAGTAAGTGTGGTGAATGCTTTAGCTGAATGGTTAGAGGTTGAAGTGCGAAGAGAGGGTAAGATTTACTATCAGCGGTATCAACGGGGTAAACCCTTAACTTCTTTGAAAGTTATTGGCAAAGCTAAAACTACAGGGACCAAAATTACCTTTAAACCTGACCGAACAATCTTTAAGTCTATAGAATTTTCCTATGACATTTTAGCTTCACGGTTAAGGGAGCTTGCTTTTTTAAATAAAAATCTAGAGATTAATTTTGTTGACGAGAGAAAAGATAAGCAAGTAGTTTTTAAGTTTAAAGGAGGTATACTATCTTTTATTGAACATTTAAATCAAAATAAAAACCCTCTCCATAAAAAGATTATATATTTTTCTAAAGAGAGAGAGCGGGTTTTTGTAGAAGGAGCTCTTCAATATAATGATTCTTTTAAAGAGAACATCTTTTCTTTTGCTAATAATATAAATACCGCTGAAGGAGGAACTCACCTTTCGGGATTTAAGTCAGCCTTAACTCGAGCAATCAACCAGTATATAAAGAACAAAAAACTTTTTAAAGAAGATATTTCTCTCTCGGGTGAAGATGTCCGTGAGGGTTTAACTGCAGTTATTAGCGTGAGGTTGCCTCAACCTCAATTTGAGGGTCAGACTAAGACCAAATTAGGCAATTCCGAGGTGGAAGGTTTAGTAGCATCCGTAACTTTTGAAGCCTTAACTTCTTTTTTTGAAGAGAACCCCTCTCTGGCTAATAAGATTGTGGAAAAAGCAGTTTTAGCCTGTAGAGCCCGAGAAGCTGCTCGTAAAGCCAGAGATATCACCCGGAGAAAAGGAGCTTTAGAAGTTTGGAGTTTGCCAGGAAAACTTGCTGACTGTTCTGAGAAAGACCCTGCGGTTTCAGAGCTTTTTATTGTAGAAGGAGACTCAGCTGGAGGGAGCGCCAAACAGGCCCGGGATAGAACTTTTCAAGCCATCCTTCCTATAAAAGGTAAAATTCTTAATGTAGAAAAAGCCCGCTTAGATAAGGTGTTAAGTAATGAAGAGATAAAGACAATAATTATCAGTTTAGGTACAGGGATAGGAGAGGATTTCGACATTTCTAAACTTAGATACCACCGGATAATCATTATGGCTGATGCTGACGTAGATGGTTCTCATATTAGAACCTTGCTTTTAACTTTTTTTTATCGCCAATTTCCTCAGTTGATTAAAGAAGGACATATTTATATTGCTCAACCTCCTCTTTACCGGATAAAGAGGAAGAATACAGAAGAATACATTCATAGTGATGAAGAGATGAACCAGCTTATTTTAGATTTAGCCTCAGAGGCTTTGAAGATAGAAGTAAAGGGCAAAAAAAGGGAAGTTTTATCTAAACAAGAAATAAAAACTCTTTTAAGTTCTCTAATGGAGCTGGAGAAGCTCTTCCATTCCTTAGAGCGTAGAGGTATAAGTTTAGAAGAGTATCTTATTTCTTTAAAATCGGAAAACAGAAAATACCCTTTTTATTTTTTAAAGATAGGAAGAGTTAAAAAGTTTTTATTTTCTGAAGAAGAGTTAGAAACCTACCAGGACGCTGAGGATATAGATTTAGTAGAGATTTATGAATCTTACGAAATTGAAATCTTAGATGAAAACCTTAAAAAACTGGGGCTTTCTTTGAAAGATTGTTTAAAAAGCGATAAACCTAAATTTATGATTCATAACTTAGAGAAAAAGATTCAAAAACAGGCCTGTTCTTTAAGAGAAGTTCTAACTTTATCTAAAGAGATAGCCCTTCAGAATACCACTGTGCAAAGATATAAAGGTTTAGGGGAGATGAACCCCTCTCAGCTCTGGGAGAGCACTATGTCTCCGGAGAAGAGGACTCTATTAAAGGTTACCTTAGAGGACGCAGTAGAAGCCGACAGAATTTTTACTGTGCTTATGGGCGATCAAGCTCAACCCCGCAGGACCTTTATTGAGGAGCATGCCCATGCAGTTAAAAACTTAGACATATAGGGAGAAGAAGATGATTAAAGATTTGAATAACATAGGAAGGATAGAGCAGAGGTATTTGGAAGAAGAGATGAAGGATTCTTATCTTTCCTATGCTATGAGCGTAATAGTAGGAAGAGCTCTTCCTGATATAAGAGACGGTTTAAAACCGGTTCAGAGAAGAATTCTTTACACAATGTCTGAGCTCAATTTAAGGTATAATCAGTCTCATAAGAAGAGTGCTCGAATAGTGGGCGAATGTTTAGGTAAGTATCATCCTCACGGAGATGTAGCGGTGTACGATGCTTTAGTAAGAATGGCTCAGGATTTTTCCTTAAGATATCCCTTGGTAGATGGTCAGGGTAATTTTGGCTCTCAGGATGGCGATCCTCCAGCAGCTATGCGTTATACTGAAGCCAGGCTTTCTAAGATTTCTGATTACTTACTTCAGGATATAGACAAAGATACAGTTGATTTCTTTCCCAATTTTGACAACTCTTTAAAAGAGCCCAGAATTTTGCCTGCAGTTTTGCCCAATCTTATTTTAAACGGAGCCTCAGGCATTGCTGTGGGTATGGCTACTAATATCCCTCCCCATAACTTGGGAGAAGTTAGCCGGGCTTTAATCTATCTTATAGAAAAACCCGATTGTTCTATAAAAGAATTAGCCAGAATTATAAAAGGGCCAGATTTCCCCACCGGTGGAATAATCTGTGGAAGGTCAGAGATTTTAAAGGCTTATCAAGAAGGTCGGGGAAGACTTACTCTTAGAGCTAGAGCTACAATTGAAGAAACAAAATCCAGGCATTTTATAGTAATTACGGAATTGCCTTACCAGGTGAATAAATCCAGTCTTTTAGAATCAATAGCTAATCTTATAAATTCCAAGAAGATAGAAGGAGTGAGTGATTTAAGAGATGAGTCTGATAAGGAAGGTTTAAGGATAGTTCTGGAATTAAAGAGAGATACTGAACCCAGGATTATCCTCAACCAGCTCTATAAACACACCGCCTTAGAGACGACTTTTGGGGCAATATTTTTAGCTTTGGTAAATAACCAGCCTCAGCTTTTGAATTTAAAACAGATTCTCCAGCACCACATTCAGCATCGTAAAGAAATTATAGTAAGAAGGTCAAGTTATGAATTAGAAAAAGCTAAAAGAAGAGCACATATTTTAGAAGGTTTAAAAATAGCTCTAAAGTTTTTAGACCAAGTAATAGAGATAATAAAGAAGTCTAAGACTGTTTCTGAAGCTAAGACCGGCCTTATTAAAAAATTTAAACTTACTGATATTCAAGCTCAGGCAATTTTAGAATTACAGTTGCAAAGACTCACTGCCTTAGAAAGAGATAAACTTAATAAAGAGTATCTGGAAACTATTAAGAAAATTGAGGAGCTGCAAGGAATTCTTTCTTCAGAAAAGAAGCAGGAAGCTCTCATAAAAGAAGAATTAAAGGAATTACAGGAGAAGTTTTCTGATGCCCGGAGAACGGAGATTATGGCTGAGAAAGAGGAGATTCAAATAGAAGATTTGATAGTAGAAGAAGACATGGTTATTACTATAACCCATTCCGGTTACATTAAGCGCCAGCCTTTAAGTTCTTATCGCCGCCAGGCTCGGGGAGGTAGAGGTATAACTGCTATGGCTACTAAAGAAGAAGACTTTGTAGAGCATCTTTTTGTTTCTTCCAGTAAAGACACACTTCTTATATTTTCTACTAAAGGGAAGGCTTATGCTTTAAAGACTTACCAGATACCTCAGGGTTCAAGAACTTCTAAGGGTAGAGCCATAGTCAATATACTGAATTTTAGTTCTTCGGAGAAGATTGCGGCTATAATTTCTATCAAAGAATTCCGGGAAGATAGTTTCTTAATTATGGCTACTCAGCAAGGTTTGGTAAAAAGAGTTTCTCTTAACCTTTTCTCCAGCTTAAGAAAGACCGGGATAATCAGTATAAGTTTAGATAAAGACGATTCTTTAATTTCAGTTTGTTTAAATGAAAAAGATACTGACGAAGTGATTTTAAATACTTCTGGAGGTAAAGCCATTCGCTTTCCAGTGTCTCAGGTAAGGCCCACAGGAAGAACTTCTAAAGGGATAAAAGCTATAAAACTTTCTAAGGGAGACCGAGTTCTGGGTATGGTTTTGGTTAATTCTCTTATGAAAAAAGGTAAATTTTTCTTATTTACAGTTACTGAAAAAGGGTTTGCTAAAAGAACCTCTCTTTCTGAATACCGCTTGCAATCGCGGGCCGGGAAAGGTATAATTGCCAGTAAAGTTTCTCCAAAGACAGGAAAGATAGTTTCAGTTATTTTAGTGGCTGAAGAGGACGAAGTAATAGTTATTTCTCAGAAAGGGGTTTTAATAAGGACGTTGATAAAGAATATAAGACCTTCAGGGAGAACAACTCAGGGTGTAAAGATTATAAGGTTAGATAAAGACAATACGGTTTCTTCAGCGGCCCGAATAATAGAAAAAGAGGAAGGTGGCTCTTGAAAATAAGGAAAAAATTAGGTATATTTTATAAAGAGAATAACCCTGCCAGCTACGAGGCAGAGCTAAGAGCCTTGAGCCAACACTTTTTTTGAGGGAGCTGAACTCTCTTTAAGCACCTGCTTAAAGAGGAGGCGCCCCCGTGTATGAGAACTGGACTTAAAGGCAAAGTTTCTGCCTCGGGCAAAGGCGGGGATTTTTATTTTAGGAGAAACTATGAGTAATTTATTTTCCTCAGAATCTTCTCAACTTGGGAAACTACCTTTAGCAGTAAGAATGCGACCTAAAACTTTAGAGGAGTTTGTGGGTCAAAAACATTTAGTAGGAAAAGATAAGCTTCTAAGAAGAAGTATAGAAGCTGACCGGCTCACTTCTTTAATTTTCTGGGGACCACCGGGTTCGGGCAAAACCAGTTTAGCTGAGATTATTTCTCAGAGGACTAAAGCCAAATTTATTTACTTAAACGGAAATTTTTGCGGAACTTCAGAGATTAAAAAGGAACTTTCTCAGGCTCACCTGCGCAGGAAAAATAATCTCAAAACCCTCTTGTTTATCGACGAGGTTCATCGCTTAAATAAACTTCAACAAGATACTTTAATAGCTGACACTGAAACTTCTTCGGTTGTTTTGATCGGAGCCACTACTTACAACCCCTTTTTTTATATAATCCCGGCTTTGATATCACGTTCTTTAATTTGTGAATTCAAGCCTTTAACTTCTGAAGAGATTGTTCTAATCTTGCAGAGAACTCTTCAGGATAAAGAAAGAGGGTTAGGCCGATTCAAGATAAAGGTAGCTCCACAAGCTCTTAAATTTTTAGCTGAAAATTCTTCAGGCGATGCCCGTAAAGCTCTTACTGCCTTAGAGTTGGGAGTATTAACTACTCCTAAAGATAAGCAAGGTGTAATTAATTTTTCCTTAGAAGTAGCTAAGGAGAGCATCCAGTTTAAGCCGGGTTTCTATGATAAAAAAGGAGATTACCACTACGATATAATTTCTGCTTTTATAAAGTCAGTAAGAGGTAGTGATGTTGATTCAGCTTTATATTGGTTAACTCGAATGCTCTATTCAGGAGAAGACCCTCGGTTTATTGCCCGGAGGTTAGTTATTTTAGCTTCTGAAGATATAGGACTGGCTGACCCTCAGGCTTTAGTTTTAGCTACTTCTGCTTTTAAAGCAGTGGAGGTAGTGGGGATGCCCGAAGCAAGAATTATTCTTTCTGAAGTTACTATCTACCTTTCCTGTGCACCTAAATCCAATTCTGCTTACCTGGCTATAGAAAGAGCCTACCAGGATATAGAAAAAGGTTTTTTAGAAGAAGTACCGCCTTACTTAAAAGACAGCCATGCTCCTGCTAAGAGAAAGATTCCTCAAGAGGAGGACTATAAATACCCCCATGATTTTGGAGGCTACGTAGAACAGAAGTACAGAAAAAGTTCTAAAAAATACTATTTTCCTAAGAACTTAGGCAAGGAAGGAGAAATTTTGAAATCTTGGTCTAAATTAAAAAGTAAGAAGATTGAAAATTCCTGAACTTATGCTAAAATACCCCTCTAATAGAGAGGCTTCAAGATTAAAGAATTCAATTCATCAGGAGAAGGAAAAGCTAAGAAAAAGAATAAAGGTTTTTCTTAAAGAACTGTCTAGAGAGGAGAAGGAGAGAAGAAGTAAGCTCATTGAGAAAAAAATAGAAAGTTTAGTTTATTTTAAATTAGCAAAAGTTATTATGTTTTATTGGCCCTTACCTGGAGAGCCCGATGTTAGGGGTTTAATGAGGAGGGCAAAAAATTCAGGAAAAGTAGTAGCCTTACCTTTAATTGAGAAAGATAGCCTCGTTCCTTATAAGTTTACTTCTTCTCAGGAGTTAAGAGTGAACTCCTTGGGAGTTTACCAGCCTCCTAAGAAGAAAGAACTCAGGCTGGCTAGGGAAGAATTAGACTTGGTGGTGGTACCCGGGCTCGCCTTTGATAAGGAAAACCAACGTTTAGGAAGAGGTAAAGGTTACTATGACCGATTTTTAAAAAATTTGCTTCCTAAGACCCTGAAGATAGGGGTAGCTTTTAGTGAGCAAATTTTTGAACGCCTTCCTTTCTCTCTCCAGGATGAAAAAGTAGACTTAGTAATCTGGGCTTAACTTAATAGGAGTCAGAGGAGGAAAACTATGGTAGCAATAATTCTTTTAGGAGGATTAGGTTTAGGCTTTTTTCTGGGGTATATTCTTACCGATTTTTTAGGTAAAACTGGACTTAAGAAGAAAAGAGAAGAGGCTAAAAAAGTTATAGAAGAGGCTAAAGAAGAAGCAGAAAACATTAGAAAAAAAGCAGAGTTAGATTCCAGAGAGCTTCTTTATAAGTTAAGGGTAAATTTTGAGAACGAGACTAAGTCTAGAAGGAAAGAGTTAGAAGAATTAGAAAAAAGGGTTATTCACCGGGAAGAAAATTTAGAGAGAAGAGCGGAATTTCTTCAGAAGAAAGAGCAGGAGATTAATCAACGGACCCGGGAAACAGAGATTCTTACTAAAAATTTGGAGAAGAAGAGTCAGGAGCTTAATGCTATTTTAGCTGAAGAAAAACAGAAACTTCAGAGGATTTCTTCCTTAAGTTTAGAAGAAGCTCGTCAACTTCTTCTAAAGCGCTTAGAGGAAGATTTAGTTAAAGAGAAGGCTGAGCGCTTAAAAAGGTTTGAAGAGGAATTAAGAGAAGAGGAGGAGAAGAAGGCTCGAGAAATTCTTTCTCTGGCTATTCAAAGATGTGCTGTGGACCATACTCAGGAGACTACAGTAAGTGTAGTTAATCTTCCTAACGAAGATATGAAAGGAAGGATAATTGGCAGAGAAGGAAGAAATATCCGCACTTTTGAGATGCTTACCGGAGTAGATGTAATCATTGATGATACTCCTGAAGCGGTTACCCTTTCGGGGTTTGACCCCATAAGAAGAGAAATAGCTAAAAGGACTTTAGAGAAGTTAGTTGCTGATGGAAGAATACATCCTGCTCGGATTGAGGAGACCCTGGAGAAAGTTAAGAAAGAGTTTGAAAAAGAAGTGGTTGAAGAAGGTAAGAGAGTAATTTTTGATTTAGATATTCACAATCTTCATCCTGAAATAATAAAGCTTTTAGGTAAATTAAAATACAGAACGAGTTTTGGTCAGAACGCTCTTCAGCATTCTAAAGAGGTAGCTATTATTATGGGCATAATAGCTTCAGAGCTGGGTTTAGATGCTCGTTTAGCTAAGAGGATAGGGCTTCTTCACGATATAGGCAAAGCTATAGACCAGCAGGCAGAGGGTACTCATGCCCAATTAGGAGCTCAGCTTTTAAGAAAGTACGGTGAGAACGACTTGGTAGTAAATGCTGCTGAATCTCATCATGAAGAAGTGGAGTTGAAATCCATATATTCAGTTTTAGCTTTGGTGGCTGATGCTGTTTCAGCTTCCCGTCCAGGAGCAAGAAGAGAGACTTTAGAGACTTATCTTAAAAGACTTACTACTTTAGAGAACATAGCTAATTCCTTTAGAGGGGTGGAGAAAAGTTTTGCTATTCAGGCAGGAAGAGAAATCAGGGTGATTGTTAAGCCTTCGGAAGTTAATGAAGAGGGTGCGGTTATTTTAGCCAGGGAATTGAAGAAGAAGATTGAGGAAGAAATGGAGTATCCGGGTCAGATAAAAATTACTATAATAAGAGAGACAAGAGTGGTAGAATATGCTAAGTAATAAATTATGAGGATTTTATTTATTGGAGACATCGTAGGAAAACCCGGCCGGCTTTATCTAAAAGAGTTTTTACCTTCCTTAATAGAGAAAGAGAAATTTGACTGGGTAATAGCTAACGGAGAAAATTCTGCTGGAGGCTCAGGATTAACTGAGAGAGTAGCTAAAGAGTTATTTTCTTGTGGTATAGACATATTAACCACTGGAGACCACGCCTTTAAAAAGAAAGAGATTTTAAATATTTTAGATACCCTAAGTATACTGAGGCCCTTAAATTACGGAGATTTAGCTAAGGGAAGAGGCTTTATTATAAAAGAGAAAGACAAAAAAAAGATAGCAGTAATAAACCTATTGGGAAGAGTTTTTATGCAGGCAGTAGATTGTCCTTTTAAAAGTGTTTCTAAGATTTTAGAAGAGGTTTTAACTCAAACTAAGGTAGTAATTGTAGATGTCCATGCTGAGGCAACTTCGGAGAAGTTAGCCTTGGGATATTTTTTAGCCCAGAAAGTTTCAGCAGTTATTGGCACACACACCCATATCCCTACTGCTGATGAGAGGATTTTGGAAGGGTTTACTGGATATATTACTGATGTAGGAATGACTGGGCCTTTTGATTCTATCTTAGGAAGGAGAAAAGAAGATATAATCCAGAGGTTTTTAACTAATATGCCCACCAGATTTTACTTAGCCGACAGAGACGTAAGGATTCAAGGGGTTATATTAGAAATAGAAGATGTGAGTGGGAAGTGTCTCTCAATAAAGAGAGTAGAATATAAAAAGCCAGATTAGGGAGGATGGAAGAGAGAAGAAAGTTTCCTCGTTTAAAGTATCCTTGTAAATTGATTCTGGGAGGTGAAGACAAAGTTTATTCTCTCCACACTGAGAATATAAGCGCTGGTGGTTTAAGAGTTATCTTAGAGAAGAAGTTAGCCATAAATACACCTTTGAGCATAGAATTGGGATTGGGCTTAAAAGATATAAAGTGTAAAGGTAGAGTAGTTTGGGTAATAGACATCAAGTCTCCTCCGATAGAAAAAGCTGATCTTTTTGATACAGGTATAGAGTTTACTCAGATAGAACCTCAAGACAGAGAGACCTTAAGAGAGTTAATAGAGAGAATTTTAAAAAGCAGTTAATTTTATGCGAGAGTTAACCCCTCAACAGATTAAGAAACTTAAAATAAGTGAACTTAAGGAATTAGCCAGTCAGATAAGGAAGTATATAATTGAAGTGGTTTCTCAAAGAGGAGGGCATCTGGCTTCTTCTTTGGGAGCAATAGAACTCTGTTTAGCTTTACACTATGTTTTAGATACCCCTCAAGATAAGATAGTCTTTGATGTGGGCCATCAAGCTTATGCTCATAAGATAATTACCGGAAGAGCTAAGGTTTTTAAGAATTTAAGAAGCTGGGGAGGTGTGTCAGGCTTTCCTTATCACAGGGAATCAGAATATGATGAGTTTTCTGTGGGTCATGCTTCTAATGCAGTTTCTTTAGCTTTGGGGTTAGCTACAGCTAAGAGATTAAAAAAAGAAGATTTTAAGGTAGTGGCAGTTGTTGGAGACGGAAGTTTAACTGGAGGAGAATGTTTTGAAGCTTTAAATAATGCTGGACACTTAAAAGAAGATATTTTAGTAGTATTTAATCATAACGAGATGTCTATTTCAGCTTCAGTAGGAGCTATAAGTAATTATCTGAATAAGTTAATATCTTTACCTATATATAATAGGTTTAAAGAAGGGATAACTTTAATCTTAAAAAAGGTGCCCCATTTGGGGAAAAGAGTTTTACGCCGGATTAAGAAGATAGAGGAGATAATGAAGGGATTAATCATCCCGGGGATTTTTTTCGAGGAGTTAGGTTTCAGATACTTTGGTCCTTTAGATGGCCACAATTTAGAAGGTTTAATTTCTACTTTAAAAAATATTATAAGCTTACCCGGCCCTAAGATTCTTCATGTCGTTACTAAAAAAGGGAGGGGGTATTTACCTGCTGAAAAGAATTCCGAAGATTTCCACAGCGCAAAGCCTTTTGCAATTTCGGGAGATTTCAAAAAAAGAGAAGAAACTACTTATACTGATGTATTTAGTCAGACTTTAATAAAATTAGCTCAAAGAGATAAGAGAATAGTGGCTTTAACTGCAGCTATGGCTAAGGGTACAGGGCTTTTTAGATTTAAAGAGGTTTTTCCGGAAAGGCTCTTTGATGTGGGGATTGCTGAACAGCATTTAGTAAGTTTCTCAGCAGGTTTGGCTAAGAGAGGGCTTAAGCCAGTGGTAGCGGTCTATTCTACTTTTTTGCAGAGAGCTTACGACCAGCTTATTGAAGATATAGCCTTACAGGAAGTAGGAGTAGTTTTAGCCATAGATAGGGCAGGATTAGTAGGAGAAGATGGACCTACTCACCACGGAGTATTTGACATAGCTTATTTAAGGAGTGTCCCTGATTTGGTAATAATTTCTCCTGCTTACAAAAAAGATTTAGAGCTGGCTTTAAAATTTAGTTTAAAACTTAATAGGCCAGTAGCTATCAGATATCCTAAGGAGGAGATTTTAGATATTGAGAATAAAGAAGACTTTAGCTTAGGTAAGTTTGAAATATTAGAAGAAGGAGAAGATTTGGCTATTTTAGCTTTGGGCTCAACTCTTAAACAAGTTTTATTGATTAAAGAAGAACTTAATAGAAAAGATATTTACCCTTTTATTGTCAACCCCCGCTTTATTAAACCCTTAGATGAAGAATGCCTTATTCAAATAGCTAAGAAGTGCCCTTTAGTTTTTGTTTTAGAAGAAGGAGTTTGTTCGGGTGGTTTTGGAGAAGCAATCTTGGAATTTTATCGCCAGAAGGATATTTTGAGGAATATAAAGATAGAAAGAATCTGTCTTCCTACAGAATTTATTACTTTTGGTAAGAGAAGCCAGCTTTTGGAATTTACCGGCTTAGGTTCAAAAAGTATTTTAGAGAAAGTAATGAGAGTATATGGAAAAGACAAGGCCTGTTCTAAAATTTGAACTAAATAAAGATTTGTGTAAAGGCTGTGGTTTGTGTATAGAGGCCTGTCCAGTGAAAAACCTGGAGTTTTCCTTAGAATTGAATCGTAAGGGAGTTAAATACGCTAAAATTAAAGATATTGAGAAGTGTAAAGGTTGTGGTTTCTGTTTTTTAGTCTGTCCAGATACTTGTATAGAGATTTCTTATGAGAAGTAAGAAAGTCTTTATTACTGGTAATGAAGCTATTGGTGAAGGAGCAGTAAGAGCCGGTTGTTTCTTTTACGCTGGTTATCCGATTACTCCTCAGAATGAACTTACTGCTTTTATGGCTAAGAGAATGGCTGAAGAAAAAAGAATATTTATTCAAGCTGAGTCAGAAATCTCAGCTATAAATATGGTTTTTGGAGCTTCAGCTAGCGGAGTAAGGGCTATGACTTCTTCTTCTTCTCCAGGGATTTCTTTAAAACAGGAAGGTATTTCTTATTTAGCCGGTTGTGAGCTCCCGGCAGTAATAGTTAATGTCCAGAGAGGAGGTCCAGGCTTGGGGAATATCGGCCCTTCTCAATCTGACTATTTTCAGGCTACTAAAGGAGGCGGTCACGGCGATTACCATTTGATAGTTTTAGCTCCCGGTTCTGTTCAAGAGTGTTTTGATTTTATGTTTTTAGCCTTTAACTTAGCTGATAAATACAGAAACCCGGTTATGGTTTTATTAGATGCTTTTTTGGGTCAGATGGCTGAAGCTATAGAGATTCCAAAATCCAAAATCCAAATTTCAAACTATAAAAAAGATTGGGCTTTAACCGGAGCTAAAGGAAGAGCTCCTAATGTAATAAGGTCACTTTTTTTAGGAGAAGGAGTTTTGGAAAAGCACAATTTAAAACTGCAAAAAAAATACAAGAAGATAAGAGATAATGAACAGCTTTTTGAAATTGAGAACAGAAATAATTCAGAAATTGTTTTTGTGGCTTATGGAATTTCCTATCGGATAGCTAAAGAGGCGAGTCTTCTTTTGCAAGAAAAGGGGTTAAAGGTAGCTTTGTTCAGGCCAATTACTCTTTGGCCTTTTCCCTATCAGGCTTTAAAGAGTTTAGCTAAAGATAAACGGGCAGTCTTTGTTTTTGAGCTTTCTTATGGGCAGATGGTAGAAGATGTAAGGTTAGCTCTGGGAGAGAGCCTTCCTGTATATTTTTACGGCCGGGCAGGAGGAGAGGTATTTACTGAAAAAGAGCTTTTGAATTTTGTGGAGAAAGAGAATGCTTGAATTTAAAAAACCCCAGACTTTAAAAGATAAGCCCTTTCATTATTGTCCGGGTTGTGGTCACGGCATAGTTCACCGGATTATAGCCGAAGTAGTTGAAGAGTTAGGGATTAGAGAAAGAACAGTGGCAGTTGCTCCTGTAGGTTGTGCTGTAGTGGCTTATGATTACTGGGATTTTGATGTTACTGAATCTGCCCACGGAAGAGCTTTAGCAGTAGCTACAGGGATAAAAAGGTGCAGGCCGCAGTTAGCAGTGTTTACTTATCAGGGAGATGGAGACTTAGCCTCAATCGGGATGGCCGAAACTTTGCATTGTGCTAATAGAGGAGAAAACTTAACTTGTATATTTATAAATAATGCTTGTTATGGGATGACTGGAGGGCAGATGGCTCCCACTACTTTAATTGGCCAAAAGACAGCAACTACTCCTCAGGGAAGAGCCCCTCAGAAAGGAGAAGGTTACCCTTTAAAAGTTCCTGAGCTTTTAGCTAACTTAAAAGGTGTAGTTTATGCTGAGAGAACTTCTGTGGATAGTCCAGCCAATATAATTAAGACTAAACAGGCTATAAAAAAAGCTTTTTTAAATCAAATAGAAGAAAAAGGTTTTTCCTTGGTAGAAGTATTATCTCAATGCCCAACTGTTTGGGGTTTAAGCCCTGTTCAGGCAGTAAGGTGGGTTAGAGAAGTAATGGTTAAAGAGTTTCCCTTAGGAAAGATAAAATGAGCTTTAAAGAAGAGAAAATTTTAATAGCTGGTTTTGGCGGACAGGGGATAATGTTTTTAGGAAAAATTTTAGCCCTTTCTGCTGTTCAAGAAGGGAAGAGAGTAACTTTTATTCGTTCTTACGGAGCAGAGATGCGGGGAGGAACAGCTAATTGTATGTTGAGAATAAGTAATAGAGAAATAGCTTCTCCTGTTTTTGAGAAAGCCACCTTAGTTTTTATTATGAATCAGCCTTCCTGGGAGAAGTTTAAGAAGAAAATAGAAGAAGGAGGTTTTATTTTTCTGAATAGCTCCTTAGTAAAGAAAGAAATTAGAAGAAATAAAATAAAGGTGAGAAAAGTTCCCTTAAATGAATTAGCTCTTAAAGCAGGTTCTTTAAAGATAGCTAATATTGTGGGTTTAGGTTTCCTTTTAAAAGAGGCACCAATTGTAAAATTAAAGACAGTTAGAGAGGTTCTTAAGAATACTTTTAAAAATAATTCCCAACTTCTTAAATTGAATTTAACCGCCTTAAATTTAGGATTTAATTATGAAAGTAAGGACTAGGTTTGCACCTTCTCCTACTGGTTTTCTCCATATCGGAGGAGCTAGAACCTGTTTATTTTCCTGGCTCTATGCTCGCAAAAACCAGGGAGAATTTATTCTCCGGATAGAAGATACAGATAGAGAGCGTTCCCAGAAAGAGTATTTAGAAGAGATTTTAGAAAGTTTGGCCTGGTTGGGTTTAGATTGGGATGAGATTTACTATCAATCAGAGAGATTTCCTATTTATTTAGAGCAGGCTGAAAAATTAATTAAAGAAGGGAAAGCCTACTCTAAAAATTCAGCAATATTTTTTAAATACCAGTTTGAAAAAATAGAGGTAGACGATTTAATCCGGGGCAAGATTGAGTTTAAAGAACTCCCTAAAGAAGAAGAAGTAATAATTAAGTCTGATAAAACTCCCACTTACAACTTTGCCTGTGTAATAGACGACGCCTTAATGGGTATAACTCATGTAATAAGAGGAGAAGACCACATTTCTAATACTCCTAAACAGATTTTACTCTATAGAGCCTTAGGATTTGATATCCCTCAGTTTGCCCATCTTCCTTTAATTCTTTCTCCTCAGGGAGGAAGGCTTTCTAAAAGATTTGGAGCAACTTCTTTGAGAGAATATAGAAAGAAAGGTTATTTAAAAGAAGCTTTAGTGAATTACCTTCTTCTCTTAGGTTGGTCTCCTAAAGATAATCGGGAAATAATATCTCTAAAGGAGACAAAGGAGATTTTTGATATCAAGGATGTGGGTAAAACCGGGGCTGTGTTTTCTTTAGATAAACTTAATTGGCTAAATTCTCAATATATAAAAGAAAAACCTTTGGAGGAGCTTACCTTGTTGGTAGAAAAATATCTGAAAGAAGAAGGGTTTTTAGAAAGTATTGATAGGACCTATTTGAAGAAAGTAGTTAGTTTATTTAAAGACAGGATAGCCAAACTCGAAGATTTAAAAGATTGGGCTAAGTTTTGTTTTTACGATAATTTTGAGTATCAGGAAGAGACTAAAGAAATTCTCAAAAAAAATTTATCTAAGGAAGTTAGAGTTTTAATTGAAGACTTGAAAAATATCGGTAATTTTAACAAGGAAGAGGTAGAAAGGATATTTAGAGCTACTGCTGAAAATTTAGGACTTAAAAACCGAGACTTAGTTCATCCTGCCCGGGTAGCTTTGACCGGAAGAAGAGTAGGCCCGGGGTTATTTGAGACAATGGAGGTTTTAGGGAAAGAGGAGGTTTTAAAGAGGTTAGGGTGGTTAGTTAAATATTGGGAGGAAGAAAATGCGTAGATTTATATTTTTTACCTTAATTTTTTCATTCTTTCTAGGAGGATGCCAGACAATTAAGAATACCAGTTTAGGTAGTGTTTATACTCTTTATGGTTTTAGCAAAGGTTTAGCAGAGGACATTTACAACACTTATAAAGCAATAGAGAAAGCAGATAAGTGGTTTGAAGAAAACTGCTGGTGATTCTCTTAAGGAGAAGCCCAAAAGTATAAACTCGAAAGTTTAGTTACCTTTAAAACTTTATACCTTTAAACTTTTTACTCATTATTTCTGCCCGGTGGTGTAATGGTAGCACGCATGGCTCTGAACCATGTAGTCCTAGTTCGAATCTAGGCCGGGCAGCCAATTTTGTTTTACAAAATTGGCAGAGCAATTGAGCAATAGAAAATAGAACAATAGAGAAGATTCAATTGCGGTCTACTGTTCAATTACTCTATTGTTCAAAAAATTTTATTTATGTCATTTCTTTTCAGTAAACTTGAAGTATATCAGAAAGCAGTCGATTTAGCAGATAGAGTAACCCTCTTAACAGAAAAATTTCCAAAAGGCACATATTACTTGTCAGAACAATTAAACCGAGCAGTGTTATCAATATCATTAAATATCGCTGAAGGCAACGGAAGATTTCACTGCAAAGACCGGCAAAATTTTTTTAGAATAGCCCGCGGTTCTGCCTTTGAATGCGTCCTATAGTAGAGCGAAAAAAGTGTATGTAGTTGAAGATATAAGCTGGTTTTATTTTCTGGGAAGAAGGATTGGAAAGTAATAATTTCAGTTTTCGTAAACTTCTGAAATATTTCATTACATATACTTGACAGATTATCCTACATATGTTATATTCTAAAAGGAGGTGAGAATATGCGTGAAAGAATGAAAGAATTTTATAGAAAAATCGGGGATAGAATGAGACAATTGCGGGAAAAAATAGGGATTTCTCAGGAAGAACTAGCTAAATCTTTAGGTATAAATAGAGTTTCTTTATCTCAAATAGAAAATGGAGAAAGAAAAATAACAGCTGAAGAGGTTGCAAAGATTTCCAATATATTTAATATCAATGCCGATATACTATTAGATTTGGAAGAAGATATGAAGGTAGTGGTGGAAAAAAGAAAAACAAAAACTTCTTCTAAGGACACTAAATCAAATATTAGAATAAATATTCCTCAGAAGAATATTGAGAAATTTAAAGAAGTTTTGCTTTATATTTTAAATAAAGTTGGGTCAAAACCTAATATTGGAGAAACAGTATTGTATAAGCTTCTTTATTTTATAGATTTTGATTTCTACGAGAAATATGAAGAGCAATTGGTAGGAGCTACATATATAAAGAATCATTTTGGTCCTACCCCCATAGAGTTTAGAGAAGTTATTAAAGAGATGAAAGGTAAAGATTTGATAGAAGTAAAAAGTGAATATTTTAAGTATCCTCAAAGAAAATATCTTCCTTTAAGAGAACCGGATTTGAGTAAATTAAAAGCACATGAAATAAAACTTATAGATGAGGTTTTAGAAAGATTATCTGATATGAATGCACAGCAAATAAGTGAGTATTCTCATAATGATATTCCTTGGTTAACCACAGAGAAAGGAGAACGTATAGATTATGAATCAGTTTTTTATCGTACTTTACCCTATTCAGTAAGGAGCTATAGTGAAGATACCGACGAAGAGAATATTTAATGAAATTGTTGAACTTCCCGAATTTAAGAAAGATTTTAAAAAACTTGCCAAAAAATTTAAAACCCTTCCAGATGATTTTGAGGTATTTAAAAATACTCAACTAAAAGCATTTCATAAGTTAAAACAGGACAATAGAGGAAATTTACCAATATCTAACTTAGGAATAGATTATCCTTTAATCTATAAAGTTGTAAAATTTGCTTGCCGTGCCCTAAAAGGAAGAGGTGTTAAAAGTGGAATTCGTATTATTTATGCATATTATCTCGATGAGGACAAAATAGAGTTTATTGAGATTTATTATAAGGGCGATAAAGAAAATGAAGATAGAGAAAGAATATTAAGATATTATTCCAAAAACCAAATATAATTTTGATAAATTCCTAGAATTTTCAGGTAGAGATTAAATTCTACCACATAAAAAGATCCGCCATCTTCCACAGAAAACTCATCATAATAGACAACAAAATCCTTCTTATTGGTTCCTGCAATTTATCTTTCAATGGTTTGGAGAATAATAAAGAGATAATGGTGGAGATAGAGGATAAAAAAATTGTAGAAATTCTCATAAATATTTTTAATAACGATCTATATTGATTTTATTACTTTGGCACTGTAAAATATTGTGTGTAAATTCTTGACAATCTAAATAAAAAAGGCTATACCCTCCTAAAGAAAAAGGAAGGAGGTGTATAGCCTATGAAAAAAATAAACTTTGATTCTGGGAAAAATTTAC